>DUSC01000308.1 GCA_012842935.1 Hyphomicrobiales bacterium | reverse complement strand
CGTCGAGTACCGTGCGGCCGCTCCGCGCGTCGGCGCCCGCATCGACCGGTTGTACGGCGCCGACGCGCGGAGCGGCCGCACGGTACTCGACGTGCGCTACGAGGCGGTCCGCGGCGGCCGCTTCGGCCTGGCCGTCCACCGCGCCGCCCTGTTCGACGTGCTCCACCGTGCCGCCCTCGCAGAGGGCATCGCAATCGAGACGGATGTGGAGATCGAGGCGATGGAGACCGGCGGCAAGGCGATACCCGTGGCGACCGGCGGACGCCGGCTCGGCGCCTTCGACCTCGTCATCGACGCCAGCGGAGCCCGCTCGCGGCTGCGCCGCTTTTCACGCGATCCGTCGGAGCCGCGGCCGCTCGCCTACGGCGCCTTCTGGGCCTCGCTCGGCTGGCGCGGCGAGGGCTTCGACGCCAACGCGCTGCTGCAGCGCTACGACCGCGCCAGCGTCATGATCGGCGTCCTGCCCATCGGCCGGCCGAATGCCCTGTCCGGACCGATGGCGGCCTTCTTCTGGAGCCTCAAGCCCGACGAAGCGGATGCGGTGCGCGCCGCCGGCCTCGATGCGTGGAAGGCGAGGGTGGCCGGCCTGTGGCCCGAATGCGCCGCCTATCTCGACCAGATCGACGACTTCTCGCAGCTGACACTCGCCCGCTACGGCCATCACACCTCGCGCATGCCGGCCGGCGAACGGCTGGCCGTCATCGGCGACGCCGCCCATTCGACCAGCCCGCAGCTCGGGCAGGGCGCCAACATGGCGCTGCTCGACGCGGCCGCACTCGCGCATGCGCTGGAGCGGGAGGCCGGCCTTGCCGACGCGCTCGCGACCTATTGCCGGGCGCGGCGTTTCCACGTGCGCGTCTTCCAGGCGCTGTCGATGGCCTTCACGCCCTTCTACCAGTCGGATTCCGCCGTCCTGCCCTTCGTGCGGGACCGGCTGGTGGCGACGGTGGCACGAATCCCCCCGGCACCGAAGATCCTCGCGGCGATGGTGTCGGGAACGATCGTCGATCCTTTCGCCAGGATAGGGCTGCGCGAGACCGACTGGGAGCGGACATTGCGCTTGCAAACCGCCCAATCATGCACTAATCGACGCGAACCGTAACGTACGGTACGGTTCGGGGGCAAGACGGCGTGGAAAGTGCGATCTCAGCGACGGGGGAACATTGTCCCACGCCTCGCCAGGGCGAGGTGCTCGACGCCGTGCTCGCGCTGCTTGTCGAGGGCGGCGATGCACTGACGATGGAGGCCGTCGCGCGGCGCGCCAACTGCTCGAAGGAAACGCTCTACAAATGGTTCGGCGACCGCGACGGCTTGCTCACCGCGACCGTGCGCTGGCAGGCGTCGAAGGTGAGGGCGGGTCACTACGACCGGCAGAAGCTCGATACGGCGTCGCTGCGCGAGAGCCTCGAGGATTTCGCCGCGAACTGGTTGCGGGTGATTTCGTCGAAGACGTCGATTGCGTTGAACCGCGTCGCCGTTGCCCATGCCGGTTCGGGCAAGAGCAATCTCGGCGCCATCGTGCTCGCCAACGGGCGCTTCACCATCGGCGAGCGGCTGAAGCCGCTGCTGGAGGCCGGCCGCGAGGCCGGGCTGCTCTCGTTCGATGACGCCGAGACGGCGTTCCGCACCTTCTTCGGCCTGGTCGGCCGCGACGTTCAGATCCGGCTGCTTCTCGGCGACCGGCTGGAAACGACTGATGCCGAGTTCGCGCGGGATGCCGCGCGCGCCACGCAGCAGTTTCTCGCCCTCTACGGAACGCCGGCCGGGGCTCGAGCCTGACGGCCGGGAATCGCCATTCAACAAGGAAGGAAACCACCATGCGTGTCTATTACGATCGCGATGCCGATCTCAACCTCATCAAGGGCAAGAAGGTCGCCATCATCGGCTACGGTTCCCAGGGTCGCGCGCACGCGCTCAACCTGAAGGATTCGGGCGTCAAGGAGATCGCCATCGGCCTGAAGCCGGGTTCGGCGACGGCCAAGAAGGTCGAGGCCGACGGGCTGAAGGTGATGAGCGTCGCCGAGGTCGCGAAGTGGGCCGACCTGATGATGATGGCGACACCGGACGAGCTGCAGGCCGACATCTACAGGAACGAGATCGCGCCGAACATCCGCGACGGCGCGGCGATCGCCTTCGCCCACGGCCTCAACGTCCATTTCGGCCTGATCGAGCCGAAGGCTTCCGTCGATGTGCTGATGATCGCGCCGAAGGGCCCGGGCCACACCGTGCGCGGCGAGTACCTGAAGGGCGGCGGCGTGCCGTGCCTGGTCGCCGTCCACCAGGACCCGTCCGGCAATGCGCTCGACCTCGCGCTCTCCTACGCCTGCGGCGTCGGCGGTGGCCGCTCGGGCATCATCGAGACCAATTTCCGCGAGGAGTGCGAGACCGACCTGTTCGGCGAACAGGTCGTGCTGTGCGGCGGCCTGGTCGAACTCATCCGTGCGGGGTTCGAGACGCTGGTGGAAGCCGGCTACGCGCCCGAGATGGCCTATTTCGAATGCCTGCACGAGGTGAAGCTGATCGTCGACCTGATCTACGAGGGCGGCATCGCCAACATGAACTATTCGATCTCCAACACCGCCGAGTGGGGCGAATACGTGTCGGGTCCGCGCATCATCACGGCCGAGACCAAGGCCGAGATGAAGCGCGTGCTGAAGGACATCCAGACCGGCAAGTTCACGAGCGAGTGGATGCAGGAGTACCGCTCGGGTCTCGCCCGCTTCAAGGCGACCCGCCGCCTCAACGACGAACACCCCATCGAGCAGGTCGGCGAGAAGCTGCGCGGCATGATGCCGTGGATCTCCAAGAACAAGCTGGTCGACAAGACCAAGAACTGAACGCTGCCTCCCGCGGCGTGGTGGGCCGGCGGGACGATCCGCCAGCCTTTCCATTTCCGAGCCTGCTTGCGACGCGACCGGCATCGCAAGCAGGCGCCCATGTCGGTTCGCCCGGTGCCCGCTGTCCCGGAATGGCACGCCCCGCCTGGCACATGTTTCGCTTCCCGATCGGTATCGGACAAGGAGGCCAGAGACATGTCCCCGATCATCGAGAACTCTATCGGTCTCGACGGAAAGGTGTTCGCCGAGCGCCGCAGCGAAACCAGGCACCGCGTCTTCAAGGGCGGCCGCCTGACATTCAACAAGGGTTATGGCGCGCTGGAGTGCGTCGTGCGCAATCTCTCGGATCGCGGCGCACGGTTGGCGCTCGGCGAGACGACCGCCGTTCCGAACGCGTTCTTGCTCGAAATCGCGGGCGAATCGGCTCCCCGCTCCGCGCGCCTGCGCTGGCGTTCGCCGGTGGCCGTCGGGGTCGAGTTCGACGACCGGGTCTGAGCGGTCAGCCGGCACTTGCCGGCGCGCTGCGCCGAACGGTCAGCCGTAGTGCCAGTGCGGTTTGGGCGCCGTGCCCATGAACCGGACGCCGATACGATCGTTCCTGCGCCAGCGCACGGCGCAGGCGTAGGCGGTGCGGTCGAGCGGAACATAGAGCAGGAACTCGTCCGGCACACTGCTGCCGAGGGGAACCTGCAGTTCCGCACCGCCCTCCGTCTGGTTGCGCACGGTGCAGGCGATCTCCGACGTATCGACGTCGACAAGGATGGACGCGCGCTTCAGCACGCGCCGGCGATGCTCGCGATCAGTTGGCTGCCACGCCGATGCCGTCATGGAGTAAGTCCCGCGCCGAATCGGATGGCGCAATCCTACTTCCGAGCAACGAAGACAAAAGGTCCCTCAACCGTCTTCGCGACGTCTTGCCGCTCGATTCATGCGATCAGCTATAGGGCGAAATACATTGGCGCCTTGTGTGCTTCGTCGGCTTGTAGGTGTTGTCCGACAAGCGATAGGTCTTGTAGCGCGCCAGGCACCATTCGATGTGAGCGGCGGAGAGGTGGATCACCCGGTAACGCGGCGACGGCTCCGTGTAGCGGTACTGCGGGACGTACCAGTAGTCGTAGAACGGGCCGCCCCAGAGGTCGATGATCACCTGGCTGCGTCGGGCATGGCGTCGCCAGTCGGGGCGATGGTCGCGATGGTGACGCCACTCCGGTCGATAGGCGCGCCCGTCGCGCCAAATATGGCCGCCATCCACATGGCCGCGGAAGATATGCTGGGGCAACGGCGCACAGTCGGTCGTGCCGGGCATGCACTGGGCCGACGAGACGGCGACGCCGGCGCCCATGGCTCCGGCGGCCGCGAATCCGATCAGGCCGAGACGCGTAAGGAAACGTTTCATCGTCATTCTCCTCGTGAAATCGTCCGGTACCCCGCGAATACCCGCCCAGCCGGGTCCGGCACAGTAGCGCTCGCCGCATGAACGCCGGATGAACGCTCCGGTTGCGCGGCGCCGACGCCGGGTCACGTTGCAATCGGGCGCGGATGCGGGCAATGCTCCGCTCCATGTCGCTGCGCATCGCCACGTTCAACGTCGAAAACCTCATGCACCGGTTCGACTATTCGGGCTTCCGCAACCAGCTCAACCAGGACCGCACGCTCTCCCTCTTCGAGATCAAGGACGAGGCCGAGTACCGTTTGCTCGAGCAGGCCCGCATGATCGCCCACACGGACGATACCCGCCAGCTGACAGCGCTCGCCATCGCCGAGACCCGCGCCGACATCGTCTGCCTCCAGGAGGTGGACGACGTCGAGGCGTTGAGGGCCTTCGAATACGGCTACCTGTTCAAGATGGTGGGCCAGGGCTACCGGAACAAGTACACCTCGACGGGAAACGATGCGCGCGGCATCGACGTCGCCGTCATGATGCGCGAGCAGACGCGGCAGGGTGAGCCGATCGAGTTCGTGCGCATGACCAGCTACGCCCACGTCACGTACGACGAATTCGGCCTGCACACGCCCGAGCTCGACGCCCTCGGCAACAAGCCGTTCGAACGCATCTTCCGCCGGGACTGCCTCGAGATCGACGTTACGGTCGGCGGGCGTCCGCTGACGATCTATTCCGTGCATTTCAAGTCGATGAGCAGCTCGCGCAACGGGCTGTCCGGCCGCGACGCGACGATGCCGATCCGCATCGCCGAGGCGAAGGCGGTGCGGCAGATCATCGAGGCGCGCTTCGGCAGGGATCACGCGCCGCGGAAGCGCTGGATGATCTGCGGCGACCTGAACGACTACCGCGAGCGGATCATCATCGGCGGCGACGATCCGGACTACACGTTCGCGCCCGTCGTGGAGGCCCATTCGAGCCTCGACACGCTCCTGGCCGACGGCTTTTGCGAGAACCTCGTTGCGCGCCGCCCCGCGATCGACCGGTGGACGCTCTATCATACGCGCGGACCGGAGGAGCGGCACCTGTGCCAGCTCGACTACCTGCTCGCTTCGCCGGCGCTGGCGAAGGCGAACGCGAAGGCGGTGCCCGACATCGTGCGCCGCGGCCAGCCCTGGCGCACGCCGTTCCCCCCGGGCCAGGCGGTCGACCGCTACCCGCGCACCGGCTGGGACCGTCCCAAGGCGTCCGACCACTGCCCGGTCGCCGTTACCCTCGACATCGCCTGAGGTCGCCGTGGCGTTCGACCTGCCCCGAAACGCGATCCTGCCGGTGGACGTCGTCGACGTGCGACTGATCGACACGCCGCACCCTTTCGAGAGCGCCAACCGCGCCGCGATCGAAGACAACTGGCGAAAGGAGACGGAAGCCAATCCGGCCCTCTTCGACGGCGAGGTGGTGCTGCTCTCGGCGCTCGCCTATTCCGGGCGACGTCTCTCGGGTCGCTGCCACGCCATCCGCTACGCGACCTTCCTGCATTGGCGACGCCATCGCGAGACGGCACCGGCCGAACACGCCTTCGCCCATGCGGTGCTCGTCTCGCGCGACGGCGCGCTGGTCGCGGTGCGCATGGGCGGGCACACCGCCAATCCCGGCCGGGTCTATTTCGCCGCCGGATCGTTCGAGCCGGTCGACTTCCGGGACGGCCGCGTCGACCTGCACGCCAACATGGCGCGCGAGGTCGGCGAGGAGACCGGCCTGTCGATCGACGCCGTTCCGCGCGAGGACCGTTTCCACTTCATCTCGATCCACAACGCCACGGTGATCTTCCGCCGCTATCTCATCGACGCCGCCGCGGACGACGTCGCCGATGCGGTGCGCGCCCATGTCGCCGGCGAGGCGGAGCCCGAAATCGACGGGCCGGTCGTCATCCGCGACCGCGACAGCCTACCCGATGGCCTTGCGCCGCAGATGCGGCCCTTGATCGACTGGCACTTCGCCAATCCGTGGACGCCGCCCTGTCGTTGACGACGGTCAATGTACGCCTGCCCGCGCCGGGCGAGAGTGCCGGCCGCAACGGAGCGCGCCTCACATGCAAAGCAGGATCAATGTCGTGCAGCATTCATCGGTCGGCACGCTCTGGTTTGCCGGCTGGCTGTTCACCATCGGCTACCTGAAGCTCGGATTCTGGTGGAGCGTGCTCGGCCTCATCGTATGGCCCTATTTTCTCGGCGCGCATTTCGCGCCGGCGCCCGTCTGAGGCGCAGACGACGGGACGTATTCGGTAACGGCTCATACGCGCTACTCGTGGCGCAGCGCCACGATGGGGTCGAGCCGGGCGCCGCGCAGCGCCGGGAAGAAGCCGAACACGGTGCCGATCAGCGCCGAGAAGCCGACGGCGAGCGCAATCACCGACGGGCTCGGACTGAAAGGGATCGACAGGGTGACCGCGGCAACGCCGGCGAGCGAGAGGCCGAGCGCGATGCCGATCAGCCCGCCGAAGAGCGACAGAACCGTGGCTTCGACGAGGAACTGCACGAGGATGTGGCGCTCGTGGGCGCCGATGGCGAGGCGAATGCCGATCTCGCGCGTGCGCTCGGTGACCGAGACCAGCATGATGTTCATGATGCCGATGCCGCCGACGAGAAGGCTGACAGCGGCGACGGCGCCGAGCATGCCGGTCATCACCGAGGTCGTGCTCGCCATGGCATCGGCGACCTGGGTCATGTCGCGCACGGAGAAGTCGTCCTCGCGGTCGGGCGCAATGCGCCGTGCGTCACGCAGGATGTCCTCGATGCGCTCCTGCAGCACCGCGGTGGGCGTTGCGTCGTCGGCGGCGACGTAGATCGTATCGATGTCGCGGTTGCCGGCGATGCGACGCTGGAAGGCGGCCAGCGGAACCAGGACGACATTGTCCTGGTCCTGGCCGAAGCCGGAAAAACCCTTCGGCTCAAGCAGTCCGATCACGCGGCAGCTCATCTTGCCGACGCGGATGACGGCGCCGTCTGGGTCGCCGGCACCGAAGAACTGCTGGCGCACCGTCTCGCCGATCAGGCAGACGCCGGTGCCGCTGCGAACCTCGGATTCGCCGAAGGCGCGACCCGATACCACCTTCCAGTCGCGCGCGTCGAAATAGGCCGTGTCCGTGCCGGTGACCGCGACCGAAAGGCTCTCGGTCCCGAAGACGACGCGCACCTGTTTCTGCGAGGCGGCCGAGATCGCGCGTGCGCCGTCCAGTCCGCGAATGAGCGCAGCGACGTCCTTCGCGCCCAGTTCGCGGGTTGCCCGCGGCGGCGGAGAACCGGGCTGCGGCGGACGTCCGGCGCGCACGACGAGCAGGTTGCTGCCGAGCTTGGAAATGTCGGACTTCACCTTCTCCGTCGTGCCGCTGCCGATGGTGATCATGGCGATCACGGCGGCGACGCCGATGACGATGCCGAGCAAGGTCAATACCGAGCGCAGCGCATTGCGCTGCACCGATCCGAGGGCGAGCTTGATCGTCTCGTAAAGCATCAGGCGGCCTCCTTGCCGCGGCCGTCGTCCTCGACGTGCCCGTCGACGAAGCGCAGGGTGCGCCGCGCATAGGCGGCGACGTCGGACTCGTGCGTGACCATGGCGACGGTCAGTCCGGTGTCGCGGTTGAGACCGACGAGCAATTCCATGATCTCGTGGCTGCGTGCGGAATCGAGATTTCCCGTCGGCTCGTCGGCGACGAGCAGCATCGGCCGTGTGACGATGGCGCGGGCGATGGCGACGCGCTGCTGCTGGCCGCCCGAAAGTTCGGCCGGTGTGTGGTCCTCGCGTCCCCTCAGCCCGACCAGGTCGAGCGCCTCCAGCGCCCGCCGGCGGCGTTCCGCGCTGCCGACACCGCGATAGATGAGCGGCAACTCGACATTTTCCGCGGCCGTGGTGCGCGCCAGAAGGTTGTAGCCCTGGAAGACGAAGCCGATGTAGAGGTTGCGCAGCGTGGCCCGGCTGGCGCGGTCGAGCCGGCCGGCATCGACGCCCTGGAAGGCGTAGCGGCCGGACGTCGGCGTGTCGAGGCAGCCGATGATGTTCATCGCCGTCGACTTTCCCGACCCGGAAGGCCCCATGATGGCGACGAACTCGCCGGCCTCGATCGAGAGATCGACGCCGGCCAGCGCATGGACCTCGGCCTCGCCATGGCCGTAAGTCTTCCATACGTCGCGGAACTCGATGAGGGGCGAACCGCTCACGCGCCTGCCCTCAGTTCGCCGCGGTCGTGGTGCCGGTGACGACGAGGTCGCCGGCGTCGAGACCGGACAGGATCTCGGTGCGCTCGCCGTCGGTCGATCCGGTCTTCACCCTGACCGGCACCGGCTTGCCGTCCTTGAGCACGTAAAGCGTGCGCGTGCCGTCGGTCGACGCGGTCGTCTCACGCCGGCCGACCGAACTCGGCAGGCGCGGCATGAACAGGCTCTGCAGGCTCCAGCCGCCGCGCGGCCCGACGGCCTGCGGGCGGAAGCGGAACGCCGCGGCCGGCACGGTGAGGACGTCCTTCGCCTCTCGGGTCACGACGGAGACGGTCGCGGTCATGCCGGGTCGGAGCAGCAGTTCCGCATTGTCGACGTCGAGCCGGGCATCGTAGGTGACGACGCCATCGGTCGTGACCGATGCGTAGGCGATGTCGCGGATTTCGGCATCGAACTTGCGGTCGGGGAACGCGTCGACCGTGAAGACCGCCTTCTGTCCGGGTTTCACCGAGCCGATGTCGGCCTCGTCGATCGCGGCCTTCAGCTCCATGTTCTCCAGTTCGGCGGCAATGACGAAGAGCACCGGCGCCTGCAGCGACGCGGCGACCGTCTGGCCCGGATCGACGGAACGGGTGAGAACGATGCCGTCGATCGGCGCATAGATCGTGCTCTTCTCGAGGTCGGCCTGCTGCAGCTTCAGTTCGGCGACGGCTATGGCGAGGTTCGCCTCGGCGATGGCGACGGCGCTCGCCGCCCGGTCGCGCGCAGCCGTCGCCGTTTCCAGAGCCTGGTCGGTGGTCATGCCGCGGCTGGCGAGCTGCTCGGCGCGGGTGAGCGCCTTCTCCGTCTCGTCGAGCGTCGTGCGCGCGTCGGTGACGCGTGCCCGCGCCGCCTCGACGGATGCCTCGCTGCGCTCGACCTGGGCGACGAGCCTGGTCTTGTCGAGCTCGGCGAGCACGTCGCCGGCGCGGACGCGCTGATTTTCCTCGACCCGCACCGAGCGGACGACGCCGGACAGCTCGCTGGAGATGTCGACCTTGGTCAACGGCTGGAGATTGCCGGTAGCGGAGACTTCGACGGTCATGTCGCCGCGCTCGGCCGCGACCGTGGCGTAGGCGATGACCGGGGAGGTCCGGCCGGCGTAGAAGTAGCCGCCAGCGGCGATGCCGGCGGCCACGACGAAGAAGGCTGCGGCATAAGGCCAGCGCCTGCGCCGGCCGCGTCCCCTCGCGTCGAGGCGCAGGGCCGCGGCCACGTCGGGCGCGTCGGGCCTGCGCGTGACGGCGGGCTCGGTCCGGGGTCGGGTGACGATCTGGTCCATTGCGCACCCCTCTGCTGTCGCTCTAGAAGTCGCTGCACCCGAGAGATCATGCTTCGGGCGGGCGAATTCAAATTAATTATCGCTCATGTTGGCGGTCCGACGGCCGCGGAAGGGACGGAAGGATGAAGAAACGCAGGTATGCGGTCTACGACGTGTTCGCCGACCGGGCACTTGCCGGCAACCCGCTCGCCGTCGTGTTCGATGCCGAAGGACTGGACACCGACGCCATGCAGCGCATCGCCGGCGAGTTCAACCTGTCGGAGACGACCTTCACGTCGCCGCCGGAAAATCCCCGCCATCGGGCCGCGGTGCGCATCTTCACGCCGCGCCACGAATTGCCCTTCGCCGGACATCCCACGGTCGGCACGGCGATCGCGCTGACCGAGAGCGACGGCGGCGGCGCCGGCATCCTGGTGCTCGAGGAGCTGGTGGGCGCCGTGCGCTGCGCCGTGTCGCGGGGCAGCGGAGCGGCCTTCGCCGAGTTCGACCTGCCGCGACTGCCGGCGCGCCTCGGCTTTTCGGCGACGCCCGAGGCGGTTGCGGCAGCGCTCGGTCTCGGCCACGACGAGGTCGGTTTCGAGAACCACACCGTTGGCCTGTGGTCGGGCGGCGTGCCCTTCGTGCTCGTGCCGGTCCGCGACCTCGATGCCGCGGCGAAGGCCCGCCTCGACGAAGCGGCCTGGACGGGGCTGACCGGATCCGTCGAGGCACTGTCCCCCGCCGCCTTCGTCTATTGCCGGGAGACGACCGACCCGGAATGCGCCTTCCATGCACGCATGTTCGCCGGCCACCTCGGCATTCCCGAGGACCCGGCGACCGGCTCGGCCGTCGCCGCCTTCGCCGGCGCGGTCAACCACTTCGACCGGCCGCTGGACGGATCGGCACAATACTGGATCGAGCAGGGTGTCGAGATGGGCCGGCCGTCGCGAATCCGCCTCGAAATCGACGTCGACAAGGGTGCGATCGCGGCCGCGCGCATCGGCGGCCATGCCGTCAAGGTCGCCGAGGGCATGCTTTTCGTGTGAAACCGGCGAGCGGGGCGGCGCGACGAGAAGCGCCGGCGCCCGCGCCCGCTGGTCGAACCGCGGGCCAGCCGCGCGGTCAACCGCGGGCCAGCCGCGCGGTCAGCCGCGGGAAAAGGCCTTCGACAGCGACGCCATCATCTCGCGGGCGGGAGAGGGAGCCGGGCGGTCCTTGCCGCCGGCACTGGCCGGGCGGACGCCACCCAGCCTGAACTGCCGTACCAGTTCGGAGAGGCCCGAAGCCTCGCCGGCGAGCCGATGGGTGACGGCGGTATTCTCCTCGACCATGGCCGCGTTCATCTGCGTGATCTTGTCGATCTGGCTCACCGAAGCCTTGATCGCGCCGAGGCTTTCGGCCTGGGTCTTCGACGCGGCCGCGATAGCGCCGATCGTATCGTTGATCAGCGCGACCTGCACGGAGATCTCCTCGAGCGATTCACCCGCGGCGTTGACGAGGTTCACGCCCTGGTCGACCTCGGCGCCGGACTTCTCGATCAGCTTGCGGATGTCGGTGGCCGCACCCGAGGCGCGCTGGGCGAGCGCGCGCACCTCCTGGGCGACGACGGCGAAGCCCTTGCCGGCCTCGCCGGCGCGCGCCGCCTCGACGCCGGCGTTGAGGGCGAGCAGGTTGGTCTGGAAGGTGATGCCGTCGATGAGGTCGGTGATCTGCGAGATCTCGTTGGAGGCCTCCTGAATTCGGTTCATGGCCTCGACCGCGTTGGTGACCACGCCGCGCGAGCGGGTCGTGCTGGCGCTCGCCGTGGCAGCGATGCGCGACGCCTCCTCGGCCTTCGTGCTGGCGAGGCGCACCGAGGTCGCGACGTCCTCGAAGGCGTTGGAAGTCTCCTCAAGCGAGGCGGCCTGCTGCTCGGTGCGCTTGAGCAGGTCGTTCGAAGCGGAACGGATCTCGGCGGCGCTCTCGTCCATCGAGATGGCGCTGCCCTGGATCTGCCTGAGGATCTCGCTCAGCTTCTCGACGGAGAGGTTGAAGTCGATCCGGAGCCGATCGAGGTCCCCGACGAAGGGCTGTGCCAGGTTGACCGTCAGGTCGCCGTCGGCCAGTCGCTTGAGGCCGGTCGCCAGTTCGGCGACGGCCGCCTGCATCTGCCTGGTCTCCTCGGCCTTGGCGGCGGCGCGTTCGTGCTGGTCGCGCTCCTTCGCGGTCCGGGCCGCTTCGGCCTCGCTGGCAAGCTCGGCGGCCTGCCGTCGCGCCGCGAGGCTGTCGGCCAGCGCCGTCTCGCTCTCGTTCAGCGCACGCGCCACGATCCGCGTGATCATGAACAGCATGCCCGCTTCCATGAGCAGGATGACGGCGTGGAGCAGGACGCGGGTGAATTCGGACTCGCCGGGGAAGACCGCGGCCGGCATGAGCACGTAGAGGACGAGGTGATGCACCGCGGTCACAGCGGTGAAGGTGAAGATCGGGCGCCAGTCGACCCACATCGCCAGAACCGCCAGCGAGGCGAAGAAATACATGTGCATGTCGATCTGCAGCGACGAGCCGGTGAAGCCGTAGACGAGCAGCGCGACGAGGGCGGCGTGCGAGGCGCCGGAGACGAATCGTGTAGTCTGTCCGACCCGGTCGACGGCCCACAGCGCCGTCGCCGTGCCGGCGACAAGCAGGCTGCCGGCGACGAGCACCGTCGTGCTCGCCTCCGCGGCGAACCAGGCCTTCGCCAGGATGAGGGCGACGTCGACCCACATCAGGGCGACGACGAAAACCGATGCCATTCCCCTTATTTCACCGAGACGCTTCATTCGAGTTCCCCAGGTCGAAGCATGATTTTCCCAGTCTGCCGTCGAGCACGATCAGGGCGCCCGCGGCGAGGAGCCGCGCGGCAAAACCGCGTTCGCCGCTCTCGGCGAGAACGATCCAGTCCCGCGAGCCGCCGTCGACCAGCGACCCGCCGGCAGCGGCGACGATCTTCACGATGCGGCCGGGCTCGCTCCACGGCGGTGCGATCACCACCATGCGCGTGCCCGTCGGCGCGGCGGCGACGCCGGCGACCGCTCCGGCCACGCCGAGCCCGTTCAGGGCGAGCAAGACCGCGACCAACCGCGTCTTGCCGTTCGTCGGCAGGTGCCAAGGCATTGGCGCGACAGAATCCCCTCGGCGGATCCGCCCGCTCGCCCGGCGCGGCAGACGATCTCCCACTTCCCTCACATAGTTGATCAGTCGCTAAGAAAGGGTTTACCAAGCATGCGTGCGCGGAGCGGCCGGTCGCGCGCGGTGCTGGCCCCTCACGGCGTCCCGGTGATCCGGGCCGTTGGGCGGCCGCCGCTCACTCGGCCACGGTCCAGGTGAACGACTCGCCGGACTTGATGGGGCAGGGGAATGGTCCCGCATGGCCGCGCTCGCCCGTGGCGGTGCACACATGCTTTCCCTCGCGTTCCTGGCTCGTGCAGAACAGGCCCGCGAGCGCGCGGCAGGCGTAGTGTCCGTCGACGTAAAGATCGAGGGCGATCGACGTCTGGTTGTTGAGCGTTATCTGGCCCCAGCCGGTCTGCTGTGCCATGGCCGGCGCTGCGGGAACCGCGGCGCAGAACAGCGCCGCAGCGACGGTGGCGAGGAAACGGGAAGGTTGCTTCCGTGGCATGGCGACCTCCGTCCTGTGGCGTAGGACCGCGCACGCGCCGGTCCTGTCCGCGTCATCTGTCAGCTGTCGAGGAAAGAAATGGTGGGTGTGCACAGGATCGAACTGTGGACCCGCTGATTAAGAGTCAGCTGCTCTACCAACTGAGCTACACACCCACGGCCGTCGGAAACGGCAATGGCGGGCATATAGCCATCCCTTCCCGGCCTGTCCAGCCATTCCTTCGGTTTTCCTCGGCGTCTCCGCGAAGGCGGGGGACGCCCCGCCGATCGGGCAGGCGCGGCCGCTCCTGACACGGTTTGTCCGCAGCGCGGCCGATTCCGGGTGGCGCGGGCGCCGCGATGGCGCTCGACTGGGCCGTGGCGCTTGCGCCGTGCCGCCCGGCGCGCTTTCTCTGGCGGCAGGGAAAATGGACGGGAAGGCGGGCGAATGAAGGAAAGCATCAGCGCGGCGGCGGCCCGGCGCATGGCGCTCGCGGCGCAGGGCTTCGGCGAGCGGCGCGGCGTCCTGCCGGCGGTCGACCGGCGCCACCTGAAGCGCTTCCTGTCGCGCAACGGACTGTTGCAGATCGATTCCGTCAACGTGCTGGTGCGCGCCCACTACATGCCGATCTTCTCCCGGCTCGGACCCTATCCGCTCGGCCTGATCGACGACAATGCGAAGGGCAGGAAGCGGGCGCTCTTCGAATACTGGGCGCACGAGGCCTCGCTGCTGCCGCTCGAGCTGCAGCCGCTGATGCGCTGGCGCATGGAACGGGCGCGGCGCGGCGAGCGCATCTATGGCGGGCTGGCGAAGTTCGCCGCCGAGCGCACCGGTTTCGTCGAGCAGGTCCTGCGCGAGATCGACAGGCGCGGGGCGCTCGCCGCGTCCGACTTCGAGGGCGGCAAGGGGCAGGGCAGCTGGTGGGGCTGGAGCGAGGCCAAGCACGCGCTGGAATGGCTGTTCTGGACCGGGCAGATCACCACCGCCGAGCGGCGCGCCTCGTTCGAGCGGGTCTACGACCTCACCGAGCGCGTGCTGCCTTCGGCGATCCTGTCGCTGCCGACCCCTTCGGCGGAGGAGGCGCAGCGCGAATTGCTGCGCATCTCGGCGCGCGCGATCGGCGTCGCCACGGCGGCCGACCTGCGCAACTATTTCCGCCTGCCGGCCGAGGACATGAAGGCGCGGATCGCCGAGCTCGTCGAGGCCGGCGACATCGTGCCGGTACGGGTGGAAGGCTGGAGCCAGCAGGCCTATCTCGACCCGGCGGCGAAGAGGCCGCGGCGCATCGAGGCGCGGGCGCTGCTGTCGCCGTTCGACCCGCTGGTCTGGGAGCGTTCCCGCGCCGAGCGCCTGTTCGGCTTCTTCTACCGCATCGAGATCTACACGCCGGCCGAGCGGCGCGTGCACGGCTACTACGTGCTGCCCTTCCTGCTCGGCGAGGGGATCGCCGCCCGCGTCGACCTCAAGGCCGACCGCCAGGCCGGCGTGCTGCGCGTCATGGCCGCGCATCGCGAGCTGCACGCCCCGGCGCACACGGCCGAGGCGCTGGCGGAAGAACTGGCGCTGATGGCCGGCTGGCTCGGGCTCGCGCGGATCGAGGTGGTGCCGGCCGGCGACCTGGCGAAGGATCTGGCCGAGGCGGTGGGGCGGAGCGGGTAGCCGAACGCCGTCCGGCTGGCCCAAGCGGCGCGGCCGGGACTGCCCGAATGCGTTTCGCCGGAAATGCTCTAGAGTCGAGTCACCGGCCCGACGACAGCGGACATCGCGATGTACACGCCCCCCGCCTTCAAGGAAGACGATCCCGCCGAACTGCGCCGCATCATGCGCGACGTGCGCCTGCCGACGCTGGTGACGGCGACGGCGGAAGGCCTTATGGCGACGCCGCTGCCGCTCTTCCTCGAGGAGACGGAGGGCGCATTCGGCGTGCTGCACGGCCACATGGCGAAGGCCAACCCGCAGTGGAGGCTTTCGCCGCTCGGCGAGGCAATGGCGATCTATGCCGGGCCGCACGCCTATGTGACGCCGTCCTGGTATGCCGCGAAGCGCGAGCACGGCAGGGTCGTGCCGACCTGGAACTACGTCGCCGTGCACGCCTACGGGCCGGTCGAATTCTACGAGGACGAGGACCGGCTGCGCGACGTTGTCTCGCGGCTGACCGATCTTCACGAGGGCGGGCGCGCCGAACCGTGGCGGGTGAGCGACGCGCCGGAGGCCTTCGTCAGGGCGCAGCTGCGCGGCATCGTCGGCGTGCGCATTCCGGTCACGCGCATCGAGGGCAAGCGCAAGATGAGCCAGAACCGGCCGGACGCCGACCGCGCCGGCGTCGCCGCGGGCCTTGCGGCCAGCGAGCGCGAAAGCGACCGCGCGGTCGCCGCGATGATTCCTGTCCCGCCGCGCTGAGAAGGCTGAGTCGGCGCCGGCGCCGGCGATCGGAGGGTTTGGCTCGAAAGGTCCGGCAAGGTTTTAGGACGTGTCCCACGGCCGGTATGCCACAGCATACCGCCGGCGGCGGCCGGGCATGATGAGCAGCAGGATCGTCGCCGGAACATAAGGCGCGACGCCGGCGCAAGTCTCGTCGCTTGCGGCGAGACAGCCCGCCTCGACGACATCGGCCAGCATCACGGCGAGCAGGCGCAGGCGGAGCGCCAGCGACGCGGCATCGGCGGGATGGCCGCAAAATTCCGGCGCGTCCGCCAGGGCTGTCCAGTCCGGCCAATCGATCTGCGTCTCGCGGAGGACGAAGGCCCGCGCGATCGCTTCCGCCTGGCCGAGGATGGAGAGGACGAGAAAACGCACGGGCAGGGACCGGCCGGCGGCGCGCTCGGCGACGAGCGACAGCGAGACGAGCAGGGCCGCGATCTTCAGCAGCATCCTTTCGTTCCGCCCGTCCATGCCACCGTCCATGCCGGCCTCCTTTGCCGGGGCGAGTCTAAGGCGGGTTTCGGGGAGGGGGATAAAATTGCCCGGAATCGGGGTGAAAATCGCGCAAGGCATTGATTTTATTGGAGAGGGTCGCGGAATTTATCCCCGCGGGTGGAGTGGGCGCCGTGAGCGCGATGGGGATGAGGGGCGACGAGGGGCGGAGAAGGGGTGGATGACTCCCCGACCGCTTCTAGAGCATCGCCCGATCTGATTGAATCGGGATTCCCAAATCAGTCTGGTTCTGATTCAAGCTGCCTGCCGGAGCGGAGGCGGGCAGGCGATGTCGAAAGCTCTATCCCTTGATCTTCGGGTTCGGGTTCTGGCGGCGGT
>DUSC01000307.1 GCA_012842935.1 Hyphomicrobiales bacterium | reverse complement strand
CCGTAGGGGCCGGTGTAGAGCTCGATCCGGTCCGCGCCGGTGTCGGCCGCCGCCGCCACGCCCGCCGGATCGGCGTCGGCAAACAGCGAGACGCGGAAGCCGCCCTTCTTCAACCGCTTCACGATCGGTGCGAGAAACGGCCCCTGGGCGCGAAAATCCCAGCCGTGATCGGAGGTCGCCTGCGACGGATCGTCCGGAACCAGCGTCACCTGCTCGGGCTCGCTCGCCTCGACCAGGCGCAGGAAGTCTTCCGTCGGATAGCCTTCGATGTTGAACTCGGCCTTGGGGAACTCGTCGTCGATCAGCGCCCGCAGCACCGGCAGGTCGGCATGGCGGGTGTGCCGCTCGTCGGGACGCGGGTGCACGGTGAGCCCGTGCGCGCCGGCGGCAAGCGCGAGACGGCCGAAATGCTCGACGCTCGGCCACGGCAGGTCGCGGCGGTTTCTCAACAGGGCAATCGCGTTGAGGTTGACGGACAGCTTGGCGGGCATGGTGCACTTCCTGCGGTGGCGAAGGACATGCTCCTATACAGGTCAACTCCGCCGACAGGAACGTCGGAACGGTGTTCCAGCGGCGCGAAATGAGCTAGGCTGGCATTCGGCAAATAGGGAGAAGCAAGCCGATGGGCAGCCTCGGCGAGCGTTCGGCGGGCGGGACGCTCTGGCGCCAGGACAAGCGCCATCTGTGGCTGCTGTCGGTCGTCGCGCCGGCAGCGCCCGGCCTCGGTGCGGCGCTGGTGATGGCTACGGGCGACCCCGCCTGGGCTTTTCTCGCGCTGGCGCTCTACTACGGCCTCGTGCCGGTGCTCGACATGATCGTCGGCGAAGATCCGTTCAACCCGCCTGAGCAACTGGTGGAGGCGCTGAGCGCCGACCGCTGGTACCGTGCCCTGCTCTTCGCCACCCTGCCGGTCTACTATCTTTCGCTCGCGCTCTCCATCGTCGCCGCCGGTACGATGAACCTGCCGTTCTGGGCGTTCATCGGGCTGGCGCTCGGCGCCGCCGCCTCGTCGGGGCCGGCGCTCGTCGTCGGCCACGAGCTCGGCCACAAGCCGGGCCGCGCCGAACAGGCCGGCGCCAAGATCGCCTGCGCGCTGACCGGCTACGCGCATTTCTGCATCGAGCACAATCGCGGCCATCACATTCAGGTCGCCACACCCGAGGATCCGGCCTCGTCGCGTTTCGGCGAGAGTCTCTACGCCTTCGCCGCACGCGAACTGCCGGGCGCGCTGATCCGCGGCTGGCGGCTCGAGGCCGACCGCCTGCGGCGCAAGGGCTTTCCCGTCTGGTCGTGGCGCAACGACCTGCTTCAGGGCTACGCACTGCACCTGGCGATGGTCGCGGCCTCCATCGCCGCCTTCGGCTGGACGATGCTTGTCTTCTTCGCCGTCCACGACCTCGCCGGCTGGTTCCACCTGACCATGGCGAACTATGTCGAACACTACGCCCTGCTGCGCGCGAAGCGGCCGGACGGCCGCTACGAACCCTGCCAGCCGCGCCATTCGTGGAATACCAACCACATCGTCTCAAACCTGATGCTCTTCCACCTGCAGCGGCACTCGGATCATCATGCCAATCCGCTCAGGCCCTACCAGGCGCTGCGCAACTTCGACGACCTGCCACGCCTGCCGAGCGGCTATCCGGGCTCGTTCCTGCTCGCGCTGGTGCCGCCGCTGTGGTTCCGCGTCATGGACGAGAAGGCGCTCGCCTGGGCCGGCGGCGATGCGACGAAGCTCAACCGGGGCCTTGCCCCGGTCTGACGAGGCCGGTCAGCGCACGATGGTCAGCCGCTCGGCCGCCCGCGTGATCGCGGTGTAGAGCCAGCGCTGGCGTGAGTCCTTGAACGCCCAGCTCTCGTCGAACAGCACGACGTTGTTCCACTGCGAGCCCTGCGCCTTGTGCACGGTCAGTGCGTAGCCGTAGTCGAAATCGTCGAAGCGCTTCTTTTGCTGCCAGGGGATCTCGGCGTCGGGATCCTCGAAGGCGGCTTTCAGCAACTTGATCTTGGCGACGCCGCGGTCCGGATCGTCCTCCTCGGGCGAGACGAGCAGGTTGATGCCGGGCTTCACCGTCTCGCGCGACGCGGTCATGACCTTCCACAGCGAGCCGTTGAGCAGGCCCTTGGCCGGGTCGTTCCTCAGGCAGACCAGCTTGTCGCCGGCCTGCGGATAGTCGGCGGTAAAACCCTTCAGCTCGCGGAGCCGCTGGTTGTAACGCCGCCTGGTACGATTGGTGCCGACCAGCACCTGGTCGGCGGCGAGCACGAGATCCCGGTCTACGTCCTCGCGTCCGATCACCTGGGCGGTGCCGTAATCGCCCTTCATGAATTCGCGGCCCTCGCGCACGTCGAGCGCCAGTCGGATGATCGGATTGTCGCGCGCCTGGCGATGGATCTCGGTCAGCAGATAGTCCGGCTCCCTTTCCGTGAAGAAGCCGCCGCCCGAGATCGGCGGCAGCTGCGCCGGGTCGCCGAGCACGAGGATGGGCGTGCCGAAGGAGAGCAGATCGCGGCCGAGTTCCTCGTCGACCATCGAGCATTCGTCGATGACGACCAGCTTCGCACGCGCCACCGGGCTCTGCCGGTTGAGCGAAAACGTCGGGTTCATCGAGGTTTTGCCGGTCGCCTCGTCGGCGACGGCCTCCTCGCCGCGCGGCCGGTAGATCAGGGAATGGATGGTGCGCGCGTTGACCGCGCCCTTCGAGCGCAGCACCTGGGCCGCCTTGCCAGTGAAGGCGGCGAACTGCACCTGGCCGTCGACATGTTCGGCGAAGTGGCGGGCGAGCGTCGTCTTGCCGGTGCCGGCATAGCCGAACAGCCGGAAAACCTGGGGGCGTCCGGCCTTCAGCCACTTCGCAACCGCCTTCAGCGCTTCGTCCTGCTGGGGGGAGAATTCCATGGTTTCGACAGACAGGATTCGCGGCGCGAGGGCAAGGCCGCGGACCGGCGGTGGGAGTATTCAGATATCACCGGGGGCATGGGAACACAACGGGAACACAGGGCGATCATCTCTCGCGACGAGGTTCCTCATCTTCACCCTTCCGGTTCGAGCGTCGCCGCAAAGCGCTTCGGCATGTCGAAAAGGTGCACCGTCTGCCCCGGTGCGAGGGCGGCAGTGGTGAGCCTGTTGATCTCGGCGACGGCGGCGCGGATGAAGTCGGCCTTCTCCATTGCCGCGGGCGTCGGCGCGAACAGCGAACTGCGCCGGCGCCGCCGGCGTCCTGTTCGGCGAAGCGCCCGGACCGCTTGCAGACGTCATCGAACACGCGCCGCGAATTGCGCACGGGATTGGCGCCTTGGCGCCGGTCGCTTTCGTCCCCGCGCTCTTGGCTGCCGCGCGCTGCCACCGGTTCGTCCGGCGCGACCGGCTGTTTGGCAGGACGGGTATCGGACAGCAAAGAGGAGGCGGTCTAGAGCATCGCCCGATCTGATTGAATCGGGATTCCCAAATCAGTCTGGTTCTGATTCAAGCTGCCTGCCGGAGCGGAGGCGGGCAGGCGATGTCGAAAGCTCTATCCCTTGATCTTCGGGTTCGGGTTCTGGCGGCGGT
>DUSC01000306.1 GCA_012842935.1 Hyphomicrobiales bacterium | reverse complement strand
CGAGCCACGATCCGACATCCTGCGTCCCGAGTCGGCAGCTCGCCACGACCAGATGGCGGTCGTTCTCGGGAGGCATGGCGCAGGACAGCGACCGACCCCTCAGCCAGGCGCTGAACGCGGCGCGAGCGCGGACGCCGCACGGCCAGGGGTTTCCTTCCCACGAACAGGTCTCGTCCGGCTCGACGCCGTCGATGCCGGCGACAGCAACCGTGCGGCCCATCGCCTCGAAACGCGCCGAGGCGAGGGCCACGGGCCGATGCAGGAGGGTTCCCTTCCACTTGTCCGGCGGAACCGGCCTGGGCGGGAGGGCGAGCGCCAGATCGGAAAGCGGCTGCCTCGGCTCAGCGCGCTGCAGTTCGGCCGGATCGAGCGGCGGCGGCGCCACGATCTCGGGTGCAACGGCACGCGCCATGGCGGCTCGCGGCGCGGCCATCGGTACGGCCGGCTGCGGCGGAGCGGATCGGGGCGGAGCCGCCGGCGCGGCCGGCGGCGGCGCGCCTGCGGTTGTTTCGGTGGCCACCAGCGACCGTCCGGCGAAACCGAGCAAGGCGACGACGAGGCCAAGCGCCAGGACGGCGGCGACCGCCGGGACCGGTCGCATGATCCTACTGACTCGCCCAGACGATTCGGGCGATCCACTCGATCTCGGAGAGCGGGATGTGACGGACCGGGTGAGCCGGGTTGAGCGAAACGAGTTCGACCATCGTCCGGGTCTTGCGTTCCAGCAGCTTCGCCATCACCTCGCCGTCCGTGGTCTTCACGACGACGCGGTCGCCGCGGCGCACGGCGCCGCCCGGATTGACGATGAGGACATCGCCGTCGCGATAGAGCGGCAGCATCGAGTCGCCCTGCACCTGAAGCGCGTAGGAGCCTTCGCCGGCCCGGTCCGGCACCTGGACCATGTCCCAGCCCTGACCGGCGGGGAAGCCGGCATCATCGAAGAAACCGCCGGCGCCGGCCTGGGCGAAGCCGATCAGCGGGACGGTCGATCCCTGCGCGGGAAGCGTGCCCTTGATTTCCGGCGCCCTTCCCTCGATCAGCTCGAAGAACTCCTCCAGCGAAGAGTTGGTCGCCTCGATCACCTTGGCCAGGGATTCCGTCGACGGCCAGCGCGGCCGGCCGTCGGCCGAGAGCCGCTTCGACTTGTTGAAGGCGGTCGAATCCAGCCCCGCGCGCTTGGCAAGGCCCGAGGCGGACAGCGAATAGCGTTCGGCAAGCGCGTCGATCGCGGCCCATACACGGTCGTGCGAGAGCATCATCGGCTCCCCGTCAGACAGGAAAATATGCCTTGCTGCTGCATCTAGTCCCGCGATGCCGCGATGTCCAGCCGAAAACGCCGATCGCGGCGCGCTACGATGCCCTGAACGGCGGCCGCCCGGTTGTGAGCGCGTGGTCGAGCAGGTCGAGCCGGTCCTGGCCCCAGAAGGGTTCGCCGTCGAGCACGAAACAGGGAACGCCGCTGGCATCGACAGCGATCGCGTCCTCGGTGTTACGCGCCCGGATGGCGGCGGTCTCCGGCGTCCGTGCCTTTGCCAAGACAGCGTCGGCGTCGAAGCCGGCCGCCGAGAGCAGGGCGGCGAGCGTCGTTTCCTCGGCGATGTTCTTCTCGCCCGCCCAGACGGCAGCGAAAACCGAGCCCATGTAATCGAGCGGGTCGCCGCCTGAAGCCACGATGGCGCAGATCGTATGATCGGCGAGCGTCGGGTCGGTCGGGAAGTGCGCCGGGCGGACGTTCAACGGCTTGCCGCGGTAGTGCGCGAAACGCTGCAGCTCGATCAGGCGGTAGCGCTGGCGCACGGCCGGGCGCTCGGCGAGCGGGACCTGGCCGGAGACCTTGAACATGCCGCCGAGATCGACGGGGCGGACGGCGAGCGTCACGCCGTGCTTTACGGCGAGCGCCCGGGCCGCATCGTGACCGAGATAGGTCCAGGGAGAGATCGAGGTGAGGAAGTAGTCGACGGTGGCGGGCATGGGGGTCTCGTCAGAGGAGGCGCATCGGGGCGGCCAGCCTAGACGATCATGCCGGCCGCTGGAAACAGCCATGCCGGGGATTCATCGTGCCGGGCCCGCCAGCGCGGCCCGGATCGCTCTCAGCCGCCCTTCGCCAGCCGGCGCAGGCCCGCATGCGAGGCCATGAAGATGCGCTCCTCCTCGGTCGGCGCGCGCGGGACGATGTGGCCGCCGAGCGCCGCGACGATGTCGTCGATCGGGACGAAGCGGCGATTGGCGGAGTCGTAGATGCCGGCCGTGGTCATGACCAGCGCGGCCGTCGTGCCACCGTCGAGGACGAAGCGGTGGCGGCCGATGACCTGGGTGTCCTCCCAGGTCTCGATTGTGGAGACCACGTCGAACTTCTTCCACAGACGGATCTCGCGGACGTAGACCGACTGGAGTCCGCCCATCATCGGCGCCCAGCGGTTCTTCCGCGCCAGGTCGAGCAGGCCCGCGCGCAGGAAGATGTCGATGCGGCCGACGTCGGCCAGCATCATGTAGCGCGCGTTGTTCAGGTGCAGGTTGGTGTCGATGTCGGACGGCAGGCAGCGGAACGAAAGCCGGCTCTCGTCGCCGAACCGGTAGCGCCCGCGGCTCTTCGTCGTGAGCGCCATGCGCGCAAAACGGCCCCAGACATACATTGAGAGTTCCCCGATTCCTTCCACGCGGGTGGCTGCCGGGCGAAGCCGGGTCGGCGGCCGGGTCGAAGCCGGCACGTTGACGCAACGACCGGCCCCCGCGGATTTGCCGCCAGGCCGCCCGAGCGGGCGAGACAACGCACCCGCTCGGAAGATCCCCGTCCCGTCGCCGGCGGCGGCCGTCCACCCCCGGAGGGCGGGAGGGAAAACCGCGTCAGGCCGCCTTCTTCGCCGGCCTCGCGTAGGGATCGAAGCGGTCGTAGAAGGTCTCGCCCTTCTCGGCCATGTCGAGCAGGAGCTTCGGTGCCTTGAACTGCGCGCCGTACTTCTTCTGCAGCTCCCTGGCGCGCTTGACGAAGGCCTTGCCGCCGATGCCGTCGATGTAGGACAGCGCCCCGCCCGTATAGGGGGCGAAGCCGAAGGCGAGGATCGAGCCGACGTCGGCCTCCCGCGGGTCGGTGACGATGCCCTCCTCCATGACGCGCGCCGCCTCGAGCGCGATCGTAAAGAGGAAGCGCTGCTTCAGCTCCTCGACGTCGATCCTGTCGGGGTCCTGCTGCTTGTAGAGGTCCTTCAGACCCGGCCACAGCTTCTTCTTCGCCGGCTTGGGCGGATAGTCGTAGAAGCCCTTGCCGTTCTTGCGGCCGAAGCGGCCGTGCTTGTCGACCATCGTGTTGATCAGGTCGAACTGGTCCTTGTCGACGGCCTTCTCGCCGAGGTCGCGGATGGTCTGCTTCATGATCTTCTGGGCGAGGTCGATCGCCGTCTCGTCGGTCAGCGCCAGCGGTCCGACGGGCATGCCGGCCATCTTCGCCGCGTTCTCGATCATGGCGGCGGGCACGCCCTCGATCAGCATCTGGTAGGATTCCGACATGTAGCGGAGCACGCAGCGGTTGACGTAGAAGCCGCGCGTGTCGTTGACCACGATCGGCGTCTTCTTGATCGCGCGCACGTAGTCGATCGCGACAGCCAGCGCCTTGTCGCCGGTCTTTTTGCCGAGGATGATCTCGACCAGCATCATCTTGTCGACCGGCGAGAAGAAGTGGATGCCGATGAAGTTCTTCGGCCGCGACGAGTTCTTCGCCAGCCCGGTGATCGGGATCGTCGAGGTGTTGGAGGCGAAAACCGCCGACGACTTCAGCACGGCCTCGGACTTCTCGGTGACGGCCTTCTTGATCTCGCTGTCCTCGAACACCGCCTCGATGACGAGGTCGCAGCCCTCGAGTGCCGCATAGTCCGGCGTCGCGGTGATCAGGGAAAGCAGCTTCTCCTTTTCCTCTGTCGTGGCGCGGCCTTTCTTGACCAGCTCGTCCATCAGGCCGGCGGAATGAGCCTTGCCCTTGTCGGCAGCTTCCTGGTCGCGGTCGATCAGCACGACCGGGATGCCGGCCTTCGCCGTCACGTAAGCGATGCCGGCGCCCATGAAGCCGGCGCCGACGACGCCGACCTTGCCGAACTTCGTCTCGGGAACGCCTTCCGGCCGGCGGGCGCCCTTGTTCAGCTCCTGCAGCGAGACGAACAGCGAGCGGATCATCGCCTCGGCCTCGCGGCTCTGCAGGATCCGGGTGAAGTAGCGCTGCTCGATCCTGAGGCCCGTCTCGAACGGCACGAGCAGGCCTTCATAGACGCATTTCAGGATGGCGCTGGCGGCGGGATAGTTGCCGTAGGTCTCGCGGCGCAGGATGGCGATCGCCGGCGGCCACAGATTGGCGCCGGCCGCCGAGTAGACGGGGCCGTCGGGAAGCTTGAAGCCCTTCTTGTCCCACGGCGCCACCGGTTCGAGGCCGTTGCGGATCATAGCCTTGGCGGCGTCGATCAGCTTCGCCGGCTCGGCGATCTCATGGATCAGGCCCATCGCCTTCGCCTTCTGCGGCGACAGGTTCTGGCCCGACGTCAGCATCTGCAGGGCATCCTGCGTCCTGGCCAGACGCGGCACGCGCTGGGTGCCGCCGGCGCCGGGGAAGATCCCGACCTTGACCTCGGGCAACGCCATCTTGACCTTGTCGCTATCGGCGGCGACGCGGCCGTGGCAGGCGAGCGACAGCTCGAAGGCGCCGCCCATGCAGGTACCGTTGATCGCCGAGACCCAGGGCTTCCCGCAGGTTTCCAGCTTGCGGAACAGCCAGGTCATGCGACCGGCGCCGTCGAAGAGCATCCTGACCGCGGCCTCGGGGTTCCTGGCGCGCTCCTTCTTGAAGATGCCGAGCATCTTCTGCAGCATGGTCAGGTCGGCGCCGCCGGAGAAGCTGTCCTTGCCGGACGTGATGACGGCACCCTTGATGGCCGCATCGGAGGCGACCTGGTCGACGATCCTTTCCAGCTCGTCCATCACCTCCTCGGTAAAGACGTTCATCGACTTGCCGGGCATGTCCCAGGTGACGAGGGCGATACCGTCGGCGTCGGTCTCGACGGTGAAGTTGGTGTACTTGGTCATTGTTCTTCTCCCTTCGATCAGACGCGCTCGATGATGGTCGCGGTACCCATGCCGGCGCCGATGCAGAGCGTGACCAGCGCCGTGTTGAGGTCGCGCCGCTCCAGCTCGTCGAGCACGGTGCCGAAGATCATCGCACCGGTGGCGCCGAGCGGATGACCCATGGCAATGGCGCCGCCGTTGACGTTCATCCTGTCGTGCGGCACGTCGAAGGCCTGCATGAAGCGCAGCACCACCGAGGCGAAGGCCTCGTTCAGCTCGAACAGGTCGATGTCCTCGATCTTCATTCTGGCGCGCTTCAGGAGCTTCTCGGTGACGTCCACCGGGCCGGTCAGCATGATCGCCGGTTCCGAACCGATGTTGGCGAACGCGCGGATCCTGGCACGCGGCTTCAGCCCCATCGACTTGCCGCCCTTCTTCGAGCCGAGCAGCACGGCTGCCGCGCCGTCGACGATGCCGGACGAGTTGCCGGCATGGTGGACGTAGTTGATCTCCTCGACCTCGGGGTGCCGCTGGATGGCGACCGAAGCGAAGCCGCCCATCTCGCCGGGCATCTGGAACGACGGGTTCAGCGAAGCCAGCGCCTGCATGTCGGTCGAAGGCCGCATGTGCTCGTCGCGATCGAGGATGGTGAGGCCGTTCTGGTCCTTGATCGGCACGACCGAGTTCCTGAACCAGCCGTTTTCCCAGGCTTTCGCGGCGCGCTTCTGGCTCTCGACGGCGTAGGCGTCGACGTCGTCGCGGGAGAACCCGTACTTGGTGGCGATCAGGTCGGCAGAGACGCCCTGCGGAACGAAATAGGCGGGCAGGCCGACGGACGGATCCATGAACCAGGCGCCGCCGGACATGCCCATGCCGACGCGGCTCATCGATTCGACGCCGCCCGCGATGACGATCTCGTCCGAACCGCCGGCGATCTTGGCCGCACCGAGATTGATGGCGTCGAGGCCGGAGGCGCAGAAGCGCGAAAGCTGGATGCCCGGGGCCTTCAGATCGTAGCCCGCCTCGAAGGCGGCGGCGCGGGGGATCACCGAGCCGGCTTCGCCGACGGGGTCGACGCAGCCGAAGATGATGTCGTCGACCGTGCCGGTGTCGAGCCCGTTGCGGTCGCGCACCGCCTCCAGGACCTTGGCGCCGAGGCGCACGGCCGGCACCTCGTGGAGCGAGCCGTCCTTCTTTCCGCGGCCGCGCGGCGTGCGCACGGCATCATAGACAAATACGTCTGCCATTTTCGTCTCCTCGGGTTTCCGGACCGGGCTCAGAGCGAGCGCGCGATCAGCAACTTCATGATCTCGTTGGTGCCGCCGTAGATGCGCTGAACGCGCGCGTCGCGGTACATGCGCGCGATCGGGTACTCGTTCATGTAACCGTAGCCGCCGTGGAGCTGCAGGCACTCGTCGACGACCTTTCCCTGCAGGTCCGACAGCCAGTACTTGGCCATCGAGGCGGTGACGGGGTCGAGACCGCCGTTCACGTGGCGCTCGACGCAATTATTGTAGAAGACGCGGCCGATGGTCGCCTCCGTCTTCAGCTCGGCGAGCTTGAACTGGGTGTTCTGGAACTCCAGGATCGCCTTGCCGAAGGCCTGGCGCTGCTTGACGTAGTCGATGGTCAAGGCCAGCGCCCGCTCGATCATGGCGATCGCGGTGGTGCCGATCTGCAGGCGTTCCTGCGGCAGCTGCTGCATCAGCTGGACGAAGCCCTGGCCCTCGACGTGGCCGAGCAGGTTGGACGTCGGCACGCGCACGTCGTTGAAGAACAGCTCCGACGTGTCGTTCGACTTCAGGCCGATCTTGTCGAGGTTGCGGCCGCGCTGGAAGCCCTCGACCTCGTCTGTCTCGACGACGATCAGCGATGTTCCCTTGGCGCCCCTGGTCGGGTCGGTCTTGGTGACGACGATGATCAGGTTGGCGAGCTGGCCGTTGGTGATGAAAGTCTTGGATCCGCTGATGCGGTAGTGGTTGCCGTCCTTCTCGGCCCGCGTCTTGACACCCTGGAGGTCGGAGCCGGCACCAGGCTCCGTCATGGCGATGGCGCCGATCAGTTCGCCGGTGGCCATCCTGGGCAGCCACTTCCGCTTCTGCTCTTCCGAACCGTAGTGGAGGATGTACGGGGCAACGATGGAATTGTGCAGGGCGATGCCGAAACCGTCGACGCCGACATGGCCGATCGCCTCGATGATGGCGCTTTCGTGGGCGAAGGTGCCGCCCGAGCCGCCGTATTCCTCGGGCATGGAGGCGCAAAGAAGGCCGTTCTCGCCGGCCTTCCTCCAGCTCTCGCGATCGAAGATCTCGGCCGCCTCGAAGGCGTCGTACTTCGGCGCGATCTCCTCGGAGAGGAAGCGTGTCGCCATGTCGTAGAGCATGGCGACGTCGTCCGTGACCCAGCGGGCCTTCGGCAGTTCCAGTACGGCTGCGGGATTGGTTGCCAAGCATGCCTCCCAGTTGGCTTACAGTAGCCACTCTGTTCAATTATGAACAGAGCGATCCCGATGTCGACGTCAGAAAGCCTCGGCCGGGAGCGCCATCATCGTGTCGGCGCCGGTCGACAGGCGGGCGAGGTGCGCGGACGTCTCCGGCATGACGCGCTCCATGTAGTAGCGGGCGGTGACGAGCTTGGCCTCGTGGAAGGCTCCGCCGCCCCCGGCGAGCTTGGCCTGCGAAACCTTCGCCATGCGGCCCCACATGTAGCCCAGCGCGACGAGGCCGAAGAGATGCAGATAGTCGGTCGAGGCGGCACCTGCGTTGTCGGGCTTGGCCATGGCGTTCTGCATGAGCCACATGGTCGCCGCCTGGAGGTCGTTGAGGCCCTTCTTCAGCGCCTTGGTGAACGGCGCCATCTTCTCGTCGGCGCGGTTCTCCTCGCAGAACTCGCCGACCTCCTTGAAGAAGGCCTGGACAGCGCGGCCGCCGTTCATCGCCAGCTTGCGGCCGACGAGGTCGAGCGCCTGGATGCCGTTGGCGCCCTCGTAGATCATGGCGATGCGGGCGTCGCGCACGAACTGGCTCATGCCGTGCTCTTCGATGTAGCCGTGGCCGCCGAACACCTGCTGCGCCATCACGGCGTGTTCGAAGCCCTTGTCGGTGAGCACACCCTTGATGATCGGGGTCATCAGGCCGAGATGGTCGTCGGCGGCCTGGCGGTCCTTCTCGTCGCCGGAACGATGGGCGACGTCGGACTTGAGCGCGGTCCACAGCACGAGCGCGCGGCCAGCCTCGTTGAAGGCGCGCATGACCATCAGCTTGCGGCGGATGTCCGGGTGGACGATGATCGGGTCGGCCTTCTTGTCGGGCGCCTTTGGTCCGCTGAGGGAACGGCCCTGGATGCGCTCCTTCGCGTAGGCGACGGCGTTCTGGTAGGCGATCTCGCCGATCGACAGGCCCTGCATGCCGACGCCGAGGCGCGCCTCGTTCATCATGACGAACATGGCCTTCAGGCCGCCGTTCTCCTGGCCGATCAGGAAGCCTTCCGCCTCGTCATAGTTCATGACGCAGGTGGCGTTGCCGTGGATGCCCATCTTCTCCTCGATGGAGCCGCAGGAGACTGCGTTGCGCTCGCCGGGATTGCCGTCGGCGTCGAGCTTGAACTTGGGCACGATGAACAGCGAGATGCCCTTCACCCCCTCCGGCGCGCCCTCGATGCGGGCGAGAACGAGATGGACGATGTTCTCCGACAGGTCGTGCTCGCCGGCGGAGATGAAGATCTTCTGGCCGGAAATCCGGTAGGCGCCGGTACCGGTCGGAACGGCCCTGGTGCGCAGCAGGCCGAGGTCGGTGCCGCAATGCGGCTCGGTGAGGTTCATGGTGCCGGTCCAGCGGCCCTCCGCCATCTTCGGCACGTAGGTCCGCTTCTGCTCCTCCGACCCGTGCTCGAGGATCGCGGCGATGGCACCCTGAGTGAGGCCGGGATACATCATCAGCGCCATGTTTGCCGAAGACAGGTATTCGCCCACCGCCGAGTGGACCGTATAGGGAAGCCCCTGCCCGCCGAATTCGGTCGGGATGGCCAGCGACATCCATCCGCCCTCGCGGTACTGGTCGTAAGCCTCCTTGAAGCCCTTCGGCGTCGTCACAGAGCCGTCATCGTGGCGCACGCAGCCTTCCGTGTCGCCGATCCGGTTGAGCGGGTGCATGACGTTCTCGGCGAGCTTCGCCGCCTCGCCGAGGATCGCCTCGAGCACATCGGGCGTGGCGTCGGAGAAGCCGGGGAGATTGCTGTAGCGCTCGTAGCCGAGCACATCGTTGAGAACGTAGAGCGTGTCCTGAACCGGCGCCTTGTAGGTCGGCATGGGGTCTTTCCTCCAAAAACACGAGTCTCGCGTCCGCCGCAGGAGGACACGACAAAACCATCGGAAAGTCATTTATCAAATATTGACGTTTGCGTAAACGTCAATTTTTCGCAGCCGGCGGTTTTTGCACGCCCTCGGGACCGGAACGCGGTCCGTCGCGACGAAAAGGGCGGCGGCCCGTTTCCGGACCGCCGCCCATCGAGATGCTGTCCCGTCGAGTGGTGTAGCTGGCGCTGATCGTCACCGTGATGTTCGGCGCGGGCCTGCTTGATCAGGATGCCACTGCGGGCAGGCTGATGACGGGATCATCGCCCATCGGCGCAATAGTTTCCAGCGTCATG
>DUSC01000305.1 GCA_012842935.1 Hyphomicrobiales bacterium | reverse complement strand
GGGCCTGCCACAGCTCCATGTTCTTGACCGGCTGCTTGGATGCGGTGCGCCAACCGTTGCGTTTCCATCCCTCGATCCAGCCGCCGATGCCGTCCTTGACGTAATTGCTGTCGGTGTGGAGGTCCACGACACACGGTTCGGTCAGGGCATTCAGGGCCTGGATCGCCGCCATCAGTTCCATTCGGTTGTTCGTGGTCAAGGCTTCCCCGCCGGATAGTTCCTTGACCTTGCCGTTGTAGCGCAGGAGAGCGCCCCACCCCCCGGGGCCAGGGTTTCCGGAACAGGCGCCGTCGGTGAAGACCTCGACCCGCTTCATGGGAATGGCGGCCTTCTCAGACATCGATGCCGTACTCGCGCGCGGATGTCACCCGGCGCTGGAAGCGCAGGCGGCGGATGTACTCATGCGGATCGCGCTTCTGCACCAACGCGCCGTCAGGGATGGTCAGCCAGTCGTAGAGCCGGGTCAGCATGAAGCGCAGCGCCGAACCGCGCGCGAGCAGAGGCAGTGCCTCCTTCTCGGCAGATTCGAGCGGCCGGACCGATTGATAGCCCGCGAGCAGCGCCGTCCCCTTAGTCAGGTTGAAGGCGTGGTCCTTCTCGAAACACCAGGCGTTGAGACAGGTCGCGAGGTCGTAGGCATATAGGTCGTTGCAGGCGAAGTAGAAGTCGATCAGTCCGGACAACTCCTCGCCGATGAAGAAGACATTGTCGGGAAAGAGGTCGGCGTGGATGACGCCGGCGGGAAGTTCCGTCGGCCAGTTTCGGTCGATCTCGGTGAAATCGGCATCAACCTCGGTCGCCAGACCGGGTTCGACCTCGTGGGCGCTATCCCGCGAGGCCTCCCACAGCTTGCGCCAGCCGGCGACCGACAGCGCATTGGGACGGGTGAGCGGGAAGTCGCGGCCCGCGACGTGAAGGCTTGCCAGCGCCCGGCCGACCTCGCGGCAGTGGTTTGCATTGGGCCGGCGCACCCACACGCCCTCAAGGAACGTGATGATGGCCGCGGGACGGCCGGCGAGCCTGCCGATCAGCCGGCCGTCCCGCCGGACGACCGGCAGCGGGCAGTTTATACCACGCTCGGCGAGATGCTGCATCAGGCCGAGGAAGAAAGGCAGGTCGGTTTCCTCCACGCGCTTCTCATAGAGTGTGAGAATGTAGGCGCCGCCGCTTGTGTGCAGCAGGAAGTTGGAGTTCTCCGAGCCTTCGGCGATACCCTTGTAGGAGAGGAGGTCGCCAATTGCGTACTCGCGAAGGAAGGCTTCGAGTTCACCTTCGCCGACGTCGGTGTATACGGCCATGGTCGGAAGCCCTAGTGCACGCCGTTGACGAAGGCCATGTCCGCCGGTGTCAGCTCGACGTCGCGCAAGGCTCGCATGACAGGAAAGTTCTCCGTTTCGGTAGCGGTGACCGCGAGCTCGACATCGACCTCGAAGCGATCGCGGAATGCATCGATGATCTCGTCCACGATGATTTCCGGCGCCGAGGCGCCGGCCGACAGGCCAAGAATCCTGATGCCGCCGATCTCCTCCCACGGGATGTCGGAAGCCCGCTGCACGAGAAGCGACATCCTGGCGCCGGCCCTTTCGGCGACTTCGACAAGCCGGCGGGAATTGGATGAATTGGGTGCACCGACGACGAGGAAAAGGTCGGCTCCGGAGGCGGTTTCCTTGACTGCTTCCTGCCGGTTGGTCGTGGCGTAGCAGATCGACTCGGCCGCGGGCGCGGTGATCTGTGGGAAGCGCTCCCGAAGAACGCGGATAACGCCGGCGGTATCCTCAACCGAAAGAGTGGTCTGCGTGACAAATCCGAGTGCGGTCCCGTCCGCGGGGCGGAACGCACGCGCGTCTGCCTCGCTCTCGATCAGCGTGACGGCGCCATCCGGCAGTTGGCCCATGGTGCCGATGACCTCCGGATGCCCGGCATGGCCGATGAGCAGCACGTGCCGGCCGAGACGCTGGTGGCGCATGGCTTGCTTGTGGACTTTCGAGACGAGCGGGCAGGTCGCATCAAGATAGAAGAGATGACGCGCCTCGGCGTCGGCGGGCACCGACTTCGGCACACCGTGGGCGGAAAACACGACAGGGGCATGGCGATGCTCGGCCGGGATCTCGTCGAGTTCCTCGATGAACACCGCACCGAGCTTCTGCAGCCCCTCGACGACATAGCGGTTGTGGACGATCTCGTGGCGGACATAGACCGGCGCGCCATACTTCTTCAGCGCCAGAACGACGATCTGGATGGCGCGGTCGACACCGGCGCAGAAGCCGCGCGGCTGGCAGAGCCGGATCGTCAGGGGCGGTCGGGGCGTAGGTTCAGGCATGGCATCCCGGGAGCAGACGGTCCGCAGATGCGGCCTCGTCCCGCGACTGTCAAGGGCGAGGGCGGAGACGGCCGCGGATGAAGACGACGAGCACGACCAGGAGCGCCGCGGCAAGCCCGTACCAGGTAATCGCATATTGCAGGTGGTTGTTGGGCAGGTCGATGATGGTGACGCCGCCCTCCGGCAGCGTGCCGGGATGATCGCCCGGCCCGGCATCGACAAAGAACGGTATGAGCCGGGCCCGTTCGATGCCGGAACGCGACGCCATCGCCGCGATGTCCTTCCAGTAGAAGACGTTCTTCACCAGATCGTTGTCGGGAACGATCCAGGACGGTTTGGCCGCCAGCGGATTGCGGGCGAGTCCGACGATCTCGACTTCGCCCTCGACCTGCCCTTCCGGGCGCGTCGACGAGTCCTTGCGGTCGAAGGGGACGAAACCCCGGTTGACGAACACCAGCCTGCCGTCGGCCAGTTCCAGCGGTGTGTAGACGAAATAGCCGGACGCCCCCCTCCAGGTGGCGAGAAAGTGATTTTCCTGACCGTGCAGAAACGTGCCGCGCAGACTGACCGGCCAGTAGTCGACGTCGCCGGATGTGGCGTAAAGGCGCTCGATGTCGGCCAACGGTCGGGGAGCGGAGACGATGCGCTGATCGATCGTGGCGATCAGCGCCTCCTTCCAGGCAAGTCGGTGCATCTGCCAGGTGCCAAGTGCGAGCAGCGCCGCCAGTGCGGCCGTTCCCACGATCAGGACCAACCACGGGAAACCGTGCGCCGGTCCCCGACCGCTGGAGCCGGAAGATGTCATTCCGGCCTCTCGAGCCGGCCTTCGGCGGCCTTGTTGCGGTACTGGAGCGTGATCAGGATGCCCTTCATCACGCGCAACGCCACGAGCGACGAGACCACCGTGAGCGGGATCCAGAGGAGCATGTGGAGCCAGAGCGGCGGTCCGTAGGACACTTCCAGCCACAGCGCCAGGCCGACGACAAGGAAGCCAATCAACAGGATGACGAAGACGGCCGGTCCGTCCCCCGCGTCGGCGAAGGAATAGTCGAGACCGCAGTTTCCGCATCGCTTGCCAACGGTGAGAAAGCCGGAAAACAGCCGCCCCTCGCCGCAGCGCGGGCAGCGACCCTTGAGGCCGGCAGCGACCGGCTCCACCGGCGGCCAGTGGGCTTGGTCCTCGTTCATGGGATTGTCTCTATCGGGGTTCCGTTTCGCGCCATGGCCCATGTGTAGGCCATGTTCCAGTCGGTAGCGTCGACAAAGCCGTTCGTCCAGTCAAGCCTCGCCGCGGGCCAGCTCCGCCGCCCATGCCCGTCGGGCTGGCTGCCGATCATGATCACCGCGCCGGGATCAACCGCGGCCGCCGCCGCGGCAGCGCGATCCGCGGCGCGCGGATAGGGGATGCGAAACGACTGGCGGTATCCGCCCTTCGGGTTCCGCCGATCGGGTACGTGGCATCCTTCCGAAGTCCGTCGGTCCCCTTCGCGCGGCTGTGGCCAACCGGGTCGCCACCGGGCGCGATTCCTTGCCGTCGCACAGCCATCCCTCCCGAACGTCGTCGAGGATACGCCCCGACCTGGCGACACGCACATAGTCGACCCGCGGACATCCGAGCGCGTGGGGCGGCGGCCAGAGCAGCGCCAGCAGGCCGATGGCGGGCAAGGTACGCGAGGGCATGCGCAACCCGCGGGACGCGATTGCGCCGGAATGCGAAAGGGCGGACGGTGCCGCAACCGTCCGCCCCTGTGGCACGAATGACCTGTCTCAGTGGCCGTGGGCGATCGTCGCGCCGGCGGACGCCCAGACGTAGACGCAGGCGAAGAGGAACAACCAGACCACGTCGACGAAATGCCAGTACCAGGCCGCGGCCTCGAGACCGAAATGCTGCTTCGGCGTGAAATCGCCCGCCATGGCGCGGAACAGACACACGAGCAGGAAGATCGTTCCGATCAGCACGTGGAAGCCGTGGAAACCCGTCGCCATGAAGAAGGTGGCGCCGTAGATGGAGTCCTTGAAGCCGAACGGAGCGTGAATGTACTCGTAAGCCTGAACACAGGAGAACAGGACACCGAGTGCGACGGTCAGGGTGAGGCCCCAGATCAGGCCCTTGCGATCGTCGTGCAGCAGCGCATGGTGCGCCCAGGTCACCGTCGTTCCCGAGAGCAGCAGGATGATCGTGTTGTAGAGCGGCAGGTGGAAGGGATCGAGAACCTCGGTACCCTTCGGCGGCCAGACGCCGCCGGTAAACTGCTCGCGGGCGACCTGAGCCGCCTCGTTGGGGAACAGGCTGGCGTCAAAGAAAGCCCAGAACCACGCCACGAAGAACATCACCTCGGAAGCGATGAACATGATCATGCCGTAACGCAGGTGAAGCGAGACGACGCGGGTATGGTGCCCTTCGTGCGCTTCCTTGATCGTGTCCGACCACCAGGAGAACATCGTGTAGAGGACGATCAGCAGACCGACGAAGAAGATCCAGGGCGTGGCGATGTTCAGCCCGAACAGGTGGAACTCGTTGCCCTTCATGTACTGCATCCAGGCTATGCCGCCGAGCGCCGTGATGAGCGCGCCAACGGACCCCAGGAAAGGCCACGGGCTGGGATCGATGATGTGGTAGTCGTGCTGTGGTTTGGCGTGAACGTCGGCCATGTTATCCCCCGAGTTTCCCGTCGGCTTGCTTGGCGGTGTTGTTGTCTCCCCCGTCCGACGCGGAAGCGACCGGCTTCGCGCCTTCGATGGGGAAGAAGGTGTAGGAAAGCGTGATGGTCCTGATGTCCTTCAGTTCCGGCACGTCGACGATGTCGGGATCGACATAGAAAACGACAGGCATGTCGAGCGACTCGCCGGGCGCGAGCGTCGTGTCGGTGAAGCAGAAGCACTCGATCTTGTTGAAGTAGGCGCCGGCCATTTCCGGCGTCACGTTGAACGTGGCACGCCCGTAGGTCGGCACGTTGAACCGGTTGACGGCCCTGTAGGTGGCCTTCATCGTCTCGCCGATGCGGCCGGTGATCTCGCGCGCCGACGGCTGGAACTCCCAAGGCAGGGCACCCGCCGTATTAGCGTCGAAGCGGATGGTTATCGTGCGGTCGAGCACGCGGTCCGCATAGGTCTCGACACGCTGCGTGGTGCCGCCGTAGCCGGTTATCTGACAGAATAGCCGATAGAGAGGGACCGAGGCATAGGCCATGCCGAGCATACCGGCGAAGAACGCGGCACAGGCTCCGGCGATCATCAGGTTCGACCGCTGCCTGGCCGGTGTCACACCTTTGTTGCTGTCGGTTCCGGACATCGTCACATCGCCTTGTTCAGGATCGCCGGGCCGTACTTGGCGATCGTCGCAACGTAGAACACGATCACGAGAACGCCCAGCGCGACGGCGATGGCGAGCGAACGGCTGCGGCGCGCCTTCTTCTGTGCCTCGGTGAGCGTCACCATGTCCTTGTCGTCCTCCGCCACGTCAGATGCCCGCCAGACCGGCCGCGCGCTCGTAGACCGCATCGCCGAGATAGGCGGCGAAGATGGCGAAAAGGTAGAGTAGCGAATAACCGAAAAGGGCCTTGGCCGGCCGCATGGCGCGATCGGCGTCCGCCATGATCAGCACCTTCCAGGCGTAGTAGAGGAAGCCCGCACCGAGCAGGATGGCCGTCACGCCGTAGAAGGCGGTCGTGTAGCCGAGCAGCCAGGGAAGCACCGCGACGGGCGCGACGACGAGCGAGTAGGCAAAGATCTGGCGGCGCGTCGAAGCCTCGCCGACGACATTCGGCATCATCGGGATGCCGGCGCGCGCATAGTCCTCGCACTTGAACAGGGCGAGTGCCCAGAAGTGCGGCGGCGTCCACAGGAAGATGACGAGGAAGAGGATGACGCTTTCGAGGCTCAACGAGCCGGTCGCCGCCGCCCAGCCGATCATCGGCGGGAAGGCACCCGCGGCTCCGCCGATGACGATGTTCTGCGGCGTCGAGCGCTTCAGCCACATCGTGTAGATCACCGCGTAGAAGAAGATCGTGAAGGCGAGCAGCGATGCCGCGAGCCAGTTGACCAGCACGCCGAGCGTCATCACCGACAGCGCGGAGAGGACAAGACCGAAGATCAGCGCCTCGCCCGGGAGAACCTTGCCCGACGGGACCGGCCGCGCTGCCGTGCGGGTCATGACGGCGTCGATGTCGGCGTCATACCACATGTTGAGCGCCCCGGACGCTCCCGCGCCGACGGCGATCGACAGGATGGCGATCACGGCGATCAGCGGATTGGGGGCGACCGGCGCCGCAAGCAACCCGACAAAGGCGGTGAATACGACCAGCGACATGACGCGCGGCTTCAGCAGCGCGACGAAATCGCCGGCCGTCGCTTCCGACACGCGGAAGCGACCGTCCTCGTATCCGCCACCATTCTCGACAAGTGCCATCCGTCTTCGACCCACCTTTTCGGGGCAGAACCGCCGGGGTCGCCGGCGGTTCCGAGTTCAGTGCGTGCGGCCTCAGCGAACCTTCGGCAGCTGCTCCCACTGGTGATAGGGCGGCGGCGACGACAACTGCCACTCGAGCGTGGTGGCTCCCTCGCCCCAGGGGTTGGCGCCGGCTTCGCGTTTGCGCGCGAATGCCTCCCAAACGCCGAACAGGAAGATCAGGACACCGAACGCCGACAGGTAAGAACCATACGACGATACCATGTTCCACCCGGCGAAGGCGTCCGGATAGTCGATGTAGCGGCGCGGCATGCCGGCGAGGCCGAGGAAATGCTGCGGGAAAAAGACCAGATTCACGCCGACGAAGGTAACCCAGAAATGGGCTCGCGCGATCGTCGAATTGTACATGTAGCCGGTGATCTTCGGAAACCAGTAATACCACGCCGCGAAGATGCCGAAGGTCGCGCCGAGCGACATCGTGTAGTGGAAGTGGGCCACCACATAGTAGGTGTCGTGAAGCGACCGGTCGAGGCCTGCGTTGGCAAGCTGGACGCCGGTGACGCCGCCGACCGTGAACAGGAAGATGAAGCCGACCGCCCACAACATGGGTGTACGGAAGGAGATCGAACCGCCCCACATCGTGGCGATCCACGAAAATATCTTCACGCCCGTCGGCACGGCGATGACCATCGTGGCGAAGACGAAATAGCGCTGCGTGTCGAGCGAGAGACCGGTGGTGTACATGTGGTGCGCCCAGACGATGAAACCCACCGCCCCGATCGCGACCATGGCGTAGGCCATGCCGAGATAGCCGAAGATCGGCTTCTTGGAGAAGGTCGAGATGATGTGGCTGACCACGCCGAAGGCGGGCAGGATCAGGATATACACTTCCGGATGACCGAAGAACCAGAACAGGTGCTGGAACAGGATCGGATCACCGCCGCCTTCGGGCGCGAAGAAGGTCGTGCCGAAGTTGCGGTCGGTCAGGAGCATGGTGATGCCGCCGGCGAGCACAGGGAGCGACAGCAGCAGGAGAAAGGCGGTGACCAGCACGGACCAGGCAAACAGCGGCATCTTGTGCAGCGTCATGCCGGGGGCACGCATGTTGAAGATGGTGGTGATGAAGTTGATCGCGCCCAAGATCGAAGAGGCACCGGCGAGGTGGAGCGCCAGGATCGCGAAATCCATCGCCGGCCCCGGCTGACCCGACGTCGACAGCGGGGGATAAACCGTCCAGCCGCCGCCGACGCCCCAGCCTCCAGCCGGCCCGGGCACGAACATCGACATGACGAGGAGGAGGAATGCCGGCACGATCAACCAGAAGGAAATGTTGTTCATCCGCGGAAAGGCCATGTCCGGCGCGCCGATCATGATCGGCACCATCCAGTTGGCGAAGCCGCCGATGAGCGCCGGCATGATCATGAAGAACACCATGATCAGGCCGTGGGCGGTGACGAAGACGTTGAACATGTGCTTGCCGGCATCCAATGCGGCGTCACCTTCGACGCCGTAGACCATCGCCGCAAGGCCATGAAATATCTGGATGCCCGGTTCGGACAGTTCCCAACGCATCATGACGGACAGGAGCCCGCCGACGACGCCGGCAGTGATCGCGAAGATCAGATAGAGCGTGCCGATATCCTTGTGGTTGGTCGAGTTGACCCACCGCACCCAGCCGCGGGGCTTGTGGTCGTGGTGTTCGTGAGCTGCAGCGCCTGCCATTTTCCGCTCCGTATTCTCCCTCGGCGATCCGGCAATCAGTTGCCGGCGACCGCCATCGTTCCGACTTCGCCGGCCGAGGCCATCAGCGCCCTGTTGGCGCCCGCGAGATCCGCCTTTGCCGCCGCCAGCCAGCTATTGTACTTTTCTTCAGAGACGACCCGGATCGCGATCGGCATGAAGGCATGGTCCTTGCCGCACAGCTCCGAGCACTGGCCGTAGTAGAGACCTTCCTTCTCAGCCTTGAAGAAAGTCTCGTTGATACGCCCGGGGACGGCGTCGACCTTGATGCCGAAGGCCGGCATCGCGAATGCATGGATGACGTCCGACGCGGTCACCAGAACGCGGGTGGTGACATTGACCGGAACGACGAGTTCGTTGTCGACGGCCAGAAGGCGGGGATACTGGGCGACGTCCTCCTTGCCGAGCGCCGAACGATCCGATTCCGGCAGCAAGGCGGAATTGAACCCCAGCGGATCGTCCGACTGATATTCGTAGTCCCAGTTCCACTGGTTGGCGGTCGCCTTGATCGTCAGTTTCGGCTCCTCCGGCGGCGTATACTGCGCGGTCAGGAGCTGGAACGAGGGGACGGCGATCGCCAGAAGGACGACGACCGGGCCGACGGTCCAAATCACCTCGATCATCGTGTTGTGGCTGGTCCGCGACGGCGTCGGATTGGCGCTCGCGCGGAACCTCAGGATGCAATAGGCGAGAAGGGCGAGGACGAGCAGCGTGATCGGCACGACGAACCACAGCGTGTACCGCTCGAACCAAGAGATCTGCGCCATGATCTGCGTGGCCGCCGGCTGCATGCCGAGCTGCCAGGGGGTCGGCTGCGCAGCATGTGCCGCCGTCCCGGAAAGCGCCGCCGCAAGGGCGCAGGCGCCCGCAAATAGTCTGTTCATTTCCCTCATATCTCCCATCCTGCCGGGTTCGCGCCACCCAGCCGTCGCGGAACGTTACGGGACTGAATCCCGCCGGTCTTTTCCCGTTCAAACCATACTCTCTTTCCAACCGCAAGAAAGGAGGGCGACATTCCGTGCGGCATTTTTGCGCGCGACGACAGGTCCGATCCAAAGTACCGCGGGCCGGCAAGAAACCGGTCGCGTGGTGGCATCCGGGCCGCCGCAGCACCAAGCGGCGAAGCCGCCCGGTGTCGCAATTCGGACCGAATCGTGCGTTGAAGAAGCAGTCGGCGGATGCCGGTGAGGACAGCGTCGCGCCGGCGGCTTGTCCTTTACATGGTTGCGTCGGCCACTAGAGTGCCGTGATTCGCAACGGAGCCGCGATATGCAGGGATTGTCGAAGCCGCTGGGTTGGGTCGCCGTCGCGTTCGCCACAGCGTTGTCCCAACCGGCCGCCGCGCAGCAGACCGGCACGGTGAAGTCGACGCACGGCGCGTGGGCGATCGTCTGCGACACGCCGGCCGGCGCATCGACGGAACAATGCGCGATGATGCAGAACGTCGTCGCGGAAGACCGGACCGAGATCGGCCTCTCCGTCGTCGTCCTGCGCACCGCCGACAACAAGGCGGAGATCCTTCGCGTTCTCGCGCCGCTCGGCGTTCTTCTACCCAACGGACTGGGCCTCAACGTCGACGGCAAGGACATCGGGCGCGCCTACTTCGTCCGCTGCTTCCAGGACGGCTGCTATGCAGAAGTCATCCTCGAGAAGCCGCTTCTGGACACGCTGAAAGCCGGCGTCTCGGCAACCTTCATCGTCTTCCAGACCCCGGAGGAAGGTATCGGCATTCCGGTCGACCTGAGGGGATTTGCCGAAGGTTTTGCGGCACTTCCCTGACCTCCCCGGCCTTGCGGAATCCCGAAATTCGGCGCAGACTTGAAAAATATCGCCGTGGGGGATGTTCCGGCCATGCGAGTGACGCCCGTCCTGCTCTGCGCCGTGGGATTCGCGGTGCCTGTCGCCTTTTCCGCCCATGCCGAAGACGTTCTTCTGCATCCCGAGCCGGAGACGATCCTCGAGATCGCCAAGGGTTTCGGTTCGGCCACGCTGGACAAGGACAACAGCGGCGACCCCATGGTTGCCGGCCGCATGCAGGGCATGAAGTACGTAGTCTACTTCTACGGCTGCAAGGACGGCAGGAACTGCCGCTCGATCCAGTTCTCGAGCGGCTACACTGACGAATTCCCCGTCGAACGCGCCAATGAGTGGAACCTCAAGTATCGCTGGATCCGCGCCTATTCGAAGGAGGGCTCGAACTTCAAGATGGACGTCGACTTCGCCGGCGGCATCACGAAGGCCAACGTCGAGGCCCAGTTCGCGACGTGGGAATCTTTCGTCAGCGACATCAAGGACTTCGTGGCAGAGTAGCGGGCCTGCCGCTCATCTGGCGATCCATCGAGCCTCCGAGACCCCTGCGTCACCCTTCGGATGAACCCGCGGCGCTGCCGCCGGTGCGGTTGCGCGCGACGGGCCAAGACCCTAGATGACGGCGGGAACAGGAAACACACCATGGACATCATCAACGCGTTCGACGTCGACCCGGCGACGGTCGAGAAAATCGTCGCCGAAGCGCTCGACGGAGCCGACGACGGCGAGCTCTATCTGGAGCACAGCGAGGCGGAATCGCTGATGTTCGACAACGGCCGGCTGAAGACGGCAAACTACAATACGGACCGAGGCTTCGGCCTACGCGCCGTCGCCGGCGAGGCCACAGGCTACGCGCATTCGAGCGACCTCTCGCGGAACGCGCTGAAGCGGGCCGCGGACGCCGTCGCCGCGGTGAAGGGCGGGTATTCCGGTGCGATGTCGGCGGCGCCCGCCCGCACCAACCGCCATCTCTACGGCGAGGAGAACCCGATCCCCTCCCCGACCTTTTCCGAGAAGGTAAAGTTGCTCCAGGAAATCGATGCGTTCCTGCGCGGCAAGGACCCGCGCGTGCGCCAGGTGACGGCATCGATCGCCTCCTCCTGGCACCACGTCGAGATCCTGCGCGCCGACGGGCACAGGGTGCGCGACGTGCGCCCTCTCGTGCGGGTCAATGTCTCGGTCGTCGTCGGCGAGGGCGACCGTCAGGAGACCGGCTCCTACGGGATGGGCGGCCGCAAGGGTTTCGGCGAGTTCCTCGCCGAAGACCGCTGGCAATTCGCCGCGGACGAGGCCCTTCGCCAGGCGCTGGTCAATCTGCGCGCCGCGCCCGCACCGGCCGGGACCTTCGACATCGTGCTGGCCAGCGGCTGGCCGGGCGTGATGCTGCACGAGGCCGTCGGCCACGGCCTCGAGGGCGACTTCAACCGCAAGAAGACGTCCGCCTTCGCCGGGCTCATGGGCCAGCAGGTCGCCGCGAAGGGCGTCACCGTAGTCGACGACGGTACGATCCACGAGCGGCGCGGCTCGCTCACCGTCGACGACGAGGGCACGCCGACGGCGCGTAACGTGCTCATCGAGGACGGCAAGCTGGTCGGCTACATGCAGGACCGGCTGAACGCGCGCCTGATGGGTGTTGCGGCCACCGGCAACGGCCGTCGCGAATCCTACGCCCACCAGCCAATGCCCCGCATGACCAACACCTTCATGACCTCCGGAGACATGGAACCGGAAGAGATCATCGCATCGGTGAAGAACGGCATCTATGCCGTCTCATTCGGCGGCGGCCAGGTGGACATCACTTCGGGCAAGTTCGTGTTCGGCTGCACCGAAGCCTACTTGATCGAGGACGGGAAAGTGACCCAGCCGATCAAGGGTGCGATGCTGATCGGCAACGGGCCGGACGCGATGCACCGGGTGACCATGGTCGGCAACGACATGAAGCTCGACCCCGGAATCGGCATGTGCGGCAAGGCGGGACAGGGCGTACCCGTCGGCGTCGGACAGCCGCATCTCAGGATGAACCAGATGACGGTCGGCGGAACCAGAGTCTAGGGCGGAGCGCGTCATTCACGATCGGGGCGTAACCTGCGGTCTCCCTCATCCATCTTCATCCTGACCGGGGCCGGCATTTCGGCCGAATCGGGCATGGAAACCTTTCGCGACCGGCGCGGCATCTGGTCGAGGGTCGACCACAACGAGGTCGCGACGCCGCAAGGTTTCGCGCGCAATCCTGCCAAGGTCTACGACTTCTACAACGAGCGGCGGCGCAACCTGCGCGACGTCTATCCCAACGCGGCCCATCACGCGCTGGCGCGGCTGGAAGCCGGCTTCAAGGGCCGCTTTCTGCTCGTCACGCAGAATGTCGACGATCTCCACGAGTCTGCAGGATCGAGAAAGCTGGTGCACATGCACGGCGAACTGCGTTCGGCGCTTTGCCAGGGATGCGGCCGACGCTGCCGCTGGGAACGCGACATGGACATCGATTCCGAGTGCCCGCACTGCGGACTGCGTGGCAGGATGCGGCCCGACATCGTCTGGTTCGGCGAGTTCCCCTACCACATGGACGAAATCCACGCGGCCTTGGCCACGGCCGACCTGTTCGTGGCGATCGGGACGTCGGGTAGCGTCTATCCGGCCGCGGCCTTCGTCAAGGAAGCGCGGATGAACGGAGCGCGGACGATCGAACTGAACCTCGAACCCTCCGACCTGATCGGCGACTTCGACGATGCCATCCACGGCAAAGCGAGCGAGATCGTGCCGGCCTTCGTCGACCGGATACTGGCCGGCGAGCCTGTCTGACGGTTCAGCGGCGGCGCTTCGGCTTTTCGAGAAGCGCCACGGCCTCGACGTGCGGCGACCAGAGGAACTGGTCGACAGGGGTGACCGAGACGATACGGTAGCCGCCGTCGACGAGGACGGCGAGGTCGCGTGCCAGCGTTACCGGATTGCAGGAGACCGCCGCGACCCGGGGAACGTCGGAGCGCGCGATCTGCTTGGCCTGATCCTCGGCGCCGGCCCGTGGCGGATCGAAAATGATCCCATCGTAGAGATTGAGTTCCTTGAGGGTGAGCGGCCTGCGGAACAGGTCGCGCCTTTCCGTCGAAACCTGCCGCAGTCCGGACGCGAATCGGAAGCCGCGGTCGAGCGCCGAAAGCGCCGCGGCATCCGTCTCGATGGCATGGACCTCCGACCGGGCGGCGAGGCGGAGCGCGAAGGTGCCCGAGCCGCTGAACAGGTCGGCAATCCGCTTGGCCTTGCCGAGGTGTCCGCTGACCAATCGCGCCATCGCCTCTTCCGCCGAGGCGACGGCCTGGAGGAAGGCACCCGGCGGGGGTACGACGCTGGCCGGCCCGAACGTCACGGCGGGCCTGACCGGTTCGACGATGATTTCGCCGTCAACCGAAAGGCGGGCGAGCCCTTCGCGGACGACCAGATCGGCGGCTGCGCGGCGCGCGGCTTCGGAAGGCGTCCCGGATCCTTCCGCCGCGACATCGAGGCCGGAATCGGTTTGCGTCACCGTCAGGTGGAAAGAATCGCGCGTTGCCGCCACGATGCCGGCCAGGTGGCGCAGCAGGGGCAGCGCCGCGACGATGGCCGGGACCAGAATCGGGCATTCGGCAATGTCGACGATGTCGTGCGACAGGGCGCGGTTGTAGCCGAGGATGACACCGCGATCACCGCGACGCGCCGAAAACACCGCCCGGCGACGCGAGGCCGGTTCGCAGGCAACCGTTTCCCCGACGGGTGCCTCGATCCGCCGGGCGGCGAGCGCATCGACGACCCTTTCGCGCTTCCAGGCGAGATAGGCGGAAGGGCAAAGGTGCTGGAGGGCGCAGCCGCCGCACTCTGTGAAGTGGCGGCACGGCGGGACTGCTCGCAGGTCGGAAGGCTGGACCACGGAGAGCAGCACGGCGCGGTTCCTCTCGCGCGCAACGGTGACGGTCTCTCCCGGGAGCGCGTACGGCACGAAGACCGGGCCTTCGGGGGTGTCGGCGACACCGTCACCCTGGGCGCCGAGGCGGGAAATGACAAGGCGGCCGTTCATTCCCGTTTCGCTCCGGCGAGCAGGTACTCGCGGTTGCCGTCCCCACCGGCAATCGGAGAGGCGATCAGTCCGGTCGCCCGCCAGCCGGGAAATGCGTCGAGCCAGGCCCTCAGCCGTTCGGCAACGCGCGCCGCTTCGGCAGGGTCGCGGATGAGCCCGCCCTTGCCGATCGCCTCGCGACCCGCCTCGAACTGAGGTTTGACCAGGAAGACGCCCACCGCCCCGGGCGCAGCGAGGCGAAGCGCGGGCGGCAGGGCCAGCGTCAGAGAGATGAAGGAGACATCGCTGACGAGGAGATCGGGATGAAGGCTGCCCAGATGCTCTTCGCCGAGATCGCGGGCATTGAGCCCTTCGATGACCGTGACGCGGGGATCGGCGCGCAGGCCGGGATCGAACTGGCCTTGGCCCACGTCGAGAGCGATCACGTGGGCGACGCCGCGTCCGAGCAGCACCTGCGTGAAGCCGCCGGTCGATGCGCCGATATCGAGCGCCGTGCGCCCCGCCGGGTCGACGGAAAAGGCGTCGAGGCCGGCGATCAGCTTCAACGCGGCGCGCGAGACGTAGCGGCGCGCCGGATCATCGACCGCGATCGCCGCGTCCTCGGCGACGGTGAGCCCCGGCTTGGTCGCCGACGAGCCATCGACGGTCACGGTACCGCGCACGATGGCGTCGCGGGCGCGCGATCGGGTCGCGAAGAAGCCGCGGCGGACAAGCAGTTCGTCCAGCCGGAGGCGACCACCCGTCGTATGTGCCGGTCTCATCGGCCTTCTCTGGCGAAAGCCGGATGCGATGGCAAGTGGAAGGCCGATCAGAACAGGACGATGCGGGAAATCCGGCGCTCGACGGCGGGCGCGAGGTCGCTTTCCCGCTCCCTGTCGCCCTCGGCGACGGCCGTCGGCGCAATCGAACCGGTGACGGTGCGGTCGCGCTGCTCCGCCGGCCTTGCGGTGACGTAGGCCGGCCTCGCGTCGAAGGAAAAGCCCCCGCGCAGCGCGCCCATCTTGCCCGCCACGATCTCGATTGCAGCCTGTTCGAGCTTCCTGTCGTACCGCGTCCCGGCGAAGGCCGGCATGGCGAGCGACGCCGAAAGCGCGGCGAGAATCAGCACTCTGTGCATTGTTTTCGGCTCCCTGTCCCGGGAGCGTTCTACCAACGCGGCGCTAAGATTCGCCCAAGAGAGAGGGTAATCAGAACACCAAAAGCCAGCGTAAACAGAGAGTTACATGAGGCGTCAGATCCATGCCCCGCGTCAGGCGGTGGCGGCGCGCCGCGCACCGCCGAGCGCGGCAAAAACCGTGCGAACGATGCCGGCGGCATCAAGGCCGGCGTCGGCATACATCTTCTCCGGCTTGGCCTGCTCGATGAACGCGTCGGGAAGCACAAGCGGCCTCACCTTCAGTCCGTTGTCGAGCAGACCTTCGGTGGCGAGGAACTGCAGGACGTGACTGGCGAAGCCCCCGACCGCGCCTTCCTCGATGGTTACCAGCACCTCGTGCGAGCGTGCCAAGCGGCGGATCAGGTCGTGGTCGAGCGGCTTGGCGAAACGCGCGTCGGCAACGGTGGTCGACAGGCCGGCGGCGTCGAGTTCCTCCGCCGCGGCGAGACTGTCCTGCAGGCGGGTGCCGAAGGAGAGCAGCGCAATCTTGGTGCCTTCCTTGACGATTCGGCCCTTGCCGATCTCGAGCACCGAGCCGCGTTCGGGCATCTCGACGCCGACGCCGTTGCCCCGCGGGTAACGGAAGGCGATCGGTCCGGCGTCGTAAGCCGCAGCCGTGCGCACCATGTGCTTGAGTTCCGCCTCGTCGGCGGCCGCCATGACGACGAAGCCCGGCAGCGTGGCAAGGTAGGTCGTGTCGAAGGCGCCGCAATGCGTCGGCCCGTCCGCGCCGACGAAACCGGCACGGTCGATGGGGAAGCGCACCGGCAGGCCCTGGATGGCGACGTCGTGGACGACCTGGTCGTAGGCGCGCTGCAGGAAGGTGGAATAGATCGCACAGAACGGCTTGAAGCCCTCGGTGGCGAGACCGGCGGCGAAGGTAACGGCATGCTGCTCGGCGATGCCGACGTCGAAGGTGCGCGACGGGAAGGCCTCGCCGAAGAGATCGACGCCGGTGCCCGACGGCATGGCGGCGGTGATGGCCACGATCCTGTCGTCCTCGCGGCCTTCCTGGACAAGGCTCTCGGCAAAGACCCGGGTGTAGGCCGGCGCGTTCGCCGGGGGCTTTGCCTGAGCCCCCGTGATGACGTCGAACTTGTTGACGCCGTGATACTTGTCGGCCGCCGCCTCGGCGGGGCCGTAGCCCTTGCCTTTCTGCGTGACCACGTGGATCAGCACGGGGCCGTCGGCATTGTCGCGGACGTTCCTCAGCACAGGGATCAGATGCTCGAGGTTGTGGCCGTCGATCGGTCCGATGTGATAGAAGCCCAGTTCCTCGAACAGCGTGCCGCCGGTCACGTAGCCGCGGGCATGCTCGACCGCCCGCGTGATGGCACGGTCGACCCGCTCGCCGAGGTAGGAGGTGAGCTTCTTGCCGAAGTCGCGCAGCCCCAGATAGGTCTTCCCCGAGCCGAGCCGAGCCAGGTAGGCGCTCATGGCGCCGGTCGGCGGGGCGATCGACATGTCGTTGTCGTTGAGGATGACGATCAGCCGGGCGTGGAGCGCGCCGGCGTTGTTCAATGCCTCGTAAGCCATGCCGGCCGACATGGCGCCGTCGCCGATCACGGCGATGACGTTGTTCCGGCCGCCCTTCAGGTCGCGTCCGACCGCCATTCCCAGTCCGGCCGAGATCGAAGTCGAGGAATGCGCTGCACCGAACGGGTCGTACTCGCTCTCCGCACGGCGGGTGAAGCCGGACAGGCCGCCTTCCTGGCGGAGCGTGCGGATGCGGTCGCGGCGCCCGGTCAGGATCTTGTGTGGGTAGGCCTGGTGACCGACGTCCCAGATCAACCTGTCGTCCGGCGTGTCGAAGACGTAGTGCAGGGCGACCGTCAGTTCGACGACGCCGAGGCCGGCGCCGAGATGGCCGCCGGTGTGCGACACGGCGTCGATCATCTCCGCGCGCAGTTCGGCCGCGACCTGGGGGAGATCGCTTTCGGAAAGCCGTCGCAGATCCGCGGGGATGCGGACCTTGTCGAGCATCGGCGTCACGGGGGGGCCTGGATTCACGTCTTCACGCCTGTCTTGGCCATGGCTTCGCCGGGAAATAGGCCGTTAGCGTGGCAAAGTAAATCCGCGGGGCTGTTGTGTCTCAGTTTTCCGGCAGCGGGACGAACTCCTCCTCGTCGCCGGGCACGATGTCGAAGCGCCCGGTGCGCCACTCTTCCTTTGCCTGCTCGATGCGTTCCCGCGACGAAGAGACGAAATTCCACCAGATGTAGCGTGTCGAGCCGAGTGAGGCCCCGCCGAACAGCATGAAATGGGCGCCCGCTTCCGAACCAACGACGATCTCGTCGCCGGGGCGCAGGACCAGCAGGCGATCGGCCGGAAACCGGTCGCCGGCGATGTCGAGATCTCCGGAAAGCACGTAAAGGGCACGTTCCTCCGTCGAGGCCGGGATCTGGATGCGCGCTCCGGGCTCGATACGGATGTCGACGTAGAGCGTGTCGGAGCAGGTCCGCACCGGCGACCGCATGCCCTGGAAATCGCCGATCACCAATCTGCCGGTGGCGCCATCGGCCGAAAATTCCGGCAGGGCGGCGCGCGGCGTGCTGGCGAAGTCCGGCGCCATCTCTTCCCGGTCGTCCGGAAGCGCAAGCCAGGTCTGCAGGCCAGAGATCGACAGCGGGCCGCCGCGCATTTCCTCGGGCGAGCGCTCGGAATGGACGATGCCCCGGCCCGCGGTCATCAGGTTCACGTCGCCGGGCTCGATGACCATCTCGGTGCCGAGCGAATCCCGATGGCGGATCCTGCCGTCGAACAGGTAGGTTACGGTCGAAAGGCCGATATGCGGGTGCGGACGGACATCGAGTGCCTGGCCGGCACGGAGGACTGCCGGTCCCATCCGGTCGAAGAATATGAACGGACCGACCAACCGACGCCTCGCCGTCGGCAGGGCCCGGCGCACGGCAAAGCCGCCGATATCGCGCGCGTTGGGGATCTCCATCAGTTCGATAGCATCGCAAGAGAGCCGGTCGCCCGGTTGCGGATCGTTTCCGGGAAAGAAGCTCATCCACAAGCGCCCTTCGTCATCACCAGGTCAATACCGGCACATCATAGCGCGAAAGGTGCCGGTCGCAGGTCACGAATCACATGCCCTCGCCGACTATCGCGAAGATCCGGGAGGCAATCAGAACGGGCTGGGCGAGCGTCCAGACCACTACACCGGTGTCGCGCGGTGGTTTCACTCTTGCCCATGCTCAGCGAGGAACACCGATTCCATTTCGGCGCCGACGGCGACAAATCTTTCGAAATCCATGGCGAATACTTGCCGGCAAGCACGCGCAACCGCCCAGCTGAGGCACGCGGGGCTCAGGATATCGTCAACGCGCTGCAATCCCGATCGCCCCGCTCAATCACCGTCGAGCGGCTCCGTGCCGACCGCCTTGCCGTCGCGCGACAGGCGGATCTTCTCGACCTTGTCCTCGGCGGCCTTGAGCAGGCGGTCGCAATGCGCCTTCAGCGCTTCGCCCCGCTCGTAGATGCGGATCGACTGATCGAGCGGCACATCGCCCTTCTCGAGATCCTCGACTATACGCTCGAGCGCCTGGAGCGCCTGCTCGAAGCTCATCCTTGTGATGTCGTCGTTGGTTTCAGCCGTCATCGTCTAACCCTTCATCAAGCGCCCGACATGCGCGCCGACCGAAAAGGCCAGCCCCTGCAGGTCGTACCCGCCCTCAAGCAGGCTGACCACGCGGTTGCCGCAAAACCGCGCGGCGCGGTCCATCAACTGGGCGGTGGCCCAGTCGAAATCCGCCTCGGTCAGGTTGATCTCGGCCAGCGGATCCCGGTGATGCGCATCGAACCCGGCAGAGATGACGATCAGGTCCGGCCGGAACGCGTCGATCGCCGGCAGGACGCGCGACAAGAACGCGTCGCGGAACATTTCGCCGCCGGAATCGGGCGCGAGCGGCGCGTTGACGATGTTGCCGACGCCCTGCTCGTTCACCGCGCCGGTGCCGGGATAGAGCGGCATCTGATGGGTCGAGCAATAGAGAACGGTCGGATCGGCCCAGAAGATGTCCTGGGTACCGTTGCCGTGGTGCACGTCCCAGTCGACGATAGCCACGCGCTCCGCGCCGTGGCGGCGCTGGGCGTGGCGGGCGGCGATCGCGGCATTGTTGAACAGGCAGAAACCCATCGCGGTGTGCCGCTCGGCGTGATGCCCCGGCGGCCTCGCGGCGACGAAGACGTTGTCGGCGCGGCCCTCGAAGACGTCGTCGACCGCCGCGTTGGCGGCGCCGACCGCGGTGAGCGCAGCTTCCCAGCTCTTCGGACTCATCGAGGTGTCGGCGTCGATACGCGCAAGGCCGGAGTCGGGGACCAGGGCCTCCAGCCGCGCCACGTGGTCCTCGGGGTGGGCATAGAGCAGCGTGGCGCGGTCGCAGAGCGGCGCTTCGACGCGGTCGAGCGAGGAAAAGCGCTCGTCGTCGAGAACGCGCGCGATGGCACGGAGACGGTCCGGCCGTTCCGGATGGCCGGGTGGCGTCAGGTGGTCGAGGAAGACGGGGTGGGTGTAGAGCCGCGTGACCATGCCCCGATATAGGCCCTGCGCCGGGCTTTGGCCATGGCCAGCGCAGGGGGCCAGCCGGTGTTCAACAGGCTTTGCCGCCGGGTCAGCGCGCGGCTTCGCCGGCCGGAGGGTTGCCGCCCAGCCCCGCCAGCGCCCGCTCCTTCAGCTTGCGGAACTTCGCCGATGCGTCCGCCAGCCTGCGGTCCCATTCGGGATTGGGCACCTGCCCTTCGATGGTGCGGAAGTAGACCTGCATCAGCGCGGCGATGGCGAAGGGCTCGAGGAGTGCCGCTTTCAGCGCCCAGGCGAAGACGATGGCGAGCACGAAGGCCCAGCCACCCATCTGGCCCGGCATGAAGTAGAGCAGCGCGCCGGCCGGCGCGATCATGACGAGGAAGACGACCAACGACACCAGCCACATGATGACCGAGAGCCAGATCGCGTTCCTGATCATGGTCCTGGCGTTCTGCGCGTAGAGAACCACGCCCTGCCGGGCGGTCTCCCACGGATTCCTGCTGTCGATGCGGATGTTGTAGCCGAGGATGATCTCGTCGACATAGGTCAGCGACAGCCTGATCACCGTGTTGATGAAGCGGACGAGTTGATCGAGGCCCGGGATCGGGATGAAGGCGGCGATACCGCCGATCAGCCCCGTGATGGCGGCGATGGCACCCTTGACGAGCTGGTCGAGCACGAAAAGCACGTTCGCTTCGGCGAAACGGTCCCTCACGACCTGTTGGGCATAGGCGATCTGGCCCTGTCCGCCGGGCATGTCGCGGCCGTCGATCAGCTGCACCATCGCTGCGATATGGCCTGCCTTCACCATGTAAAGGATGTATTCGCGCAACCAGTACACGACGGCCGAAACGAGCACGAACCCGCCGATGCCGCCCCATATCGCAAAGGTGGCCGGCCCGTCCGGGTCGGACGAGACATGGCCGACGCCATAACCGACACCGGCGCCCGCGCCTGTAGCCAGCACGTAGGCGACGGTGATGACGAAGTAGACGATCAGGCGCAGGACGATGAATGGCCACGTGCGGGCCATGATGGCAAGCGTTCCACCGATCGAGAAATCCCACATCGCCGCACCCTTCCGTGGCGGCAGGCAATCACTGCCGGCGCTCGAATGTCAACCCGTGGCACGGGCAAACGCCACGCGTCCGTCGCCGCGTTGCGACCACTACACCCGGACGGTCGTGGCGAGGAACGCGGGCAGGCAGGAGGCATCGAGCGGTCTGGAGAAGAGATAGCCCTGGCCGAAGTCGCAATCGCAGGAATTGAGCCGCGCCAACTGGTCTTCCGTTTCGATGCCTTCGGCAACCACAGTCATGTCGAGGCTGTGCGCCAGCCCTATCGTCGCCTTGACGATCGTATGGGCGGCTGCATCGTCGCACATGTCGCGGACGAAACTGCGATCGATCTTAAGCCGATCTACGGGGAAGCGGCTGAGATGGGAAAGCGAGGCGTAACCGGTACCGAAATCGTCGAGGGCGATCGAGAAGCCCATGGCACGGAACGACTGCAGCGCCTCGGAAATCCGGCCGCTGTCCTTGTGCAGCAGGATGTTCTCGGTGAGTTCGACCTCGATGTCGCACGGCGCGAGCCCATGCGCCTCGACCAGCTGGCGCACGAGCACGGGAAACTCGACCATCTTCAACTGAGCGGCGGCGATGTTGACCGCGACCGTGCCGGCCGCGAGACCCCGCCGGCGCAGGCCGCCGACCGCTTCAAGGCTCCTGCGCAGAACCCGCCAGCCAAGATCCACGATCAGGCCGGTTTCCTCGGCGATCGCGATGAAATCCGACGGCGGGACATCCGCCCCGTTGTGCCGCCAGCGGGCGAGCGATTCGAAACCGACATGACCATGATCCCTTAGCGAAATCTGCGGCTGGAAGGCGACGTCGATGCGATCGGTCGCAACAGCCGCCGACAACGCATCGGCCTTCTTCCGCCGCTCCTCCAGTCCCGATCTCATCTCGCGCGAGTAGACCCGGTAGGTGCTCTTGCCGGACGCCTTCGCCTGATAGAGCGCGATGTCGGCGTTCTTGAGCAGGATCTCGCTCCTGCGCCCGTCCCGGGGAAAGATCGAGATGCCGATGCTCATGTTCGGGGTGACGGCGCGACGCTGGACGGTCAGAGGCTGCTGGACCGCAGCGAGCAACTTTTCCGCGATCTTGCCCGCGGTCTCCCGATCATAGACATTGGGCAGGATGATCGCGAACTCGTCGCCACCGAGCCGCACGATGGTGTCGGAACGGCGAAGTGCGCCGCTCAGGCGGCTGGCCACCGCGACGAGCAGCGCATCGCCGGCGCCGTGACCCATCGAGTCGTTGACCGCCTTGAAGCCGTCCAGGTCGAGTACGAGAAGGGCGCCCGCATGCCCGGAGCGCACCGCCCCGGACACCGCTTCCGACAGACGCGTCCCGAGGACCGAACGGTTGAGAAGCCCGGTGAGAGGATCATGCTCGGCGTGATACTTGATTGCGGCCTCGGATCGTTTCAGTTCGGTGATGTCGGTCCTCGTGCCGACGATGTGCCCGGATGCGGAGCGGCGTTCCTGAATCTGGATCCAGCGACCGTCGGCCAACGCCTGGACAATCTTCCGCCCGGGTTTGCGATGGGCCTTGATTCGCGACCGCAGCCAGGCTTCGCGCGATTCGGGCGTGTTCTTCTGCAGCTGGTATTCGCCCCGCTCCAGGCCCGTCCTCAGAATGGTTGAGAATTCGCAGCCGACCTGGATCGCGTCCGCGGACCGGGGAAAACACTGCTTGTAGGCCTGGTTGAAGAGGACCAGCCGGTCGGCGGGATCGAAAGCCGCGATGCCATCGGGGACGGTCTCGATGACATCGACCAGCAGTGTCTCGGCCTTGCGGCGGCGTTCGACTTCCTCAAGCAGGGCAGCTTCGGCGGCTTTCCGCTGCGTGATCTCGTAGCGGACCGACACATAGGCCTCGATCCGGTTTCGCGGCCCGACAAGCGGGACGATCGTGGTATCTACCCAATAGAGCTTGCCGCTCTTTGCTCGGTTGCAGATTTCCCCGTGCCACACCTCGCCGCGCGAGACCCTTCGCCACATGTCGGCGAAGAATTCCTTGGGGTGATGGCCGGAGTTGACGAGGCGAAACGACTTGCCCAGCAATTCGCTTTCCGAGTACCCGGTTGTCTTGCACAACATGCCGTTGACGTGGACGATGCGGCCGGCACGGTCGGTCACGGCCAGGATGGCATGGCGGTCAAGCGCCGCCTGATAGGCGTCGAGAACACGGAACAGACGGGATATCTCGAGATTGGCGGCCTCGAGGTCCCGCAACCAGTTTTCCCGCTCCGGCGCCCCCTGACGGCCGAGCGCACGCGCGATCGCCTGCCCGGTCTTGGTGGTCTGGAAATCGGTGACGACGCGGCTGGCGCGGACATCCGCCTGGTAGGGCGATTCCTCGGGCGCTTCTACGACCACGCCCTCAGACACTGGCGACTCCACCAAAGCAGGTTAGGTCCGGGAAGCGAGCGACCAGCGACATCGTCGCGATCAAGCCCATGCGACGAATCGCGCGGTTCGGCCTTCCCCCGACCGGACCCGCCTCACCTGTTGAGCGGCGAAATCGACGGTCGCGCCGAGATGCGAAAGTCTTCGGGAAGATGGATGAACTGCTCACAGGACTTGCACCACACGCGCCGATATAAGAACGGTATCGTACATATCAGTAGTTAATGCGATCTTAACGTTGCTGCTTTCAATATCCTGAACATTGAATAGAATGGCCGAATTAGCGGTACCTCGAGAAGCAGAACTAACTCGAATTTTGATATGGAAAACAATGTAATTTCCTGGCTGAAACCCGAAGCGCAGATTTTTTTCCGAGAAAACGCTACGGTGAGAAATCTGAACAGCAGGGATCTGATCTACGACGATGAAGCAGTCGTGACACATGCGATATTTCCCCACGACTGCGTCGTATCCATCATGGCGGAAATGGCCGACGGTCGAAGCGTCGAGAAAGCATCGGTCGGCCGAGAGGGTTTCCTCGGCCTCCCGGTGATCATCGGCGGCGGCAGGACGTTCGGACGGTGCGTCGTGCAGATCCCCGGCAAGGCCTCCTGGCTCTCCGTCGCCGATCTCGACGTCGCGTTCCAGAGGTTCCAGTGCGTGCGCCAGGTGATGCTGCGCTACGCCAAGTCGTTCACCTTGCAGCTGATGGAATCCGTTGCCTGCAACAGCCTCCATACGGCCGATCAGCGCGTGGTGCGCTGGCTACTGCATGCGCACGACCGGGTTGGCGGCGACACCTTCTTCCTGACTCAAGAAGTTGTCTCCAGACTGCTTGCACTGCGGCGCGCAACGGTGAACTCGGTCTGTTCGGACCTGCAGATGGCGCACGGTATCTCCTATCATCGTGGGCACATCACCATCACCGACCGGCAGGTCCTCCTGTCGCGCGTCTGCGAATGCTACGATCGCGTCCGTCGCGCGGCGCTTTGCACGGCGCCGTGAGCGCCGCGCGCGACCGACGCGCCGCGCAATGGTTCGGGCTACACCGCCACCCGTCGCGACCGGGCCGGTGAGCCTGTCGCCACCATGTTGCGCGACCCATCCTCCCGCACGCCGTCGGTTTCGCGCGCGGCCGGCCGGCGGCGGCTGCCGCTGCCGTTGTCGAGATGAAATGCGGCGACCAGTTCCGCCAGCTTCTCGGCTTCTCCGGCCAGCGTCCGGCTGGCTGCGGAGTTTTCCTCGACCATCGCCGCGTTCTGTTGGGTCGCCTGATCGATCTGACCGATCGCCGCCGAGATCTCGCTGATCCCGCCTGCCTGCGACTGCGCCGAGGCGGACATCTCGGCGACGACGTCGCTGATCCTGTGGAAGGCTTCGGAGATCTGGCCCAGCCAGCTCTCCGTCTCGCCGACGAGCCGGACGCCTTCACGCACCTGGGCCGAACTCGTGCTGATGAGAGCATTGATCTCTTTCGCCGCTTCCGCCGAGCGCTGCGCCAGTGCCCGGACCTCCTGGGCGACTACGGCGAACCCCTTCCCTGCCTCGCCGGCGCGTGCCGCTTCGACGCCGGCATTCAAGGCAAGCAGGTTCGTCTGGAAGGCGATCTCATCGATCACCGTAATGATCTGCGAGATCTGGCGCGACGACGCGTCGATCTCGCCGATGGCCGCGACGGCCTTCTTCACGACTTCTGCATTGCGTTCGGCATTGGTGCGAATCTCCGCGACCGTCCGGCTCGCCAGTCCCGCGCCTTCGGCTGTCCTGCGGATCGCCGAAGCGAGTTCCTCGACTGCCGCCGCCGTTTCTTCAAGCGCCGCCGCCTGCCGTTCCGACTGGCGTCCCGACGTTTCCGAGGCCCTGGCGATCTCGGTCGAGCCGTCGCGCACGCTGGTCGAGGACAACGCCACCGCGGTGAGAACCGAGCGCAGGCTCCCCACCGCGGCGTTGAAAGCAGCGGCGAGCTTCCCGGACTTCGCCGAGAGCGCGGTGTCGACCGTGACGTCGAGGTCGCCCGTGGAAAGACGTTCGAGCGCTTCGGCGATGCTTTCCAGGGAGGCGATCTGCTGTGTCTCGGCAAGTCTCCGTTGCTCTTCCAGGCGTTCGAGATAGGCGGAGACGGCAAGCTCGACATCGAGCATCACCGCCTTGACGAGGGTGCCGACCTCCTTGGCCAGCTGCGGCGCAGGATCAAGTCCGCGGTTCCGCGAAAACAGTCCGGCTCTTGCCTGCGGCAGCCTCTCGTGAATGACCGCCGAGACAAGCCGATCGGCGACGAGCGCATAGCCGCCGATATACCAGCGCGGCTCGAGGCCGATGCGTGCATGGACGGAGCCGATCGCTCTGACGGACTCGCCATAGCCGGCCGTGTATTCGCCCCGCATGATCGTGTCCCAGTGCCTGCGCTGACGTCCGCTCGCCGCCTCGACGTGGCGGTCGTCGGTGAAAAAATGGCTCGTCTGCGGGGTGGCGCGAACCTTGCGGTAGAACAGTTCGAGCGCAGGACCGATCGCATTCGCGACGACCGGGGCAAGGCCCCGCAATGCCTCCTTCTCCGTATCGGCCAGTTCCATGAAGGCGAGCCGTTCGCCCAGTTCTAATCCTGCCGTCGTGTCCATCCGATTGTCCCTCTTCGACTGTTCTGTGTCTTACTCCCACACGTTCTGCTCGACATAGTTGTGTACGAATCCGTACGTTACGTAACGTACGGTCGTATGGTTAACAGGAATTTAAGGAACGTACCGAAGGACGCGGCCGGCAGGATCAGCTGATATCGGTCCGCGAGATGCGGATGCCGAAGCCCTCCAGGCCGACATAATGCCGTTCGCGTGACGAGATGAGGTTGATCGACGTGATGCCGAGATCCTTGAGGATCTGGGCTCCGAGACCGATTTCGCGCCATTCGCTCTCGCGGCGCTTCGCCTCTTCGTGATCTTCGCCTGCAGTCGGGCGATTGCGCGCCTGATGGCCGACGCCGACGGACCCCTCGCGCAGGTAGACGATCACGCCGCGTCTTTCCTCCCCCATCCGCTTCATGATGCGAACGAGACGGTCGTCTTTGCCGAACACGTCCGAGACGACATCTTCCGGGTGCAGGCGCACCGGAACGTCGACGCCATCGCGTATATCCCCGTAAACCAGCGCCAGATGCTGCATCGGATCCCACGGAAGCGTATAGGTGAACGCCCGCGCCGGCCCGCCCGGCGTCTCGACGTCGAAAGCGGCGACGCGCTCGATCAGCGTCTCCTGACGCTGCCGGTAGGCGATGAGGTCGGCAACCGATACCTGCTTCAGGCCGTTGCGCTCGGCGAACGCCTGGACCTGGGGGCCGCGCATCACCGTGCCGTCATCATTGACGAGTTCGCAGATGACGCCGACCGGCGGAAGGCCGGACAACTTGCACAGATCGACCGCCGCCTCGGTATGGCCGGACCGCATGAGGACGCCGCCCTCGCGCGCGATCAGTGGAAAGACATGTCCGGGGCGGACGAAGTCCGAGGCGCCGACATTGCCGTTTGCCAGATTGCGTGCCGTGAGCGTGCGATCTTCGGCAGAAATACCGGTCGTCGTACCGTGTTTGAAATCGACGCTGACGGTGAACGCGGTCGTGTGGGCCGAATCGTTGTCGGCGACCATTGGCGCAAGGTTCAGACGCCGCGCGTTCTCGCGCGTCATCGGCGTGCAGACGATGCCCGAGGTGTGACGCACGATGAATGCCATCTTTTCGGGCGTGCAGTGGACGGCGGCCACGATCAGGTCGCCTTCGTTTTCGCGCCCGTCATCGTCCATCACCACGACGATCTCGCCCCGCTCGAAGGCCCTCAGGGCCTCGACGACTTTCTTCTGATCATAGGCCATCGCTTCAGGGGATCCGTCGTCCTCGAATTGTCATATGCGGCCGGTCTGGCCGCGATGCCTGAGATAGTGATCGGCAATGGCGCACGCTACCATCGCCTCGCCGATGGGCACGGCGCGGATCCCGACGCAGGGGTCGTGCCGGCCCCTGGTGACGACGTCGACCTCCCGGCCATCCGCGTCGATCGAACGGCGCGGGGCAAGGATGGAAGATGTCGGCTTGACGGCGAAGCGGGCCACGACCGGCTGGCCTGTCGAGATGCCACCGAGGATTCCCCCGGCATGATTGGACAGGAAGACGGGAGTTCCGTCGCTGCCGATCCTCATCTCGTCGGCGTTTTCCTCGCCCGTGAGGCGCGCGGCGGCGAAGCCTTCGCCGATCTCGACGCCTTTGACGGCGTTGATGGACATCAGATTGGACGCGATGTCCTGGTCGAGCTTGCCGTAGAGCGGCGCGCCGAGGCCGGCGGGCACGCCTTCCGCGACCACCTCGACGATCGCCCCGACGGAGGAGCCCGACTTGCGAATTCCGTCCAGGTAGGTCGAAAAGATCGGAATCGACGCCGGATCCGGCGAGAAGAACGGGTTTTCCGGGTGACCGACGAAATCCCAGTCCCAATTTGACCGGTCGATGACCTTCTCACCCATGGCGACGAGCGCGCCGCGCACGACGAGGCCCGGCACGATCTTCCGGGCGATGGCGCCGGCGGCGACCCTGGCCGCAGTCTCGCGCGCCGAAGAACGGCCGCCGCCACGATGGTCGCGGATGCCGTACTTCGCGTCATAGGCATAGTCGGCGTGGCCCGGCCGGTACTGACGGGCGATCTCGCCGTAATCCTTCGAGCGCTGATCGACGTTTTCGATCATCATCGAGATGGGCGTGCCGGTGGTGATCAGCATCCCGCCGTCGGCCTCGGGCAGAACGCCGGAGAGTATCTTCACCTGATCCGGCTCGCGGCGCTGGGTGACGAAGCGCGACTGGCCAGGCTTCCTGCGGTCGAGTTCGGCCTGAATGTCGGAAAGCGTGAAGCGGATGCCGGGCGGGCAGCCGTCGACGATACAGCCGAGCGCGGGCCCATGGCTTTCGCCCCAGGTGGTGACGCGGAACAGGTGTCCGAACGTGTTGTGCGACATCTCAGCGATGGTCCCTCCCGGCGCCTGCCGACCTCACGGCTGGCTTCTATTGGCGTTTTTCGGGACGGTCAAACGCCGCCGACGATTTTAGAGCATCGCCCGATCTGATTGAATCGGGATTCCCAAATCAGTCTGGTTCTGATTCAAGCTGCCTGCCGGAGCGGAGGCCGGCAGGCGATGTCGAAAGCTCTATCCCTTGATCTTCGGGTTCGGGTTCTGGCGGCGGT
>DUSC01000304.1 GCA_012842935.1 Hyphomicrobiales bacterium | reverse complement strand
GCCCGAGATAGACGAGCCGCCCGCCGATGGCGCCGTAGACCGAAAGGAAGAGTGCCATCGTGATGAGCACGCGATTGCGGGTGCGGCCGCCGGTCGAAAGGCGCGCCGCGTCGACGACGATCGCGCCGGACCTTGCGGTCGCGGAGCCATCCGCTGTCCTGGACCTTCCCAAGCCGAGCCTCATCGTACCACGCCTCCGGTCACGGTGTTGTCCTTGGCGCCTTCCGCCATTGCACCGAGTTTCCCGCTGGAAAGATCCTCGATTGTCAGGGACCGTTCCGGCACGTCATCGAGCTCGACGATCTGCTGGGCGCCGACCGGGTCGAGGCCGAGCTGGTCGTGGTAGATCTCGGTCAGGCGCTGGAGGCGCGAGGGCTGCGTGAGCAGGCTCCAGTCGGCCTTGAGCAGGTCGATCGTGTCCTCCTCGAAGCGGATCTCGCGTTCGAGGCTGCGCACCTCGGACAGCCAGCTCTCGGCCTCGTGCTTGGTCTGGTAGGTGAAGGCGGCCGCGGAAACCATCACGGCGATCAGAACCATGTCGCTCGTCCGGAACATGACTAGTCCCCGCCCCTGTTCGCGTCGGGCAGCCGCGGCAGCCCGAAGATGGAAAGGTCTTCCGCACGCGCCGGAGCCGCCGTGCGGATCGCGGCCCGCAGTTTCGCCGACCTGGCCCTCGGATTGTCTGCGATCTCGCGCTCGGTCGGCGACACCGCCTTGCCGCCACCGGTGAAGGTCGGCGCACGGGTCATCGTCTCCGGCAGGTGGCGCGATCCTGCGGCGTTGGCCGAGCGGTCGACGATGAAGCGCTTGACGATGCGATCCTCGAGCGAATGGAAGGTGACGACGACCAGCCGGCCGCCGGGCTTGAGGACGCGCTCCGCCGCCATCAGCGCCCGCGCCAGCTCGCCCAGTTCGTCATTGACGAAGATGCGCAGCGCCTGGAATACCCGCGTCGCCGGATGGATGCGATCCTTCGGGCTCCGGCCGATGTGGGTTTCGATGGCGTCCGCGAGTTCCAGCGTCCGGGCGAACGGCCGGATCTTGCGCCGCCTTTCGATCATCCGAGCGATCCGGCCGGCATGGCGCTCATCACCGAGGAAGCCGAAGATGCGGGCAAGGTCGCCTGCCTTGAAATGGTTGACGACGTCCGCAGCGCTCGGGCCGCTCTTGGCCATGCGCATGTCGAGCGGCCCGTCGGCGCGAAAGGAGAATCCGCGTTCGGCCTGATCGAGTTGCATCGAGGAAACGCCGATGTCGAGGACGACGCCGTCGGCCGTCTGGATATGGCTGTCGAGTTCCGAGAACGGGGCGTGAATCAGCCTCAGCCGCCCGCCTGCCTCGCGTTCCAGAGCCCTGCCCGCCGCGATGGCGTCGGGGTCGCGGTCGATCGCCACCACGGACGCGCCGCGATCGAGGATCGCCCTGGTATAGCCGCCGGCGCCGAACGTACCGTCGACGATGAGATCGCCAGCCGCCGGCGCCAGCGCGGCGAGCACCTCGTCGAGCAGGACCGGGATGTGGCGG
>DUSC01000303.1 GCA_012842935.1 Hyphomicrobiales bacterium | reverse complement strand
CGCCCAGATTGTGCGGCGGGATGTTGGTGGCCATGCCGACGGCAATGCCGCCCGAGCCGTTGACGAGAAGGTTAGGAAAGCGCGCGGGCAGCACCTTCGGCTCGCTGTCGGAGCCGTCGTAGTTGTCCTGGAAGTCGACCGTGTCCTTGTCGATGTCTTCCAGCAGCTCGTGGGCAACCTTGGTCAGCCGCGCCTCGGTGTAGCGCATCGCCGCCGGCGGATCGCCGTCGATCGAGCCGAAATTGCCCTGCCCGTCGATCAGCGGTACGCGCATCGACCAGTCCTGGGCCATGCGCACCAGGGCATCGTAGATCGAGGCGTCGCCGTGCGGGTGGTATTTGCCCATCACGTCGGAGACCGGACGCGCCGACTTCACATATTTGCGGTTCCAGTGGTAGCCGCTCTCATGGGAGGCATAAAGGATGCGCCGGTGCACGGGCTTCAGCCCGTCGCGCACGTCCGGCAGCGCGCGCGAAACGATCACGCTCATGGCGTAATCGAGATAGGAACGCTGCATCTCCTCGATGATCGAGATCGGTTCGATCCCAATCGGGCCGCCCTCGGGGCCGCGCGGTGTCTTCTGGTCAGTCAAATCGGGTCACAATCCGGTCGGGAATCATATGGGGCTTATATAGGAAACGCCGGCCGCACTCCAATGCGCCGCCGGGCTTTTCCACGCCCGCCCGCCTCTGCCGCGGCGGATTTTTTTCACGACTTTCCAGAGGCTTAGGCAAAAGCGCCGAAGGCGGGCGAAAAGAACGATCCGGTCGGTGGGCAGAGTCGCCGGGGGACGCAACGGAAACCGTCTGGAATCACGGCGAATCACGGAGGGCCCGGCAATGCCGCGCGGCATACGGGGCGACGATCCGGTCCCGCTTTCGCGGCTCGCGGCGACGGCCCTTGCCTGCAGCCGGCTACAGGCGCAGCACTGGTGGCGGATATCGGGAATCCGGGCAGAAGGCGGTCACATGGACGGTGCGAATGGCGGGCGGACGACGGAATTCGAGCGCTTCGTCGCGCGAGCGGGCGATGGCCGCAACAGCCTGCCGCGCATCGTGTTCGGCAGCCTCCTCGCCGTCGCCGTCTGGTTTGCGGGCACGCTGGCGCTCATCGCAGGTGCGGCCTACGCCTCGACGCTCGGGATGCTGCCCGACTGGATCGGTTCCTTCGGCGCATCCCCCATGAGCGGGCTGACAGACACGCGCTTCGGCATGGCCGTCGGCGTGCTGACCCTCGCCGCCATCTGGCCCGGGGTGTGGCTCGCCGTGCGGCTCTTCCACAAGCGGCGGCCGAACACGCTTCTGGGCGCCGATGGCAAGCTCGACTGGTCCGCGTTCGGGCGCGCCGCCCTTGTCACGCTCGCCGTGGCCGTCGTGGTCAGCCTCCTCAACCTCCTTTGCGAACCGTCCGTCGAGCGAAGTTCGCTGGCCGTCCCGGCCTGGCTGGCGCTGCTGCCGCCTATGGCCGTGATCCTCCTGCTGCAGACCTCCGCGGAGGAGATCCTGTTCCGCGGCTACCTGCTGCAATCGCTGGCGCACCGCTTCCGTTCGCCCTGGATCTGGGCCATGGCGCCGACGCTGATCTTTGCGCTTGCCCACCTCGCACCCGGCGCGCAGCCCTGGATGGGCGCGCTGATCGTCTTCGCCATCGCGCTGTTCGCCCTGGCTGCCGTGGCACTGGTCCGGGCGACCGGCAATCTCGGCGCCGCGATGGGCATGCATTTCGCCAACAATCTCGTGGCCTTGCTGTTCCTTGCCAACGGGACGGACGCAACGGCGCTGTCGCTCTTCGTCATGCCCCCGATCGAGGATCCCGGCTGGACCGTCGGCGACGCACTGGCGGGTGGCCTGCAGCAGATCGTGCTGGTCGGAGCGGTGCTCGGCCTGCTCCTGTCGCGCCGTTCGCCGCTTCGGCTGCGCATCGGTTACCGCGGCGCGCCGGCCTCCCCGGCGGCGTCCGATCCGACCTGAACGCCGGCGTTCCGCCCGAGGCCCCACGGTTTGGAACATTTCCCGTCGAGACCTGATCACCCTGTCTTTCCGACGGCGAGGCGATCCGCCGGGAGGATGCGCGGTCGTGCCGGGAGTACGGCCCGGGAGTACGGCCGAATTATACGCCGCGGGCGCCCGACGGCGGAAAACCCTTCGGGCCGGGTGCATTCGGCCCGGATCCTTCGGGTCCCGACCCGGCCGATACCCTGCATCGCCCGAGGCCGAAACCCTCGACCTTGTGTCGAATACCCCATGGCAGAGCGATTCAGATTTCGCAGGAAATGCTCTAAGCTGGGTCGGGGGGAGCCGCCATGCCGAGTTACGAGAGCCTGTTCAACGCCTTCGTCACGCTGCTGGTCACCATCGATCCACCGGGCCTGGCGCCGCTGTTCCTGGCGGTCACCCGCGGCATGAACCGCGAGCAGCGCAGCCAGGTTTCGATCCGCGCCTCGGTGATCGGCTTCGTCGTACTGGCCCTGTTCGCAGTCGCCGGCGCGGCCATCCTGTCAGCCTTCGGCATCACGCTGCCCGCATTCCGCATCGCCGGCGGCATGCTTCTGTTCTTCATCGCCTTCGAAATGGTCTTCGAGCGCCGTCAGGACCGCAAGGAGAAGATTTCCGACGTGGCGATCACCCGCGACCACATCCATAACATCGCCGCCTTCCCGCTGGCGATCCCGCTGATCGCCGGGCCCGGCGCGATCTCGGCGACGGTGCTCCTGTCCGGCACCTTCGCCGGCTGGAGCGCGCAACTGGCGCTGGTCGGAATCATCTTCGTCTGCCTGGTATTGACCTGGCTGGTGTTCGTGCTCGCCGAGCGCATCGACCGCTTCCTCGGTCACACCGGCCGCTCGATCCTGACCCGGCTGCTCGGCGTCATTCTCGCCGCGCTCGCCGTGCAGTTCGTCGCCGACGGCATCAGGGCGCTGATGGCAGCCTGACGATCCGCATCCGCGCTCCCACGACGCCGTCGGCGAGGCGCGCCGTCCGTTTCCGGATTTCGCACGGCCGCGCCAGCCACCGATCTGCCTTGCCGCCGCACGCCGGCCGCCTGAGGGGCCGTCACCGGCAGCATGAGGCGCAGCGCCGTCGGCGCGGAAAAGTCGGCGTGACGCGGATATTCCTCGCGGTGGTGGAGAATCGTCCGGTCCCAGCTGTTGCCGGTCGCGCGAACCCATTCGATGAGCGCCTGATAGTGGTCGAGCACGTCGCCGTCGCCGGCTTCGTGCCAGTCGGCGGCAAAAAGCATCGGCGGCAGGTCGACGCGCTCGCCATCGGCCGCGAGGCCCGTCCCGGCATCGCCCAGGTCGACGCCGACGAAGGTACGGAAGCCGTCGGGCCGGTCGCTCCACGACAGGGCGATGATCGGTCCGGCGAAGACATCGGCACCGCCGGCCTCGGCCTGCACAGCCTGTAGAAGAGCCATGACGGCGGCTGTCGCCGCCTCGCCATGGGTACCCTGCCAGGAGCGGCCGACGAGCCCCTGCGCCGGCCGCCCGACGAGCCCGGCCCCCGTCGCCCGACCCGCCGGCTCTCCGCACCACCGGCACATCGCCCGCCTCCGTCGGTCAGCGGCCGGCCATTCGCAGGCGGCTCAGAACGGGATCTCGTCGTCGAGGTCGCGCGCCGCGCCACCGGCGCTCCCGCCGCCGAAACCGCCGCGGCCGCCGCCCCGCGAGGCACCGTAGCTTTCGGAAGGACCGGACTGGCCGAAATCGGCCCCGCGCCCTCCGCCATAGCCGACCTGGCCGCCCTCACCCTGGCCGCGCGCGTCGAGCATCTGCAATTCGCCGCGGAATTTCTGCAGCACGACCTCGGTCGTGTAGCGGTCCTGACCGGACTGGTCCTGCCACTTGCGAGTCTGCAGCTGGCCCTCGACGTAGACCTTCATGCCCTTCTTCAGATACTGCTCGGCGACCTTGGCCAGGCTGTCGTTGAAGATCACGACATTGTGCCACTCGGTCTTCTCCTTGCGCTCGCCGGAATTCTTGTCGCGCCAGCTCTCCGACGTGGCTATGCGCAGGTTGACGACCGGGTCGCCCGAGTTGAGCCGCCTGATCTCGGGGTCCGCGCCCAGATTGCCGATCAGAATGACCTTGTTGACGCTACCCGCCATGACACTTCTCCGCGCTCGTCCGAAACCGATGCAAAATGTGGGCGCATCCTAGCCGATCGCACTCGCGATTGTTCGCCGCCGCCGGCGGACCCGCATCCTGTCCACAGTTACTTTGTTCCATTTTTGTTCTACTATGCCGACGTCGGCGTGGCAAGAGACCGCACAGCCGGATTTGCGAGCGGCGGCAGGTCGGGCTATGAAGGGGCATGAAACCGAGAATCCTCAGCACCGTCTTCCTGTCCGTCGCACTCGTCGCCCCGCCCGCCGTTGCCGGAGACACGAAGCCCGGAAACGGCCTGCCCGGGGTCGTCGGCGGTCACGCGGTGGTCACGCCGATGCCGTCGCAACCGGAAGACTCCGCCGGCGGCGAGAAGGCCGACGGGCGCGGCATGACGTTCCAGGCGGGCGACTTCGAAGTGACGGTAACCGGCAGCGTTTCCGTCGAGATCGGCGTCGGCGAGCGGCCGGAGGGCCTGCGCCGCTGAGGGATGTCCGCGCGGAATGCGGGCGGCATGCGACGCGCCTCGCGCCCTCCGTGCCGCTCCATCGGCATCGCGTTGACGAATTCCGGCAAGTCCTCGCCAAGAAGCGATTTCTTGCCGTTTGAAACCGGTCCTTCATGGGAGCGGTAATGACTGGCCCGAGCGCCGGCTTGCTGGGGGCCGTCTTGCCGAATGAAAAGCCCCGACGCACGATTGCGACCGGGGCTTGCTTTCCGGAAACGACCGGACTCCGGGACGATCGGCCCCGGTGTTTGTTCGGGCGCCACGCGGCTCCTGCCGACGGCCCGACTGCAGTCTCTGATTGTCAGGGGGAACGAAACGCCCGGTCTGCCGCCCGGCCGAAGCCGGCAATGGCACCTAGGCCTTTCGCGGCTCCGCGTCGCCGCGGAGCCAATCGGAACTGTCCGGCGGGGTCATGCCTCCCCTCCTCGGTTCGTTGCGCCGATGCCTGCCGAAGTGTCGATCCGAAAGCCCGCGGCGTCTCGCGGGCGGCCTGTCGGCCACGGAGAACGCTGCGGCGCTCGACTTCGGCTGACGCTGAATATTGCCTCCGGTCCGACGCGGGGTCAACTGCTTCCGGCGGTGTGCGGCAAAATGTGATCGACCGCCCTCCTGCCAGCACATTGTCAGGAGGCGTTCGGCCTTTGTTCTTTTCGCTTGCCGTCGCGGGGGATCGGCGGATAGACAGGTCCATTGCGGCGGAACGCGTGGCCCTCGACCGCGCGGCGGAAAGACCTATCTAGGGACGGCGGGTTGTCGGCCGTTCCGGCAATCCAGACGAGGCGGCGGACCGGCCATGGCCGACCACAAGTACATTTCCATTCGCGGCGCGCGCGAACACAATCTCAAGAACGTCGACCTCGACCTGCCGCGCGATTCGCTCGTCGTCATGACCGGCCTGTCCGGTTCGGGCAAGTCGTCTCTCGCCTTCGACACCATCTATGCGGAAGGCCAGCGCCGCTACGTCGAGAGTCTGTCGGCCTATGCCCGCCAGTTCCTCGAGATGATGCAGAAACCGGACGTCGACCAGATCGACGGGCTGTCCCCGGCCATTTCGATCGAGCAGAAGACGACCAGCCGCAACCCGCGCTCGACGGTGGGCACGGTCACCGAGATCTACGACTATATGCGCCTGCTGTGGGCGCGCGTCGGCGTGCCCTATTCCCCGGTCACCGGCCTGCCCATCGAAAGCCAGACGGTTTCGCAGATGGTCGACCGCGTTCTGGCGCTGCCCGAGGGGACGCGCCTCTACATCACCGCGCCGATCGTGCGCGGGCGCAAGGGCGAGTACCGGAAGGAACTGCTGGAACTGCAGAAGAAGGGGTTCCAGCGGGTCAAGGTCGACGGCACCTTCTACGAGATCGGCGACGTGCCGTCGCTCGACAAGAAGTACAAGCACGACATCGACGTCGTCGTCGACCGCGTGGTGGTGCGCGGCGACCTTTCCGCGCGCCTGGCGGATTCGCTGGAAACGGCGCTGAAGCTCGCCGAGGGGCTGGCCGTCGCCGAGTTCGCCGACCGGCCGCTGCCGCCCGGGGAGACGGCCGAGGAATCCGCCTACAAGTCGAAGAACGAGACGCACGAGCGCATGCTGTTCTCGGAAAAGTTCGCCTGCCCGGTTTCCGGCTTCACAATTCCGGAGATCGAGCCGCGCCTGTTTTCCTTCAACAACCCGTCCGGCGCCTGCCCGACCTGCGACGGGCTGGGTAGCCAGCGGGCCATCGATCCCGCGCTGGTCGTGCCCGACGAGACCCTGTCGCTGCGCGACGGCGCCATCAGCCCGTGGGCGAAGTCGACCTCGCCCTACTACGCGCAGACGCTGGAGGCGCTCGGCAAGGTTTTCGGCTTCAAGCTCGGCGAGCGCTTCTGCGACCTGTCCGACGAGGCAAGGAACGCCATCCTGCGCGGCACCGGCGAGCGCGAGATCACCTTCCACTACGACGACGGTCTGCGTTCCTACAAGACGACCAAGACCTTCGAGGGCGTCATCCCCAATCTCGAGCGGCGCTGGAAGGAGACCGAATCGGCGTGGATGCGCGAGGAGATCGAGCGCTTCATGTCGGCCACCCCCTGCCCCGCCTGCAACGGTTACCGTCTCAAGCCGGAAGCGCTCGCCGTGAAGGTCGCGGGAAAGCACATCGGAGAAGTCACCGACCTGTCGATCCGCAGGGCCGACCGCTGGATCACCGAACTGCCCGGCCTGCTCACGGCCAAGCAGAACGAGATCGCCACGCGCATACTCAAGGAAATCCGCGAACGCCTGCGCTTTCTCGTCGACGTCGGCCTCGACTACCTCACCTTGGCGCGCAATTCCGGCACGCTGTCGGGCGGCGAGAGCCAGCGCATCCGGCTGGCCTCGCAGATCGGATCGGGGTTGACCGGCGTGCTCTACGTGCTCGACGAGCCGTCGATCGGTCTCCACCAGCGCGACAACGCACGCCTGCTCGACACGCTGAAGCACCTGCGCGACCTCGGCAACACCGTCATCGTCGTCGAGCACGACGAGGACGCGATCCTGCACGCCGACCATGTCGTCGACATCGGCCCGGCCGCCGGCATCCACGGCGGCCGCATCATCGCCTCGGGCACGCCGGCCGAGATCATGGCCAATCCCGATTCGATCACCGGAAAGTACCTTTCCGGCGAACTGTCGATCGCCACGCCGGCCGAGCGGCGCAAGGGCAAGAAGGGGCGCCGCATAAAAGTGGTGGGCGCACGCGGCAACAATCTGAAGAACGTCACCGCCGAGATCCCGCTCGGTACGTTCACCTGCGTCACCGGCGTGTCGGGCGGTGGAAAATCCACCTTTTTGATCGAGACGCTGTTCAAGGCAGCGTCGCGGCGCATCATGGGGTCGCGCGAGCACCCGGCCGAGCACGACCGCATCGAGGGGCTCGAATTCCTCGACAAGGTCATCGACATCGACCAGAGCCCGATCGGGCGCACGCCGCGCTCGAACCCGGCCACTTACACCGGCGCCTTCACGCCGATCCGCGACTGGTTCGCCGGCCTGCCGGAAGCCAAGGCGCGCGGCTACCAGCCGGGCCGCTTCTCCTTCAACGTCAAGGGCGGCCGCTGCGAGGCCTGCCAGGGCGACGGCGTCATCAAGATCGAGATGCACTTCCTGCCGGACGTCTACGTCACCTGCGATGTCTGCCACGGCAAGCGCTACAACCGCGAGACGCTCGAAGTCCTGTTCAAGGGCAAGTCGATCGCCGACGTCCTCGACATGACCGTCGAGGAAGCGGCCGACTTCTTCGCCGCCGTGCCGTCGGTGCGCGACAAGATGGAGACGCTGACCAAGGTCGGCCTCGGCTACATCCATGTCGGCCAGCAGGCCACCACGCTGTCGGGCGGCGAGGCGCAGCGCATCAAGCTCGCCAAGGAATTGTCGCGCAAAGCCACCGGCAAGACGCTCTACATCCTCGACGAGCCGACCACGGGGCTCCACTTCCACGACGTCGCCAAACTGCTCGAAGTGCTGCACGAGCTCGTCGACCAGGGCAACACGGTCGTCGTCATCGAGCACAATCTCGAAGTCATCAAGACCGCCGACTGGGTGCTCGACCTCGGCCCCGAGGGCGGCGACGGCGGCGGCGAACTGGTGGCAAGCGGCACGCCGGAAGACATCGTCGCCGAGCCGCGGAGCTATACGGGCCAGTTCCTGAAGGAGCTGCTGGAGCGGCGGCCGGGGGCAAGGCGGAGAGAGGCGGCAGAGTAGACTAAACGAACGCGATGCGCGCGTCGTCGCCCTCGGGCTTGACCCGAGGGTCCAGGCCGGAACATATCGTAGGGCGCCCGAATTGGCGTAGAAGGAAGCTAGGAGCTCCGTGCGATTGCCCACCGTCTCGAATGCAGGAGACTCATACCCACACCCGCTCCGCCCCCAGCGCCTCCATCGCCCGATCGTCCGTGACCAGCCCGAACCCCTCAACGATCGCCTGTGCCGCCAGCACGCGGTCGAACGGGTCCTTGCGAACCAGACTGAACGCGCCGGCCATCACCGCATGGGCGTGTTGACCGGCAGTTCGATGACGTCGAAATCGGCGCACAGGGTGACAAACGCGCGCGCGATCCACTCGGCGCCGGGCAGTTTTCCGAGGATCACCCTGGTCGCGATCTCGAGGCCGCAGATCGAACTGACGAAAACGGTGTTGGCGGTATCAACGATCGCCAGCGCTGTCTCGCGCGGCAGCCGCCTGTCCTTCAACAGCAGCTGTCCTTCAACAGCAGCCAGAGCAGCTAGGGACGACGGCCGCCCCCGCCGTGATGCGGGAAGCGGCGACCCGGCGATGCGCTCGCCGCCCCTACTCCAGCCTCTCCGCCCCTTCCGGCACGCCGGCGTCGATCGGTTCCGTCGTCGGGCTCGATGGCCCGCCCGACATGTTCGCGCCGAGATACATCGAGTGAACCACGTTGACTGGCGTCGGCCCGGTGACGCGGCTGTAGAGGTCGATGACGTCCTGGTTGAGCATGCGCACGCAGCCCGACGAGGCGTTCTTGCCGATCGAGCTCCATTCCGGCGTGCCGTGCAGGCGGTACATCGTATCCTTGCCGTCCCTGAACAGGTAGAGAGCGCGCGCGCCGAGCGGGCTCTTCGGGCCGGGCGGCATGCCGTTGGCATATTGCGCCAGTTCCGGCTTGCGCTCGATCATCTCCGGCGGCGGCGTCCATACCGGCCACGCCTTCTTGTATTCGACATTGGCCTTGCCGGTCCATTCGAAGCCGGCCTTGCCGAGGCTCACCCCGTAACGGATCGCCTTGCCGTCATCGACGACGAAATAGAGGAATTTCGCCGTCGCATCGACCACGATCGTGCCCGGCTTCGACAGGCTGGGATCGATCACAACCTGGCGCAGGAAGCGCTTGTCGATCTTCTCATAGGGGATCGCCGGCAGGTTGTGGCCGCCGTCCGTGACCGCCGCATAGAGGGTCGCCGGACCGGCGAAGGTCGGAACCGTCGTGTTCGAGCGCGGCGTCTGCGCCACAGCCGGCAGCGTGCCGGCAAGCCCCAGGGCGCCGACCCCGCCGAGGAAGGCACGCCGGTCCATGCGTCCGCAAGAACGCCCGAGAAAATCCGAAGAATTCGTCATCTTACCCCCAAGAGCCGACACGCAGTCGGCCAGAACTAGCAGAAGCCGGCGCCTCAGCAAACACGCGACGCACAATGTCTGCCGAATCCTGCCCGCCGGAAGTCGAGCGCGCGAAAACGGCGGGGATGTGGCGGCGAAAGCGCAGAAAGGGTCCCCGGTCAGACCTCCGCGCGAACTCCAGTGTCAGGAGACTGCTTTTCCCGGCCATGTTTCGGATGGCGTCGGCGTGCCGCTTTGCTAGCCTCTGTCTTCAAGCAGCGAGGCGAACCGCGTGATCCTGATCGGCCAGTATGATTCCTCCTTCGTCCGCCGGGTCGGCATCGCGCTCAGGCTCTACGGCATCCCCTTCGAGCACCGGCCCTGGTCGGTCTTCGGCGATGCCGAAAAGATCCGCGCCTTCAATCCGCTGACGCGCGTGCCGACGCTGGTCCTCGACGACGGCGACGTGATCGTCGACAGCGCCTCGATCCTCGGCCACATCGACGGCCTCGTGCCGGCCGACAGGGCGCTGCATCCGCGCCAGGAACCGGACCGCCGCCGGGCGATGAAGGTCACCGCACTGGCCGCGGGCCTCGCCGACAAGGCGGTCGCGCTGTTCTACGAGAAGCGCCTGCACGAGACGGTATCGCAGACCTGGGTCAACCGCTGCGAACGGCAGATCGGCGACACGCTGGCCTGGCTCGAGGGCGACCGCGCGGCGCGGTCCGGCCCCTTCTGGTACGGCGAACGCATCGGCCATGCCGACATCGCGGTCGCGGCGTCGCTCCGCCACATGGGCGAATCGCATCCCGAACTCGCCGGCCTCGACGGCTGCCCGGCGCTCGCCGCCCATTGCGAACGCCTGGAAGCGCTGCCGGTGTTTCAGGAAATCTCGCAGCCCTTCAGCCCGCCGGCATGAGGAAGAGTCCAGCATGACAGTTTCGGGAGCGATCCGCGCCGGCATGGGCGGCTGGACCTTCGAACCGTGGGAAGGCACGTTCTATCCCGAAGGACTGCCGAAGAAGCGCCAGCTCGAATACGCATCGCGGCAGGTGCCGACCATCGAGGTCAACGGCACCTACTATTCGACCTTCAAGCCGCCGGTCTTCGCCGGCTGGGCGGCGGAGACGCCCGACGGCTTCGTCTTCTCGCTGAAGGCCAATCGCTTCGTCACCAACCGCAAGGTCCTGGCGACGGCGGCGGAATCGATGACGCGCTTCCTGTCGTCCGGCGTTTCCGAGCTCGGCGACAAGCTCGGCCCGATCGTCTGGCAGTTCGCCAATACGAAGAAGTTCGAGCCGGACGATTTCGCGGCTTTCCTCGCGCTCCTGCCCGAGCGCCAGGACGGTCTGCCGCTCCGCCACGTGCTGGAGGTGCGCCATGCCTCGTTCGGCGTGCCCGAATTCGTCGCGCTGGCGAAAAAGCATGGCGTCGCCATCTGCTACGCCCATCACCACGACTATCCGGAATTCGCCGACGTCACCGCCGGCTTTGTCTATGCGCGCCTGCAGAAGGGCGAGGACACGGTGCCGACCGCCTACGAGGCGGCCGCTCTCGACCGCTGGGCGGCGCGGGCGAAGGAATGGGCCGCCGGCGACCAGCCCGCCGACCTGCCCCGCATCGTTGCCGATGATGCGCCCGAGAAGAGGCCGCGCGATGTCTTCGTCTACATCATCCACGAGGGCAAGGTCCGCGCACCGCAGGGCGCCATGGCGCTAGAGCGCGATCACATCAGTTAGAAGCGTATCCTGCGTTTCGCATGTAGTTTGCGCATTCGTCTTCCGTGAAGCTGTCGAGCAGCGCCCCGAGGCGTTTCCATGCGGCTTGGACGGTTCGTTCGGACGCGGTTCGCATG
>DUSC01000302.1 GCA_012842935.1 Hyphomicrobiales bacterium | reverse complement strand
GCGCAGAAGGAAAGCGCACCCGCCTCGCCCAGTTCGCCACCGTGGGCATAGCCGTGGAACAAGGCGAAGAAGCCGACCATCGCCATGCCAATCTGGGTCGGAACCTGCAGGGCGACCAGCGTGAGGAGACCGATGACGACCACCGAGGCGGCGATCACCGGTTCGACGAAGGGCAGGCCGAGCCCGGCCAGAGCCAGGGCGAACCCCAGCATCATCGTGCCGACGAAGGCGGTCGGCACGAGCCATGCGGCGCGACCGCCGAGCAGCGCCGCCCAGAGGCCGACCGCCACCATCGCCAGGATGTGGTCGAGGCCGAAGAAGGGATGGGAGAAGCCGGCTGCGAAAGAGCCGTGCTCGACCGGATCGAGGTGGGCGAAGGCGGGGACGGTCGCCGCAAACAGCACCAGGGCGGTGTATGAAAATTTCTTCAGCATCCTCTCTTCCTCATCGATCAAGACATCATGCGGCCTCGCGCGGCGGGCAGCCTTCGGCCTTCAGCACGCGCCCGGTCCAGGCGGGATGGCGGCCGAGCCCGACTGCCGGCCGCACCGGGCGCCGGACCGGCTCGCCGCCGCAATTCGGGCGGGTGCCGGCGCGAACGCCCTGCGCGCAGGCGCTGCCGAGGGTGCGCTCGAAGCCGCAGCCCCGCGCACCGGCGCCGTTGGGCGGCAGATCGCGGTCGCAGCATTCGCAGTTCGGTCCGCGCTCGAGCATGGGACGGGGCCTAGCGGATCGGTTCGTGGACGGTGACGAGTTTCGTGCCGTCCGGGAATGTCGCCTCGACCTGGACGTCGTGGATCATCTCGGCGACGCCCTCCATGACCTGATCGCGCGTGACGACGTGGGCGCCGGCCTCCATCAGTTCGGCCACGGAACGTCCGTCGCGGGCACCTTCGACGACGAAATCGGTGATCAGCGCGATGGCCTCCGGGTGGTTCAGCTTGACGCCGCGTTCGAGCCGGCGGCGCGCGACGATCGCGGCCATGGCCACCAGCAGCTTGTCCTTTTCTCGCGGCGTCAGGTTCATGCGTCCTCGTCCGGGCTAGAGCGACCACGTTTTGGGCAGGCCTGCCTTTCCGTTGAGCAGGCCGACAAGCGAGACCAGCCGCTTGCGCAGGCTGTAGCCGTCATCCCCGACGAGCCGAGCAAGAAGCTTGCCACTTCCGCCGACGGACCAGACGCTCGCGCCGCCCCGGTCGCCGAGGATCGACCGCGCGGCGTCGAGATGGCGGCCGGGCTCGTCCTCGACGAGAAGGACCGTCGCCATCGCGGGCGCCCCCGCCGTCACGGCACCGCGTGCCAGCGTTACGGCGATCTCGGGGCCCAGGGAAAAATCCTCGGCGTGGATGAGGCGGCCGGCGCGACGGATCCGCCAGCGGTCGCGGAAGGTGCCGCGGTCGACGTTCTCGCCCATCGCCGTGCGGCCGAACACGGTCGCCTCGACCATCAGCAGACGGGCGCCGGCATCGAGGTCGACCTCGAAGCGCCGGGAAAGCGCGCCGCCGCGGTAGACGATGGTCTCCTGCGGCAGCCAGGCAAGCGACGCCTCGCGGCCGACATGCAGGTTGCACCAGACCCCGGCGCGGTCCTCTGCGGCGCGGTAAACCTTCTCGCAGGCCTGGGTCGTCACCGAGGCCGCGGCGCCCTCCCCGACATCCACCCGCCAGGCGAGGCGGTCGCCGCCGGTGAGGCCGCCGGCCGTATTGATGAGCACGGCCTCGAAGAGATCGTCCGTCACCGCCGGCATGCGGATCTTGGCCGCACCTTCCTGAAAAAGGCGTGCCAGGCGCGTGCGGCCGGCGGTTCGGCGAACGGCAAGATGTCCGGCCGCGGCGACGCGCTGCATCTCAGCCGGCGGCGCGGGATCGGTGGTCGATGGGAATTCCATGGGCACCCAGGTTAGAGGCATCTGCCCAATTGTCGAGCTATCGCATGTTGCCTTGGGACGATTTGGTTTCTATAGGAAATGTTCGTTCTTCCGGACACCGGACCGGAAGGCGTGACACGACGTTTCGGGCCGCGATACCGAGTGGGGCGTTCGACCGGTGGCGGAAGGACTGGGGACCGATCAATGGCCGATCAGCTTGCGGCGGACATCATCGCCAAGATCAAATCCCATGCGGACCCCGCGGGCGGCGAGATCACGCCGGAAACCGAGCTGACCGCACTCGGAATCCACTCGCTCGAACTGACCGAGATCGTGTTCGACCTCGAGGAGGCCTACGGCATCGAGATCGAGATGAACACGGTCGAGGCCTGGAACAATCTGAAGAACGTCGGCGACATCGTCAAAGCCGTCCGTGCCCTGATCGAAGCCAAGGGCTGACATGGCCCGCCAGCGGATCGTCATCACGGGCATCGGCGGCCTGTGCTCCCTCGGCACGAACGCAGCCGAGATCTGGACGGCGATGCGCGAAGGCCGAACCGGCATCGGCGCGATCAGCAACGAACATCTCCATGAGATGGGCGGGCGGCTCGGCGCCGAGATCAAGACCTTGCCCGAGCACGGTCTGGACCGGCGCCGCCTGATCACCATGGACCGCTTCAGCCTGCTGGCCGTCATCGCGGCGACGGAAGCGCTGAAAGAGTCCCGCCTCGACCTATCTGACGTCGAGCTGTCGAGGGTCGGCGCTGTCGTCGGGACCGGCATCTTCGGGTCGGAGACGGTGGAAGAAAACTTCCGCGTCCTCCTGCTCGAAAACAAGCGCCCGAACGTCTTTTCCGTGCCCAAGATCATGCCCGGCGCGCCGGCCGGTCAGGTGAGCATGCAGTACGGCCTGCGCGGTCCGGTCTTCGGCGTGACATCGGCCTGCTCCTCGGCAAACCACGCCATATCGGCCGCCGCCGACCAGATCCGCCTCGGGAGAGCCGACGTCATGGTCGCCGGCGGAACCGACGCGGCGCTGACCTTCGCCATGTTCAAGGCGTGGGACATGCTGCGCGCCCTGGCACGGCAGGCTTGCCGTCCCTTCTCCGCCGACCGCGACGGACTGGTGATCGGCGAGGGTGCCGGCATGGCCGTTCTCGAGACCTACGAACACGCCGTGGCGCGCGGCGCGCCGATTCTCGTCGAACTCGCAGGCGCCGGCCTGTCGGGAGACGCCACCGACATCGTCGCGCCGACCGTCGAGGGACCGGCGGCGGCCATGGCCGCAGCGCTCGCCGACGCCGGCCTGGCACCGGAAGACGTCGACTACATCAACGCCCACGGAACGGGCACCAAGGCCAACGACGAGATCGAGACACAGGCGATCCGCCGCGTCTTCGGCAGGCACGCCGACGCCCTGTCGGTTTCGTCGACCAAGTCGATGCACGGCCACTGCATGGGCGCCTCGGGCGCGGTCGAGATGATCGCCTGCGTCAACGCCATCCGCGAGGGCATCGTGCCGCCGACGGCCGGCTATCGCGAGCGGGACCCGGCCTGCGACCTCGACGTGACCCCCAACGTGGCGAAGCGGCGCACGGTGCGTGCCGCGATCAGCAACAGCTTCGCCTTCGGCGGCACCAACGCCGTTCTCGCCTTCAGGGCGGTGTAGACACCGCCTCCCGCGGCCCGCGGCCGACAGGCCCGGACGGGTTCCGCAACGTCCCCCGCAGCGGGCACATCGGACGCGCACGGCTGTTGTCCCGGAACGCCGCAGTTGATATGCCTGCCGCGCATCTTCCGAGGGCCTGAAAACATGTTCGAGCACGTCGAAGCCTATCCCGGCGACCCCATCTTCGCGATCGTCGACGCCTTCAACAAGGACACGCGGCCCGGCAAGGTGAATGTCAGCATCGGCCTCTACTACGACGGCGAGGGCCGCATCCCGGTGCTGCCGTCGGTCCGCAAGGCCGAGGCGCGCCGTGCGCAGAACGCCGAACCGCGGAGCTACCAGCCGATCGAAGGCGCGGCCAACTATCGGCAGGCGGTGCAGGAACTGGTCTTCGGCGCCGGCCACGAAGCGGTGCGCTCGAAGCGCATCGCCACGATCCAGACCATCGGCGGCTCCGGCGCGCTGAAGGTCGGCGGCGACTTCCTCAAGCGCTACTTCCCCGACAGCGAGGTCTTCGTCAGCGATCCCACCTGGGACAACCACCGCTCGCTGTTCCAGTTCGCGGGCTTCCGCATCCACGACTATCCGTACTACGACCCGGCGACGGGCGGCGTGCGCTTCGACGCGATGCTCGCCGCGCTGAAGGCGATGCCGGAAAAGAGCATCGTGCTGCTGCACCCGTGCTGCCACAACCCGACCGGCGTCGACCTGACGAGGGAGCAGTGGGCGGAGGTCATCGCGGTCGTGGCGGCACGCAGGCTGATCCCGTTCATGGACATGGCATACCAAGGCTTCGGCGACGGCATCGAGGAGGACGCCCACGCGGTGCGCGCCATGGCCGACGCCGGCGTCTCCTTCTTCGTCTCGAACTCGTTTTCCAAGAACCTTTCCTGGTACGGCGAGCGCTGCGGCGGCCTTTCGGTCGTCTGCGCCAGCGCCGCGGAGGCCGACCGCGTGCTCGGCCAGCTCAAGTTCACCGTCCGCACCAACTATTCGAGCCCGCCGACCTATGGCGGTCAGGTCGCGGCGATCGTGATGACCGACCCGGCGCTACGCGCCGAATGGGAGGGCGAGGTCGCCGAGATGCGCATGCGCATCAAGGCGATGCGCCAGCGCCTCCACGACGTGCTGACCGCGCGCGTGCAGGACCGAGACTTCGGCTATCTGCTCAGCCAGCGCGGCATGTTCAGCTACACGGGCCTCACTCCTCAGCAGGTCGACCGCCTGCGCGAGGACTTCGCCGTCTACATGGTCCGCTCTGGCCGGATGTGCGTGGCCGGCGTCAACGAGCACAATGTGGGTGTCGTTGCCGAGGCCATGGCCGCGGTGATGCGCGGCTGAACATTCGCGGCTCTCGAGGCTCGGGCGGCGGGCCAACCCGCCGCGGACGCGGCTACTCGACGGAGCCGACCAGCGTCGTCTGGCCTTCGCGGATCGAAACCCAGCGGCCGGTATGCTCGCTGGACTGGCGCTTCAGGAAGCGATAGCCGGTGTCGCCCCACAGTTTCACCTTGTCGGTGAGGTTGTCGAGGATGAAGTCGCCCTTGTCGGTGCGCACCGTCAGGACGGCGTGGCCTTCGCCATCGGGCTTGCGCACGACGGTGATCAGGAGGTCGGAAAGCGAGATTCCCCGCGCGGCCAGCTGCCGCCGCTTCTCGAGAACATAGTCTTCGCAGTCGCCGACGCCGTTCGGATAGGCCCAGACCTCGTCCTTGCCGTAGATGTCAAAGTCGTTCATCGGCTTCACGGACCTGTTCACGGTCCGGTTGATCCTGGTGATCTGCGCCCAGAGGCCGCCGGTGATGCGCAGCGGCCCGGCATCGGCCATGCTGATGTCGCACTCGCCCGGATTGGCCTTGCAGAACTCGTAATGGCCGATCGGCTGCGAGGTGAGGCCGCCCGTCGTCATCGGCTCAGCCGCGCCGGCGGCGATGACGGCCGCTGGAAGCGCCAGTCCCGAGACAAGCGCGGCGCTCAGCATCGACAGCCCCTTTGCGAGAAAGGAAGACATTCCCCAGGCCCCGTCAGCCCCGCGTTTCGTCCGTTAACAAAACGTTAAGGGCGGCACGGCCGGCATGTCAATCGCACGGGCTTGCGGATCGCGGCGATGGTTACCGTCGCGGGGGAACCGCGGCGAAATTGCAACACGCGCCCCGGGGCGCGGCGAAACGGGCTTCAGGAGGCCGATGCCGCTGTTCAGTCGGCCGGGCCTTTCGTGGAACGCACGAGCCGCGGCCTCGCCGCCGGCCGGCGATTGGCGACACCGTAGCTGGTCATGAAGTCGACGATGCGCGGGACGATCTCGGCGCGGAAGCGGGAACCGTTGAAGACGCCGTAGTGACCGACCTTGGGCTGCATGTAGTGCGCCCGCATGTCAGCCGGGATGTTGACGCAGAGATCGTGGGCCGCCTGGGTCTGGCCGAGGCCGGAAATGTCGTCGTTCTCGCCCTCGACCGTGAACAGCGCAACATTGCGAATTGCACCGGGATCGACCGGCTCGCCGCGATGCATCATCTCGCCCTTCGGCAAGGCGTGGCGGACGAACACGGTCTCCACCGTCTGCAGGTAGAACTCGGCGGTAAGGTCCATAACCGCGAGGTACTCGTCGTAGAACTCGCGGTGCTTGACGGCGCTGTCGCCGTCGTTCTTTACCAGATGCAGGAAGAAGTCCTTGTGAGCGATGATGTGGCGGTCGAGATTCATGCTCATGAATCCCGACAGCTGCAGGAATCCCGGATAGACCGACCGGCCGAAGCCCGGATCCGGCCACGGAACCTGCATGATGACATTGTCGCGGAACCACTCGATCCCCTTCTCCTCGGCGAGCAGGTTGACCGCCGTCGGGTTGCGCCGCGTGTCGATCGGGCCGCCCATGAGGGTCATCGTCGCCGGGATGAACCTGTCGCCGCGACCCTCCATGATCGAAACCGCCGCAAGGACCGGAACGGACGGCTGGCAGACACCCATCACGTGGGTACCGGGTCCCAGCACATGCAACATGTCGATGAGATAGTCGATGTAGTCGTCGAGGTCGAAACGACCTTCGGCGAGCGGAACCATGCGCGCGTCGACCCAGTCGGTGATGTAGACCTCGGCATGCGGCAGCATCGCTTCGACAGTGCCGCGCAGCAGCGTCGCGTAATGGCCCGACATCGGCGCGACGATCAGCAGCTTGGGATCGGCGCGACGTTCCGACGGCAGTGAGCGCTCGAAGTGGATCAGGTTGCAGAACGGCCGGGACCAGACGACCTTCTCGTCGACGTCGACGGTCTTCCAGTCGACGACGGTGGACTTGAGGCCGAAGGCCGGCTTGCCGTAGCGGCGCGTCGTCCTTTCGAACAGTTCGGCCGCAGCCGCCACCGACCTGCCCCACGACGTGTGCGAGAACGGATTGAGCGGGTTGGAGTAGAACAGCTTCACCGCATCGGCATAAGCCCGGAGAGGCTGTACCGCGGCGTGATTGAACTCGTAGAGCTGATAAAACATCCGGCGCCCCTGCGACGCCAAGGCCGACAGCGGCGGCGTCGCGCCGGTCCAGGCGGTATTGTTATGCAACAAAAGTAACACCCTTTTGTTGCGATGCAATAGCTCCGTCACGGAACCGTCACGTAACCTTGGGTCAAAGAGATTGACGAAGAGTTGCGCCGGAACGACGCGCTTCAGAAGTCGCGAATAGTCAGAACTCGCGCCTCAACGGCCGTTTGCCGGAGAAGTTCCGCAAGGGACTGCTCGCGCAGGACACACGGAGCATCGGTCATCGGCATTCCCGCGAAACCCGACCGGATGGAAAGGCGGTCCGACGGATACGCCGGGGCAGCGGGCGAGAGCGCCGACGGCAAGGCGGCGCCCGGTCGCCACGTCAACGCCGGCTCCGGCGACAGCCAGGCGGACGCCGATCCGCCCGCGATTCGGGTCGGTCGCCCGTTCGGCCAGCGCCCACGGCCGCCGGAGCGAAACCGGCCGCAGGACTCCGCGGCCAAAACCGCCGGCCGGAGACAGGCCGGGGCCTTTCAGCCTTCGTAGCCCTCGACGATGACCATTTCGGCCTCGGCATACTTCTGCCGGATCGCCTTAGCCGCCTGATATTCGGGCGAGTTGTAGCAGTCCCGGGCGGCCTGCATCGAAGGGAACTCGATCACCACGTTGCGGCCGCGGGCCTGGCCTTCCATGGCCTCATAGGCGCCGCCGCGGGCGAGGAACCTGGCGCCGTAGCGCTCGAAGGCCGGCTTCGCCGTCGCCACATAGCCCTTGTATCCCTCGGGGTCGCGAACATCGACATGCGCGATCCAGTATGCCTTGGCCATCCCATTCCTCCCGTCAGATTCCGACCGTTTCCATTTCCGAAAGAATAGCTTGGGCGGCTGCTTTCCTGTCAACCGCGCCGACGATCGGCCGGGCGACGACGAGATGGCTGGCGCCGGCGCGGAGCGCGTCGGCCGGTGTCATCACCCTCTTCTGGTCGCCGTGGTCGGCGCCGGCCGGGCGGATACCCGGCGTGACGACGGCAAGGTGCGGTCCGACGATCGAGCGAACAGCCGCGGCCTCGCCGGCCGAGCACACGACGCCGCCCATGCCGGCCCGCAGCGCCTGTCCGGCGCGGCGGAGCACGAGCGTGTGGGGGTCGTATCCGTAGCCGGCCTCGATCAGGTCGTCTGCGTCCATGGAGGTGAGAACGGTCACGCCGAGCAGGCAGAGATCGCTGCCCTTCGCCGCCTCGACCGCCGCGCGCATCACCTTGGGATAGGCATGCAGCGTGAGCATCGACACGCCCATCCCGACGATGTTCTCGACGCCCCTGGCCACCGTGTTGTCGATGTCGAGCAGCTTCATGTCGAGGAAGACCTTCGTGCCGCTGCCCGCGAGGTCGCGCGCCAGTTCCAGACCGCCGGCGAAGACGAGCTGGTAGCCGATCTTGTAGAAGGCGGCAGTGCCCTCGAGGTCGCGCACGACCTTTTCCGCCTCCGCCACGGTCGGCACGTCGAGACCGACGATCAGCCTGTCGCGGAGCGCGGCCTCGGCCGTCACGGTTCGAACCTCGCGGAGAAGGCCTTGGCGTGGTCGACGAGCGTGCGGCAGAGCCGCGTCATGCCCTTGCGCAGGCGCTCCTCGCGAAACGAACCATCCTCCGCAAAGGCCTCGGCGCCGTAGGGCACGGAGACCTGCGGTGCGATCACCTCCATGCCGACGTGCGCGAGCACGGCGCGCAGATGGGCGGCGCTGCGGATACCGGCGAAATGGCCGTCCGACGAGGAACAGATGGCGGCCACCTTGCCCGGATAGGGCCGGAGCGGACGGCCGTTGTCGCGGTGGACGCGGCTTACCCAGTCGATCGTGTTCTTGAGAAGCGGCGGGATCGAGCCGTTGTATTCGGCGGTGCAGACTAGGACCGCATCATGGGAGGCGATCAGGCGGGCAAGCTTCACCGCGTTTTCCGGGACGCCCTTCTCGTTCTCGAGGTCCTCGTCCATGATCGGCAGGGGAAAGTCGGCGAGCGAGATGCGCGTGACCTCGGCGCCCTGCGCCGCCAGTTCGGCCGCGGCGGCGTCGGCAGTCCTGCCGCTGTAGGCACCGGCACGGATCGAACCCGCGAAGACGAGGATTTTCGGTACCATCTCGGTCGGCCTGCCGCTGGCGTTGCGCTTCGCGTCGGAGGGGTACAGGGCGGCAGCGCGGAAATCAATGCGCTTTGCCGGTGCTCCACGGGCGACGGTAGAGCCACAACTGGGTCGGCGGGATGTTGCGCAGGACAAAGTGGAAGCGCTCGACCGTATAATTGCCCTTTCCGGGCGGGACGGGCGAGACCGGACCATAGGTCAGCTGCACCACCGGCCTCCCGGCCGGGACGCGTCCGAGCAGGTCCTCGATGTAGCGGATCCTCAGCGGAACGGGGAAATTGAGCAGCGGGACGCCGGAGACGACCGAATCGAACGTCAGCGAGCGCGCCTCGCCGAGCGTGTTGTCGAGTTCGAAGGCGTCGCCATGTATGACGTTGACGCGCGGGTGGTTACGGCGCAGATGGCGGACAAAATCCTCGGAATATTCGACGCAGTAGAGGTCTTCGGGTCTTACGCCGCGCTTCAGGATGGCGCGGGTGATGACGCCGGTTCCGGGCCCGAGCTCGAGAACCGGAAGGCCGGAACCCGTGTCGATCACGGAAGCCATCTGGCGGGCCGTGATGGAACTGGTCGGCAAGATCGACCCGACCGCCTTCGGCCTGTCGATCCATCCCTTGAAGAAACGCAGCTCGTCGTCGAATTTTTCGGCCAAGGCCTTCCGCAATTCCGCGCCGCGCGCCATCGACCGCTCCTCCGCAGGCTCTTCTTATCTAGCACCCCCGCCGCCTCGCGCAAGGGCAGTGTTCCACCGGCTGCCGCGCAGCATCGCGCGACCCGAATGCCGCGTCGGGCGACAGGGGTCTAGCGCTCGCCGAACGATTCGAAGAAGTCCTTCATGCGCGAGAAGAAGCCGCTCGATTGAGGTGAATTTTCCTGCGAGGACAGTCTCTCGAATTCCTCGAGAAGTTCGCGCTGGCGCCGCGTCAGGTTCTGCGGCGTCTCGACCGAGACCTGGATGTAGAGATCGCCGACGGAAGGCTGGCGCAGCACCGGCATGCCCTTGCCTTTCAGGCGGAACTGCCGGCCGTTCTGGCTGCCTTCGGGCACCTTGACCCGTGTCTGGGTGCCATCAAGCGTGGTCACCTCGAAGGAGCCGCCGAGGGCCGCCGTGGTCATCGAGATCGGAACCTTGCAGTAGAGGTCGGCGCCGTCGCGCTGGAAAAGCTCGTGCGGCTTCACCGAAAGGAAGATGTAGAGGTCGCCGGGCGGGCCGCCGCGTATTCCCGCCTCGCCCTCGCCGGCAAGGCGGATGCGCGTGCCGTCGTCGATGCCGGCGGGAATGTTGACCGAGAGCGAGCGCTCCTCGATGACGCGGCCGTGGCCGGAGCACTTCTGGCATGGGTCCTTGATGATCTGGCCGCGGCCCTGGCAGGTCGGACAGGTGCGCTCGATCGAGAAGAAGCCCTGCGTTGCGCGGACACGCCCCGAGCCGGAGCAGGTGTTGCAGGTCGTCGGCTGCGTGCCGGGCCTGGCGCCGGTTCCCGAGCATTCCGTGCAGGTGACCGAGGCCGGGACGCGGATCTGTGCCGTCTTGCCGGAGAACGCCTCTTCGAGCGTGATTTCCATATTGTAGCGCAGGTCGGCGCCGCGCTCGCGGCCGCCAGAGGAGCGCTGGCGGCGGCCGCCCATCATGTCGCCGAAGATGTCTTCGAAGATGTCGGCGAAGCCGCCGGCCGAGAATCCGTTGGCGCCGAAGCCCTGGCCGCCCATGCCGCCGTTTTCGAACGCGGCGTGGCCGAAGCGGTCGTAGGCGGCGCGCTTCTGCGGATCCTTCAGCGTCTCATACGCCTCGTTGATTTCCTTGAACTTGTGCTCGCAGGCAGCGTCGCCCGGATTGCGGTCGGGGTGATACTGCATGGCGAGCTTGCGGAAGGCCGCCTTGAGCTCCTTGTCGTCGGCGCCCTTCGAAACGCCGAGGATCTCGTAGAAATCGGCTTTCATCGCGTCCCGCTGTCCGGATATTCAATGTTCCTGCGCATTGCCGCTCTACCGGTCGTGCGGATTCCGATCTGGTGAACCGCCGCAACGCCTGGCATGGGGAAGAAGTCCCGTTCGGCCGTTTTCGGGCGCCGGCTCCGAAAAAGGCCCGGCTCGAAAGCCGGGCCTTTTCCCGAATGCCGGACCCGATCAGGCCGACTTCTTCTTGTCGTCCTCATCGATCTCCTCGAAGTCGGCGTCGACCACGTCGGAGTCCTTGCCCATGTCGGCCTTCGCGTCGGCCTTGGCGGCCTCGGCCTGGCTGGCCTCGTACATGGCCTGACCGAGCTTCATCGAGGCCTCGGCGAGTGCCTGGCTCTTCGCGTTGATCGCCCCGACGTCGTCGCCTTCGGCCGCCGCCTTCAGCGCGGCGATGGCGTCGGCGATCGCGGTGCGGTCGGCTTCCGAGACCTTGTCGCCGTACTCCTTGAGCGACTTCTCCGAAGAATGGACCAGCGACTCGGCTTGGTTGCGGGCCTCGACGAGGGCGCGACGCTTCTTGTCGCTCTCGGCGTGGGCCTCGGCGTCCTTCACCATCCTCTCGATGTCGGCGTCCGACAGGCCGCCCGAGGCCTGGATGCGGATCTGGTGCTCCTTGCCGGTGCCCTTGTCCTTGGCCGAGACGTTGACGATGCCGTTGGCGTCGATGTCGAAGGTGACTTCGATCTGCGGCACGCCGCGCGGTGCGGGCGGGATGCCGACCAGGTCGAACTGGCCGAGCAGCTTGTTGTCGGCCGCCATCTCGCGCTCGCCCTGGAAGACCCGGATCGTCACCGCCGACTGCGAATCCTCGGCGGTCGAGAACACCTGGCTCTTCTTCGTCGGGATCGTCGTGTTGCGGTCGATCAGCCGGGTGAACACGCCGCCCAGCGTCTCGATGCCGAGCGAAAGCGGCGTCACGTCGAGGAGGAGGACGTCCTTGACGTCACCCTGCAGCACGCCGGCCTGGATCGCCGCACCGATCGCCACCACCTCGTCGGGGTTGACGCCCTTGTGCGGGTCCTTGCCGAAGAACTGCTTCACGATCTCCTGGATCTTCGGCATGCGGGTCATGCCGCCGACCAGCACCACCTCGTCGATCTCGCCCGGCTTCAGGCCGGCGTCCTTGAGCGCGGCCTTGCACGGATCGATCGTGCGCTGCACCAGATCGTCGACGAGCTGCTCGAACTTGGCCCGGGTCAGCTTCATCGTCAGGTGCTTGGGACCGGTCTGGTCGGCGGTGATGAAGGGCAGGTTGATCTCGGTCTGCGCGGCCGACGATAGCTCGATCTTGGCCTTCTCGGCCGCTTCCTTGAGGCGCTGCAGGGCGAGCTTGTCGTTCTTCAGGTCAATACCCTGGTCCTTCTTGAACTCGCTCGCCAGGTACTCGACGAGGCGCATGTCGAAGTCCTCGCCGCCGAGGAAGGTGTCGCCGTTGGTCGACTTCACCTCGAAGACGCCGTCGCCGATCTCCAGCACGGAAATGTCGAAGGTGCCGCCGCCGAGGTCGTAGACCGCGATCGTCTTGCCTTCCTTCTTGTCGAGGCCGTAGGCCAGCGCGGCGGCCGTCGGCTCGTTGATGATGCGCAGCACTTCGAGGCCGGCGATCTTGCCGGCGTCCTTGGTGGCCTGGCGCTGGGCGTCGTTGAAGTAGGCCGGGACGGTGATGACCGCCTTCTCGACCTTCTCGCCGAGATAGGCTTCCGCCGTCTCCTTCATCTTCTGCAGGATCATCGCCGAGATCTGCGAAGGCGACTGCTTCTTGCCGCCGGCCTCGACCCAGGCATCGCCGTTGTCGCCCTTGACGATCCGGTAGGGGACCAGCTTCTTGTCCTTCTCGGTCACCGGATCGTCGTAGCGGCGGCCGATGAGGCGCTTGACCGCGAAGATGGTGTTTTCGGGGTTGGTGACCGCCTGGCGCTTGGCCGGCTGGCCGACGAGGCGCTCTCCGTCGGCGGTGAAGGCGACGATCGACGGCGTGGTGCGCGCGCCTTCCGCGTTCTCGATCACCTTGGCGTCCTTGCCGTCCATGACGGCGACGCAGGAATTGGTCGTTCCGAGGTCGATGCCGATGACTTTGGCCATTTTCGTTCTCTCCGCTTAGCAGGCTTCCAGGACCCAAAAGGCGTTCCGGCGAAAGCCCCTTTTCACTCGAATTTCCACGCCGGCCGGTCGGAATTCGCCGCCCGGCGCGGGGCTGGGGCGTATATAAGGAGGGCGTTTCGGGCGCGCAAGCGCTCGCCGCCGCACCGATCACTATCGCGTCATCCTTTCGCCGGCCTTGCCGGACCGACGGACGCCCGCGAACCACGGCGCCGGGACTCGGCAAACGCCGCGGCAGCGGCCATATAGGAGACATGGACCAGACGCTCGACCTCTTCGCCCAACGCCGCGGCCGGCTTCTCAATCTCGTTCACACCTGGCTTCTCGCGGCGGGCAGCCTGCTGCTGCTCGGCGTTACCGCCTGGGTGTTCGCCGGCGGTGCCGGCATCGTCTATGCGCTGGTCTTCGGCACGGTCTCCATGTGGGTCGTCCGCCGGGTCAGCCCGCGGATTGTGCTGTCGATGTACAAGGCGGCCGAAGTCGGCCCCGACGAGTTTCCGGTCGGCCACCGCATCGTCGGCGAGCTGGCGCGCCGTGCCGGGCTGCCGGCCGCACCGCGCCTCTACGTCGTGCCGTCGAAGATGATGAACGCCTTCGCGGTGGGGCGCCGCGAGGACTCGGCGATCGCCATCACCGACGCGCTGGCGCGCAACCTGACGACGCGCGAGCTGGCCGGCGTGCTGGCCCACGAGATCAGCCACGTCGCGGCCGAGGACGTGAAGGTGATGGCTTTCGCCGACATGGTGTCGCGCTTCACCTCGCTGATGTCGACGGTCGGCCTCTTTTCACTGGTCGTCAACCTCGTCGGTTTCGCCGGCGGCTACGGCGCGCGGGTTCCCTGGGAAGGCGTCATCATCCTGCTCGCCGCGCCGACCGTCGGCGGACTCCTGCAGATGGCGTTGTCGCGGACGCGCGAGTTCGACGCGGATCTCGGCGCCGCCGCGCTGACCGGCGATCCCGACGGCCTCGCCTCGGCGCTGGCCAAGCTGGAGAAGGCGCAGGGCCGCATGTGGGAAGGCATGATGCTGCCCGGCAACCGCATTCCCGATCCGTCGATCCTGAGAACGCACCCGCGCACCGAAGAGCGCGTCGCCCGCCTGATGGCGCTCAAGTCGACCGGAACGGTCTTCGGCGATGGCGAAACACGCCGCGCGCCGCGTCGCCCCTCGCTCGTTCCGCAGGTCAGGATCGACCGGGGCCCGCCGCCTTTCGGCGTCAATCCTCTGCTCGGCGAGGACCGCGACGACGAGCCCGCCTGCGGACACGAACTCAACCCGCCGTCCGGCCGGCCGCGCATCAGGGTGACGCGCGGCGGCGTCTGGTGGTGAGGCGAAAGCCTCGCCGTTCCACTCAGTCCGGCAGTTTGCGCACCGCGCCCTGCGCCGCGCTGGTGGCGAAGGCCGCATAGGCCTTCAGCGCCGTCGTGACCTTTCGCTTGCGCGGATGCGCCGGCTTCCAGCCGGCCCGGTCCTGGGCGGCTCGGCGGGACGCCAACTCGGCCTCGGAGACGGCGAGGCTGATGGTACGGTTGGGAATATCGATCTCGATCGTGTCGCCGTCACGCACCAGGCCGATGGCGCCGCCTTCCGCCGCCTCCGGCGAGACGTGGCCGATGGAGAGGCCCGACGTTCCACCCGAGAAGCGCCCGTCGGTGACCAGCGCGCAGACCTTGCCCAGCCCCTTCGACTTCAGGTAGCTGGTCGGATAGAGCATCTCCTGCATGCCGGGGCCGCCGCGCGGTCCCTCGTAGCGGATGACGACGACGTCGCCGGCCTTGACCTCATTGGCCAGGATCGCCTTCACCGCCGCGTCCTGGCTCTCGTATACCCTGGCCGGACCGGAGAATTTCAGGATCGACTCGTCGACTCCCGCCGTCTTCACGATGCAGCCATCGGTGGCGATGTTGCCCTTCAGGACGGCGAGGCCGCCGTCCTTGGAGAACGGGTGCTCGACCGAGCGGATGACGCCCTTCTCGCCGTCGGTGTCGAGGTCCTCCCAGCGCGCGTTCTGCGAGAAGGCGACCTGGGTCGGGACACCGCCGGGCGCAGCGCGGAAGAACTCGCGCACATTCGCGGCATTCGTGCGGGTGATGTCCCAGCGGTCGATGGCGTCGCCCATCGTCGCGGAATGCACCGTGGGGCAATCCCGGTTGATCAGGCCACCGCGGTCGAGCTCGCCGAGGATGCGCATGATGCCGCCGGCGCGGTGGACGTCCTCCATGTGCACATCGCTCTTTGCCGGCGCCACCTTGGACAGGCACGGCACCTTGCGCGACAGCCGGTCGATGTCGTCCATGGTGAAGTCGATCTCGGCCTCGATCGCCGCGGCGAGGATGTGCAGCACGGTGTTGGTCGAACCGCCCATGGCGATGTCGAGCGCCATGGCGTTCTCGAAAGCCTTCTTCGAGGCGATGGTGCGCGGCAGGGCGGAGGCGTCCTCCTGCTCGTACCAGCGCCGGGCGAGGTCGACGATCAGGTGGCCGGCCTCGACGAACAGGCGCTTGCGGTCGGCATGGGTCGCAAGCGTGGAACCGTTGCCGGGCAGCGACAGGCCGAGCGCCTCGGTGAGGCAGTTCATCGAATTGGCGGTGAACATGCCCGAGCACGACCCGCAGGTCGGACAGGCCGAGCGTTCGATCGCCTGCACCTCCTCGTCGGTCACCTTGTCATCGGCGGCGGCGACCATCGCGTCGACCAGGTCGAGCGCGATCTTCTTGCCGTGCAGGACGACCTTGCCGGCCTCCATCGGGCCGCCGGAGACGAACACCGCCGGGATGTTCAGGCGCAGCGCCGCCATGAGCATGCCGGGCGTGATCTTGTCGCAGTTGGAGATGCAGACCATGGCGTCGGCGCAGTGGGCGTTGACCATGTATTCGACGCTGTCGGCGATGATCTCGCGGCTCGGCAGCGAATAGAGCATGCCGTCATGCCCCATGGCGATGCCGTCGTCGATGGCGATCGTGTTGAACTCCTTGGCGACGCCGCCGGCGGCCTCGATCTCGCGCGCCACCAGCTGTCCGAGGTCCTTCAGGTGAACGTGGCCGGGCACGAACTGGGTGAACGAGTTGACCACGGCAATGATCGGCTTGCCGAAATCGCCGTCCTTCATGCCTGTGGCGCGCCACAGGCCGCGTGCGCCGGCCATGTTGCGGCCGTGGGTCGTGGTTCTGGAACGATAGGGGGGCATGATCCGTTTCCTGGCTTTACCGAGTCCGGGAACCTATAGCGGCATAGCGGCGCGGAGGCTACCGTCTCCGTCCGACCGAAAAGCAGCGCGCCGACCGTTGGAGAAAGAACGCTGGCGCCGCGACTTGATTTCCATCAATGTGGCCGCCGCCGCGAGGCGACATCAGCCTTGAGCGGTTGCGGTGAAGAGCGCAGGAACGATCATTGCCGGCGGCGGCGCGATCGTGGGGCAGGGCAGTGCGTGTTGGAAGGCTTGGCCGGACGGGGGATCGCGGTTTCTTGAAACGGCTTGCCGTATCGGCGTTCCTTTCGGCACTCCTGGCTTCAGCCGTCCTGGCGGCAATCTCTCCGGAACTGTTCGTCGAACGCGTCCAGGCCCGCTTCGACCAGATCCGCGCGACGGCCGCGGGCGGGCGCGACGCGGCCTGCCGGTCGCTCGTCGCCGACCTGTTCGACGTCAGCGCCGTCGCCGAGGGTGTGGGCGGTCCGGGCTGGAAAACCTTCGCCGCCGCGTCGCGGGCCGCACTCGAAGCCGCCGTCCGCCGCCGGCTCTCGAGCGAATGCGCGGACGTCGCCGACCGTCCGGCGACCGGACCGGGCGTCGTCCGGCGCGTGCGCGAAATCGAGGGCGGCATCAGGCTCACCGTCCAGTTCCCCACGGAAGGCGACACGGGAACCGTTTTCGTCTGGACGCTGCGCCCGGGCGGACCGCTCGGCTTCACCGCGCGCGACCTTTCCGTCGACGGGCGGGCCGTCGTCGCGATGTTGCGGGCCGACCTCGAGGCCGCCCTTGCCGTTCACGACGGCAACGTCGCTGCCGCGATTGCCGATCTCGCGCGTTCGGGACGAAGATGAGCGACGAAACGCTCCTTTCGCTCGCCGGCGTCCGCCGTTCCTTCGACAGCGGCCGCATAGTCGCGCTCGACGGAGTCGATCTTTCCATCCGCAGCGGCGAGAGCGTCGCCCTGGTCGGCCGCAGCGGCAGCGGCAAGTCATGCCTGGTCGCCATCGCGACGGGCCTCGACAGACCCGACTCCGGCGCCGTGTTCTGGCAGGGGCGGGCGATCTCGTCGCGCCGCGAGTGGGCGGCGCTGCGGCGCAAATCGATCGGCATCGTCTTCCAGGAATTCCACCTGCTACCGACGCTGAGCGCGCAGCAGAACGTCGAGCTGGCGCTGATGGGCGGCAGGACCGGGCAGGCCGAGCAGCGGCGCGCCGCCGCGGCCGCGCTGGAGCGCGTCGGCCTTGCCCATCGCCGGGACAACCTGCCTTCCGAGATGTCGGGCGGCGAACGTCAGCGTGTCGCCATCGCCCGCGCGCTGGTGCGCGATCCGCTGATCCTGTTCGCCGACGAACCGACCGGGAACCTCGACAGCGCCAACGCCGAGAAGGTCGCCGCGCTCCTGCTGGACCTGCAGCGCGAACGCGGCGTCAGTCTCGTGATGGTCACGCACGATGCCGAACTCGCCGAGCGCTGCCAGCGTATCGTCAGGCTCTCCGACGGTCGGATCGTCGAGGACTGCCGCGTGAGGGGGGATGCCGCGTGACGATGGCCGGACTTGCCATATCGAACCTTGCGCGCCGTGCGGCACGCACCCTGCTCACCGTGCTCGGCATCGCGCTGGCGGTGGGAACGGCGGTCGCCCTGCTGGCCCTGGCACGCGGCGTCGCCGAGAGTATCGGCAGAGGACTCGACGAAATCGGCGCCGAGTTCGTCGTCGCGCCGAAGAACGCGACGGGCGTGCTCAGCGCGCGCCTGCCCGAGGCGATCGGCGCCAAGATCGCGTCCATGGACGGCGTCGAGGCCGTTTCGGGCGAACTTTACGCCTTCACCGTCCGAGAAGACCAGAGCATCCTCGTCGGCGGCTGGTCGCGGGACATCGCCGGCTGGAGCCGGACGCCCCTCCTCTCGGGGCGTCTGCCCGATCCCAACCGGCGCGAGATCCTGATCGGCGACATCCTCGCGGAAGGGCTCGGCCTCCAGCCCGGCGACGAGATCGACCTCTTCGACGAGACATTCGACATCGTCGGCGTAACCGGATACGCCACGGCGATGAACCGCAGCATGGCGATCATGCCGCTCGCCGCGATGCAGCGAGCCGCCCTGCGCGAGGGCCAGGTGAGCTTCTTCACCGTGCGGCTGAAGGCCGAACTCGACGACGCGGCGCGCGCCCGGCTGCGTGCCGAGATCGCCCGCGATCTACCCGTCGTCGTCTCGGACACCCAGGAGGTTCTCGACCAGGACATGAACTACGAAATCCTCGAGGCCATCTCCTCGGCCGTGTCGCTGGTGGCGCTGGTCAGCGGCGCCGTCAGCCTGCTCGCGACCCTGCTGATCTCCGTTCAGGAGCGCACCCGCGAGATCGGCATGATGGCGGCGATCGGCTGGAGCGACGGCCGCATCGTCGCGCTGATCGTCATCGAGGGCACGCTGATCGGCCTCGCCGGATGCACGCTCGGCGTCGTCCTCGGCGTGCTCGCTTCCGGCCTGTTCGATTCCCTGCCGGCAATCGGCGGCTTCGTCACGTTCACGCCGCGCGCCGGCGACATCGCCCTGCCGCTGCTGTTCGCCGTACCGCTCTGCGCGGCAGGTGCGGCCTACCCGGCCTGGCGCGCGGCGCGGCTGATGCCGGCGGATGCGCTGCGCCGTGCCTGAGCCGTCGTGCTGTCCGATGCCTCGCGGCTCAGACGGTTTCCCATCCGTCATGCCCGGCAGCACGGAAGACGGCGTCGATCACCTTCTGGTTCAACACCGACTCCTCCAGCGTGAAGACGCGTTCAGCCGCCCCCGCCGCGGCACGTGCGAAAGCCTCGACCTGCAGCCGGTACTGCTGCGCCCCCGGGAATCGGATCACGGTCGCCTTCTCGTGGCCGCGGTCGTGGATGACGATGCGGTGGTCGTCATAGAGACCGGCATTGAAGGGCGAGGCGACCTCGATGAAGCCGGCGTCGCCGTGGAACACCATCGACTGGCGCGCCGCCATCTGCGTCGACAGGTAGAAGGTCAGGTCGAAGCCGCCGAAGTCGGCCTTGACGGTCGAGTAGATGTCGGTTCCGAAGGTCGGGTCGCGCTCGATGGCGGCCTGCACGCGCAGCGGCTCCCTGCCGGTGACGAAACGTGTCGTCACCGTCGGGTAGACGCCGATGTCGGGCAATGCGCCGCCTCCGAGGTCCGGGCGGTTGCGCATATTGTCGGGATCGACGTTGTAGTAGCTGAAGGCGCCGTGCACGTGGCGCAGCCTGCCGATGGCGCCGCCCTGAACCAGTTCGCGCACCTTGATCCACTGCGGATGGTAGACGACCATGAAGGCCTCGCTGACGAGCACGCCGTTGCGGTCGCGCGCCGCGATCACCTCGGCGATGTCGTCCGCCTTCAGCGCCAGCGGCTTCTCCACCAACACATGCTTGCCGGCATCGGCGGCCTTCACAGCCCATTCGACATGCTGCGAGGTCGGCAGGGGGATGTAGACGCCATCGATCGCGTCGGAGGCGAGCATCTCGTCGTAGGAGCCGAAGGCGAGCGGCGCCCCGCTGCGCTCGGCCAGCGCGCGGGCCTTGCCGAGATCGCGGCTGGCGACCGCTGCCAGCGTGCCGTTCGAAGCGTCCTGGATCGCGGGAATGAGATGCTCTCGCGCGATCCTGGCGGTGGAAAGGATACCCCAGCGGAACATCGTCGCCTCCCGGTTCACTTCGGCCCCCGGCTTTTCCGCGTCCGGACGCCTGGGCCGTGTCCGGCAGAAGTGCTACGCAAGCCACGCCCGGCTGGCAAGGCCGTAAAGCCGGCCAATCGCCGGAGGCCCCGATGGAGCGTCTTCGATTGGCTCTGAAGCGTCGCCTCCGTATGTGGGCCAGGCGGTTCGCCGAGGCGACCTTCGATCCTCGCGGATTCACCGATCCGCTCCCTTGCCTGTGGTCGAAAGGCATCGCCCGCTTCTGCGACGCACGGGGAAGCGAGGACTACTGGTCGGCGGCTACCGAGAGCCTGGCCGACGGCTCGATGTTCCGCGAGCGCTACGCCGGCGCCCGCGGCGCCGTATGGGTGCGGCTCGGCACGCGCAGCCGCGCCGGCCTGGAGGCCGATCTCGACCGCTTCGTCGCGTTCGCGCTTCCGTCGATCCGCGAGCCCTTCGTTCTGGTGACCACCGACGGCGACGTTTCGGTTCCCTCCGAACTCCGGCCATCGACGGTCGCGGCGCTGCTCGCCTCGCCCTTTCTCGTCGCCTGGTACACGCAGAACGCAGACGGAACCGGTGCGCCGCGCATCATGCCGTTCCCGATCGGGCTCGACCTGCACACGCCGCGGCCCTTTTCGAGCCCGGCGGCGCTGGTCAGGGATCTGCGCAGGCTCGCGGAAAGACGTCCGCCTCTTGCCGCGCAGCCGCTGAAGATGTTCACCGACATCGACCTGAACCGCAATTCGCGCGACCGCATGGAGGCGGTGCGGATGCTCGCGGACTGCGGTCATGTCGAGTTCCAGCGCCGGCGCGTCTCCCAGCATGCCATCTGGAAGCGCTACGCGTCCTTCCCCTTCGTCCTCAGCCTCGCCGGCAACGGGCTCGACTGCCACCGCACCTGGGAGGCCCTCCATCTCGGCTCGATCGTGGTGACGAAGACCTCGCCGCTCGATCCGCTGTTCGAAGGGCTTCCCGTGGTCGTCGTCGACGATCTTGCGGAGCTGCGCGATCCCTCGCGCCTGCCCGTCTGGCTGGAACGCTGCGCGCCGCTCGCCGACCCTGCCCGTGTCTGGCAGAGGCTCGACCCGGCCGCCTGGATGGCACGCATCCGCGCCGGTGCCGGCCTGCCGCCGCTTCGCTAGAGCGACTTCGATGAACGCAGAGTCGGTTTGAGGATTCACGCGGGCGGCCTTGTCTGATTCACTGGTCCTGGTGATTTGCCAGGAGGTGATGAT
>DUSC01000301.1 GCA_012842935.1 Hyphomicrobiales bacterium | reverse complement strand
CCTCAATCGCGGCTATTTCGTCCGCCACACCGTCTTTGCCGACGTCAACAACCAGATGACGATCGCCCGAGAGGAAATCTTCGGCCCGGTCCTGTCGATCATGCCGTTCGACAGCGAGGAGGAGGCGGTCGAGATCGCCAACGACACGCCTTACGGCCTCACCAACTATGTGCAGAGTCAGGATGGCGCGCGCCGAAACCGCCTCGCCCGCCGCCTCCGCTCGGGCATGGTCGAGATGAACGGCCAGCCGCGCGCCGCGGGCTCGCCCTTCGGTGGCGTCAAGGCGTCGGGCCGCGCGCGCGAGGGCGGCCACTGGGGTCTCGAGGAGTTCCTCGAAGTCAAGGCGATTTCAGGCTGGGCCAGCGACGCGGCCTGAGGCCGGGTTTCGCGCGACCGGCGGCCGCCGACTTGCGCCGGCAGTTCCGCCGCTGCACTGTCGTCGCCGGCAGTCGAATCGCTGCGCGCCCCGTGACGACACGAACGCATGACCGGTCCCTTCGATCCCCGCCGCGCCGGCAAGTATCCGATCGCGATCGGCTGCGACGAGGTCGGGCGCGGCGCGCTGTGCGGACCGGTAGTCGTCGCTGCGGTCTGGTTCGATCCGCGCAGCCTGCCGAAGGCCCTCTTGTCCGAGCTCGACGACAGCAAGAAGGTCGCCGCGCCCCGACGCGAGTTCCTCGCGCAGCGCATCGTCGAGACGTCGCGCGTGCGCATCGCCGCGGCATCGTCGGCGACCATTGACCGCATCGGCATCCGCACGGCCACGCTCGACGCCATGCGCCGGGCGATTTTAGGACTGGCGACGGAACTCGCCCGTTCCGACCTGCCGGCCTATGTCGACGGGCTGGACGTGCCGCCCGGCCTCGCCACACGGTGCGAGGCGGTGGTGAAGGGCGATTCGCTCATTCCGCAGATTGCGGCCGGCTCGCTGGTCGCCAAGACCTGCCGCGACCGGTTGATGCGCCGGCTCGGCCGCCGCCATCCGGGCTACTTCTGGGAGAAGAACGCCGGATATGGCACCGCGGATCATCTCGACGCACTCGCCCGCCTCGGCCCGACGCGGCACCATCGGCAATCCTTCCGCCCCGTGGCACAGCTCTCGCTCGGTCTCGAAGCCCTGGTCGACGCCGCCCTCGGGGATGTCGACTGACGCGGTCTTGCCGTGCGTCTCAGCATCGTAAAGGATGCGGAGGACCCGGATCGGCGGATCACTGGCGGCGGAATCCGCGGCGATCCCGGGTCCTCCGTGAGCCTTTCCCGCCAATGGGGCGGCGGGGCGGGAAAGGCGCCGTCCGGCGGGGATGGGCCAGACGGGACGTTACAGGGGTGGCGAACTGCCTTCCGGCGGCCGCGTCAGAGCAATACCAGCTGCTCGCCCTCCTTCGCCGGCATGACGAACAAGTCGGTACGCAGCTGCCGGCGCGTGGCGTTCAAGCCAAGCCGCTTTGCGGCGATCTCGAAACGGCGGCCGATCTGCCAGGCATAGGGTCCGGAGCCTTTCATCCGCTTGCCCCACTCCGAATCATAGTCCTTGCCGCCGCGCATCGAGCGGACAAGCGACATGACATGCCGATAGCGGTCCGGATAGTGGCGCAGCAGCCAGTCCTTGAAGATCGGGCTGACCTCGAGCGGCAGCCTGAGGATGATGTAGCCCGCTTCGCGCGCACCCGCCGCATAGGCGGCGTCGAGGATACGCTCGATCTCGGCATCGTTCAGCCCGGGGACGACCGGCGCAACCATCACCGAAATCGGGATACCCGCGTCCGCCAGCGAGCGCATTGCCTCAAGCCGCCGCGGCGGGGTGGCTGCCCGCGGCTCCATGGTCCGCGCCAGCTTGCGGTCGAGCGTCGTCACCGAGAAAGCCACCTTGGCGAGTCCCTTCGCTGCCATCCGCGCCAGGATGTCGACGTCGCGCACCACCAGCGCCGATTTCGTCACGATGCCGACCGGATGGTTGCGCGCCTCGAGCACCTCGAGGATCTCGCGCATGATGCGGTATGTCTTCTCGATCGGCTGGTAGGGATCGGTATTTGTGCCGATGGCGATCGTGCGCGGCTGGTAGTCCGGCTTCGACAACTCCCGGTCGAGCAGCTTCGCCGCGTCAGGCTTGGCGAACAGCCTGGCCTCGAAATCCAGCCCCGCGGAAAGGCCCATATAGGCGTGCGTCGGCCTCGCGAAGCAGTAGACGCAGCCATGCTCGCAGCCCCGATAGGGATTGATCGAGCGGTCGAAGGAGATGTCGGGCGATTCGTTGCGCGTGATGATGGTTCGCGGCCGCTCGACCTGCACCTCGGTCCTGAACGGCGGCAGTTCCTCGAGCGAATTCCAGCCGTCGTCGAAGACATGGCGGCTGACCGGCTCGAAGCGTCCGGACGGATTGATTCCCGCAGAACGCCCGCGGCCGCGCTCCGGGCGCACCCGCATGCCGCTCTGCTCGACGATCGCGTTCGCCATCTCCGCCCTTCCCGCCCCGAAGGCGGCAATGTCGGCGCGCACGATCTGTTCCATCCTGGCTCGCTCCCAAGGCGGTTCGCCGACGTTGTGGTTCGCCGTTCTCATTAAACTATTCCTATCGTGCCGAAAGGAACAAATCAAGAACATTTTGTCGGCAGGAGGCGAAACTGGCGTCGTCGCGACGTTTCGGCTATGCGGCGTCCATGCTGAGCGTGCTGATCGAGACCCATAATGACGAGGAAGGCCTGGCGCGAACGCTCGCCGCGCTGGTCGTCGGCGTGGTCGAGGGCGCGGTTCGCGAGGTGATCGTCTGCGACCGCGGCTCCGCTGACCAGACGCATCGCGTCGCCGAACACGCCGGCTGCCATTTTCTTCCCGAAGGCGGTATCGCTGCCGGTATCCGTGAGGCCAAGGGTGAATGGCTGCTCCTGCTGGAGCCCGGCGCGCGTCTCGACGGGAACTGGATCGAAGCGGTTCTCGATCATGTCGCGCACTCCACCAGGCCGGCGCGCTTCGTCCGATCGAAGAATTCGCGGCAACCCTTCTTCGCCCGTGTCCTTTACGGGCGGCGCCCGCTGCGCGACGGGCTGGTGATCACCAAGCGCCAGGCCCTGTCGCTGGCGCGCGGCGAAGGGTCGGCTGCCGCGATCGCCCGGGCTGCGGCGGCGCGCCGCCTTGCCGCCGGCATCGTCGTCGCGCCGCCGCGCAGGCGCTGAGGGTTGGGGACGGACGGCCGGTCAGGCGGGCGAGCCGGCGCCGCGTTTCAGGTGCTCGTCCAGCCGCGGCATGATCTCGACGAAGTTGCACGGCAAGTGCCGGTAGTCGAGCTGCGGCCTCAAAATGCCATCCCAGGCGTCCCTGCAGGCGCCGGGCGATCCGGGGAGTACGAAGACGAAGGTTGCGTTGACCAGCCCGCCGGTCGCCCGGGACTGGATCGTCGAGGTGCCGATCTTGTCGTAGGAGATGCGGTGAAACACTTCCGAGAAGCCGTCCATGCGCTTCTCGAAGATCGGCTCCAAGGCGTCGGGGGTAACGTCGCGGCCGGTGAAGCCGGTGCCTCCGGTGGTGATGACGACGTCGATCTGCGGATCCCGCGACCAGGCGAGCACGCATTCGCGGATCCGGTCGCGGTCGTCGCTGACGATCGTGCGCGCGACAAGCCGGTGTCCCGCCTCGGCGATGCGGTCGCCCAGCGTCTGTCCCGATCTGTCGTCGGCGAGTGTGCGAGTGTCGGATACCGTCAGAACGGCGATGCCGACGGGGATGAAGGGCCTCTTCTCGTCAATCCTGCTCATCCTCGAACTCTCCCGATGCCATGGTGTGGGTCGCCTCGACGAACCAGCCCGGCCGGTCGCGGCGGATGCGTTCCGCCGCCCAGACTGCTGCGTCGGTCGAGGCGAAAATGCCGAAGCAGGTCGCGCCGGAGCCCGACATGCGCGAGAAGCGCGCGCCGGCTGCTTCGAGCGCGGCGCGTGCCGTATCGATCCCCTGCGCCAGGATCCCTGCCGGCATTTCCAGGTCGTTGCGCGTGCCGGTCAGCCAGCTCACGACGGCGTCCGCGTCGTCAAAGCGCGGCAGCCGCGGCAGTGGCAGATTGTCGCGGCTGGCGAGCCGGGAAAAGACCGCCGGCGTCGAAACCGACACGCCCGGATTGACGAGGACGACCGGCAGCGCCGGGAAGGAGGGGAGGACGTCGATGTCGTGCCCGATGCCCCTTGCGACCAGCGGCCGCGCGGCGAGACACATCGGCACATCGGCGCCGAGCGCGGAGGCGACGCCGCGCACCGTCTCGTCGCGCGGATCGAAACCCCACAGGCGGCAGAGCGCGCGCAGCGCCGCCGCGGCGTCACTTGAGCCGCCGCCGACGCCGGAGGAGACCGGCAGGTTCTTCCACAGCGTGATGGCGACGGGGGGTGCGGCCGTTCCGGCCGCACGGCGCAGGAGGTTCCGCGCGCGCAGGACGAGATTGCCATCGTCCTCGGGAATCCCCGCTCCGTAGGCGCCGCTCACGGAGAACCTGTCGGCCGCGGCCGGTTCGATCGCCAGCCGGTCGCCGAAGCGGGCAAAGACGATGAGGCTTTCCAGCAAATGGTAGCCGTCGGCGCGCCGTCCGGTCACATGAAGCGCCAGATTGATCTTCGCCGGTGCGAGCCGAAACGCCGTCACGAAAGGCCTCGCACCGGGGGCTGCGATACTCAGTCCTTCGCCAGGCGGTACTCACCCGTCTCGGGGTCTTTCACGAGCGTCCCGTTCGCTCGCGTCGACGCCTGCTTTTCGGCGCGCCGCACGCGCTGGGTGACCCGCGCGGCCTCCTTGACGAAGGCGCGATAGCCGACATAGGCCGCGACGCCGACGAGCGCGAAGAAGATCAGCTGTGGCATGTCCCTTGCTCCTCCGAAAGAGCGCCGGCGAAGGGCCTGGCCGGTCAGGCGATGGCGGAAAGCGGGAATGCTACCCGCCTTTCCCGGCAATTCAAAGGCCGAAGCGGCCCCACAATGCGCGTTCCTCGGCCGCATCGACCAGTCCCCCGGCCAAGCCCGCGCCGAGTTCGCGTGAGCCGCCCTGCGACGAACCGAATATGCCGAGCCGACGGCCGAACAAACCGCGCGGCGCCGTGATCAGCCTGAGGCGGGTCTTTGGCCCGTAGCGCGCCTTGAGCACCGAACGCATGTCGCCCAACGCATCGACTAGGCCGAGTTCCAGGCCTTTCTTGCCGGTCCAGAACAGGCCGGTGAAAAGATCCGGATCGTCCTTCAGCCGGTTGGCGCGGCGTTCCCTGACCAGGTCGATGAAAGTCTCGTGGATCTCGGTCTGCAGCGCCTTCAGCCGCTCGACGTCTTCCTGCTTCTCCGGTTGGAAGGGGTCGAGAACGGCCTTGTTCTTGCCTGCCGTGTGCACGCGACGCTCGACGCCGATCTTCTTCAGCAGTTCGGGAAAACCGAAGGAGGCCGAAACCACGCCGATCGAGCCGACGATCGAGGAGGGATCGGCGATGATCTCGTCGCCCGCCACGGCGATCATGTAGCCTCCCGACGCCGCGACATCCTCGACGAACACCAGCACGGTCCTGTTCTTTTCCGCGGCGAGGTCGCGGATGCGGCGGAAGATCAGCCGTGATTGCACGGGCGAGCCGCCCGGCGAATTCACCGAGATGGCGACGGCCGGCGCGTTCCGGTACGAGAAGGCCTTCTCGAGCAGTCCGGCCGTATTGGCGAGCGACAAGGTCGGCCGCAGCTGGCCGCCGCCCGACATGATCGTTCCGTGCAGCCTGACGACGGGAATCGTCACGGCGTCCGAGCGCAGGAATTTGGGGATGAAGCGGTCGATGAGGCGGCTCAAGGCGGAAAGCTCTCCGTCGGTCGTATCGCGTGCATGTAGGCATTCGGCGGTAGTCCGCAATGGTCCGGGCAAGCTCTCAGTCGCCGAAAAGCGACGCCCTGCCGTTGTTGATCGCGTCGGCGCGCGCGCTGAATGCGTCGCCCGTTTCGTGCAGCACGAGCGGCGGGGAGATCGACAGGGCGGCGCGCGAGGCGCGCACCGCGCGCACCACGATGCGGATGGCCGTCGCGCCGGGGCGCGGATGGATCGCGAGGATTTGTGCGCTGCCGAAGCGCCCGTCCATGGCATCGAGAACGGCGCGCAGCGACGACGGCCGCGCGATCAAGGCAAGTCCGCCGCGCGGGCGCAGCACGGCTGCGGCGCTGCGAATCCAGGCGGCGAACGGGTCTTCGTCCATGACATGAGCCTGGCGCCTCAACTCGTCCGGCGTTGCGCGGTCATGGCGTGCGTTGAAGGGCGGGTTCATGATGACGTAGTCGAACGAGGAGTCTTCCAGTCCGGCCGCGACCCGCGCCTTGCCGGTGAGGCCGACGTCCGCCTCGAGCACGGACGCCCGTTCGGCGATGCCGGCATTCTGCGGAAGGGCGAGGCTGAGCCTGGCGAACGCCGCCATTTCCGGCGCTCGCTCGATCAGGACCAAGCTGGCGCCTTCGCAGCGCGCGGCGACGGCAAGGCCAGCCGCGCCGGCGCCTGCGCCGAAATCGGCAAGTCGACCGGCAAAGGCCGACGGTACGGCTGCGGCGAGCACCATGGCGTCCATGCCGGCCCTGTGCCCACGCCCGCGCGGCTGGACCAGGAAGAAGCGTCCGCGATGGAAGGCGTCGATCGTGCCATCGGGCAAGGACATGGCGGCGGTCTCAGTCGCCCTTGAGTTCGTTGGCGATGCCGGCATCGGTCAGGATGCGCTTCGCTTCAGCGAGATCGTCCACTCCGACAAGTACGCGGCGCGGCAGGATGCCGATCGATCCGTCGAGGATGCTCATGTTGCGGTCGGCGACGAAGCAGGCGATGCCGGCATCTTTCAGCAATGCCTCGACGAACGAGATGATGACGGCATCATTGGTGCGCATGAGTTCGATCATGGGCGGAAACTCGCAGTTTGCGGGAGTCCTGTAAATCGCCCGGACTTGACGGCGGGATCGAGCCGCGCCAATTCGCCTGTTGCGGGATGCGGCGGGATCGGCTTTCAGCTATCGTAACCGCGGGGGCAGGGAGTAGAATTGTGGGCGTCGTAGTCAATCTCGAGGACGGCAAGCGCGAGACCCGGTCGATTCGCGCCCTGGTCGACCTGACATCGTCCGACATGGGCCGCGTCAACGAGCTGATCCTGTCGAAGGCGGGATCGGACGTGGAGATGATTCCCGAGATCGCCAATCACCTGATCTCGTCGGGCGGCAAGAGGCTGCGCCCGATGGTCACGCTCGCCGCCGCGCAGATGTTCGGCTACGAGGGCGACGGCCACGTGAAGCTCGCGACCAGCGTCGAATTCATGCACACCGCCACCCTGCTCCACGACGACGTCGTCGACGAGAGCGCGCTGCGGCGCGGCAGGAAAACGGCGCGCATGATCTGGGGCAACCAGGCGAGCGTTCTGGTCGGCGACTTCCTGCTCGGTCAGGCCTTCCGCTTGATGGTCGATGTCGGATCGCTCGATGCGCTCGACATCCTCTCCACCGCCGCTTCCGTCATCGCCGAAGGCGAGGTGATGCAGCTCGCCGCGGCCAAGAATCTCGAGACGACGGAGGACGAGCATTTCGCCGTGATCAAGGCCAAGACCGCCGCGCTGTTCTCGGCCGCGGCGGAAGTGGGGCCCGTGATCGCCGGCACCGGCCGTGCCGACCGCTCGGCGCTGCGTTCCTATGGCATGAATCTCGGCCTGGCCTTCCAGCTGATCGACGACGCGCTCGACTATGGCGGCAGTTCCAAGGACCTCGGCAAGAACGTCGGCGACGATTTTCGCGAGGGCAAGGTCACGCTTCCCGTCATCCTCAGCTATCGGCGCGGTTCGGCGGCCGAGCGGGCCTTCTGGAAGGAGGCGATCGAGGACGGCAAGACGGACGACGCCGCGCTGGACAGGGCGGTCGGACTGATGAACCGTCACGGCGCCATCGCCGACACGATCGGCCGGGCCAGGCATTTCGGGGGCATTGCTCGCGACGCCCTGGCGCCGCTGCCCGCCTCGCCGCAGAAGGCCGCGCTGCTCGAGGTGATCGACTTCTGCATCAGCCGCGTTTCCTGACGCCGTGACCGGATTGTGAAGCCGGACCGATTGCAGCGCGATCCCAAAAAGGCCATTCTTTTCGCCCATTGGCGGCCTGAGTCATCGCTCCTTCGGGAGCAGCTCGGCAGGAAGGAAGATCATGCGGTCTAGACGCGGGTACTGGCTTGCGGGCGTAGCGGCCATGACGGTAATGGCGCTTGCCGCGAGCCCCGTCAGCGCCCGGAGCGCATCGGAGCCGATCAGCATCGGCTCTTTTTCCGGCGCCTACCTCGCGGCCCGGATCGCAGAGAGCGACAACGACCGGAAAGGTGCCGCCGCATACTATGCACGGGCGCTCGAGTTCGATCCTTCGAACAAGCAGCTCCAGCAGAGCCTGATGCTGTCCCTCATCGCGCAGGGACGCTTCGACGAGGCGCTGCCGCTGGCCGAGAGGCTGAAGACCGAGCCTGAGGTCGAGCGTTTCTCCCGACTTGCGCTGGCCGTCGATTCCATCCGGCGCAAGGACTTCGCCGCGGCGGAGACCTGGCTCAAGCTCGCCCTCGAATCCGATCTCGACCGTCTGATCACGGGCCTCATGACGGCCTGGGCCAAGCTGGGATCCGGCGACGCCGACGGCGCGCTGTCCTTCCTCGAAGGGCTCGAGGGTCCCGAGTGGTACAAGCTGTTCACCGGCTATCACCGGGCCCTCCTCGCCGATGCCGCAGGGCTGAAGGCCGAGGCCGACGCCGCCTACACCGCCACCATCGACAACTTGGCCGCGGGCGGCGCCGCACCGGACACCTGGCTGCGTGCCGCGGAGGCCTTTGCCGGGTTTCTCGCACGAGCGGGCGAGAAGCAGCGTGCGTTGGGCGTCCTCGATCGTGCCGACGAGTTTGCCAGCGGCCGCCTGCCCATCGAGGCACTGCGCCGCCAGATCAATGCGGATGCTGCGATCCGGCCTCTGGTCGACGGGCCGCAGGCTGGCGCGACGGAAGTCCTTCTCAATCTCGGAACGGCCCTTAATCGCGGCGGTGGCGAGGCCTATGTCCGCCTCTATCTCGAATATGCGCGGGCGCTGCAGCCCGACAACGACCAGGTGCTCCTGCAACTGGCCGCCGTTTCCGAACAGCAGCAGAATGCCGAGGATGCGATCGCCTTCTACAGTCGCATTCCCGCCGGATCGCCCATGAAGCGGGTCTCCGAATTGCAACTCGGCCTGAATCTCGCCGATCTCGACCGTCACGACGAAGCCATCGCCCACCTCAAGGCCCTGCTCGACAGCGATCCCGACGACATGCGCGCCTACCTGGCGCTCGGCGGCGTCTATGCCTCGAAGGAGAACTATCGCGCCGCGGCCGACCTCTACGATGCCGCGGTCTTGCGTATCGCCATACCGACACGCGAGCACTGGAACATCTTCTATCAGCGCGGCATCGCCTACGAGCGGCTGAAGGAATGGCCGAAAGCCGAACCGAACTTCCGCAAGGCGCTCGAGCTGTTCCCCGACCAGCCCCAGGTGCTGAACTATCTCGGCTATTCCTGGGTCGACATGAACATGAACCTCGAGGAAGGCCTCGAGATGATCAAGCGCGCGGTTGAGCTGCGGCCGAGCGACGGCTACATCGTCGATTCGCTCGGCTGGGCCTATTACCGGCTCGGCCGCTTCGACGACGCGGTGACCGAACTCGAGCGCGCCGTTTCGCTGAAGCCGGAGGATCCGATTCTCAACGACCATCTCGGCGATGCCTACTGGCGTGTCGGCCGCCGTCTCGAGGCGACGTTCCAGTGGAGCCATGCCCGCGACATGAAACCGGAGCCGGACGTGCTCGCGTCGGTCATGGAGAAGCTTGCCAAGGGACTGCCGCCGCTTGCCGAGAAGGCCACGGCCGAGCAGGCGCCGGCAGCGATGCCCGCGATCGAGGAGAAATCCGGCGAGCCGGCCGGGGACGGCGAAAAGCGCAGCGATGCGGTGCTGCCCCCGTCGTCGGAGACCGCGCCCGACACGGGGGTCTCGGCGTCGATCCCTGCCTCCTACACGGTGCAGCCCGGCCAGTCGCTCTGGTCGATCGCCGTCGACCGTCTCGGCAGCGGGGCCCGCTATCTTGAAATCCTCGACCTCAATCCGCAACTTCGCGGCGATCCCGGGCGCATCCTTCCGGGACAGGAGCTGCGGCTGCCCCAAGGCGCGCGCTGAGCTTCGGCCGGAGCGGTCGTGCCTTGACCCTTCGGACCGCGCTCACTAGGAGGATGTCTCGCCGACCGAACGAGGCTTGCCCGTGAACGCCGCCCTGCCTGCCCACATGCATCCCGGCCGCTCCTTCCAGGGTCTGATCCTGACCCTGCACGACTACTGGGCGAACCACGGCTGCGTCATCCTCCAGCCATACGACATGGAGGTCGGCGCGGGGACCTTTCATCCGGCAACGACGCTGCGCGCGCTCGGCCCGCGGACGTGGAACGCTGCCTACGTGCAGCCGTCGCGGCGACCGAAGGACGGCCGCTATGGCGAGAATCCGAACCGGCTGCAGCACTACTACCAGTATCAGGTGATCCTGAAGCCGAATCCTTCGAACCTCCAGGAGCTCTATCTGGGCTCGTTGGCGGCCATCGGCATCGACCCGCTGGTCCACGACATCCGCTTCGTCGAGGACGATTGGGAGAGCCCCACCCTCGGCGCCTGGGGGCTCGGCTGGGAGTGCTGGTGCGACGGCATGGAAGTCTCGCAGTTCACCTATTTCCAGCAGGTCTGCGGCATCGAATGCGCGCCCGTCTCGGGCGAACTGACCTACGGGCTCGAGCGGCTCGCCATGTACGTCCAGGGCGTCGACAACGTCTACGATCTCAACTTCAACGGCCGCGATGGCGACGAGAAAGTCACCTATGGGGAGGTCTTCCTGCAGGCCGAGCAGGAATATTCGCGCCACAATTTCGAGTTCGCCAACACCGCAGCCCTGCTGCGCCATTTTGAGGACGCCGAGGCCGAGTGCGAAGCCCTGCTCGATGCCGGCGCGCCGCGGGCGGCAGGCGAGCGGCACCGCATGGTGCTTCCGGCCTACGACCAGTGCATCAAGGCTAGCCATGCCTTCAATCTGCTCGACGCGCGCGGCGTGATCTCCGTTACCGAGCGGCAGAGCTACATCCTGCGCGTACGCAACCTCGCCAAGGCCTGCGGCGAGGCGTTCCTGCTCACCGAGGCGGGTGGCTACGCCGGCTGACGCGGGGAAGGCGATCCGACCCGTCGTTGCCGATCGCCGCATTCCCGACGGCCCTGCTGATTGCTTTGCTCTTGCGTCTGCAGCGGCCGACGATGGCACGGAATGCTAAGACCTGCCGGCGCCTTCGGTGTGTAGACGGGAAGGCGACGCGTGGGGTGATGCGGATCGTCGAACAAGGCGTGTTCATTGCCCTGCGTCGGAAGAGCCTCGTTCTCTCCGGTCGTGATGGGGCCGACAAGGTTCACGGGGTGACAGGCCGCGGCTGACTTGCTATTCCGCGCCGACCCTTGCCTCCCGCGAGAACCACCGATGCCCGATCTTCTTCTCGAACTCCGCTCCGAGGAAATCCCCGCGCGCATGCAGCGCAAGGCGGCAGGCGATCTGAAGAAGATGGTTACCGACGGCCTTGTCGAGGCGGGCCTGACCTACGAGGGTTGCCAGGAATACTGGACGCCGCGCCGCCTGGTGCTCGACCTGCGCGGCCTGACCGCGCGCTCGAAGGACGTCCGTGAGGAGATCAAGGGCCCGAGTACGAAGGCGCCGGAACAGGCCGTGCAGGGTTTTCTGCGCAAGGCCGGCCTTGCCTCGGTCGCCGAGGCGCATGTCCATTCCGATCCGAAGAAGGGCGACTTCTACGTCGCCCACATCTCCAGGCCCGGCCGCGCGGCGGAGCACATCATTGCCGAGCTGGTACCGCAGGTGATCCGCAGCTTTCCCTGGCCGAAATCGATGCGCTGGGGACCGGCTTCGGCGAAGCCCGGCTCGTTGCGCTGGGTGCGCCCGCTACAGTCGATCGTCTGCACCTTCGGTCCGGAGACGTCCGATCCGGTCGTCGTCGCCTTCGAGGTCGACGGCATCCGCTCGGGCAACGTCACCTACGGCCACCGCTTCCATGCGCCGGACGCCATCACCGTGCGCCGCTTCGATGATTACGTGGCGAAGCTCGAGGCCGCCAAGGTCGTCGTCGACGCCGAGCGCCGCAAGCAGATCATCCTGACGGACGCCCGCAACCTCGCCTTCGCCAACGGACTGGATCTGGTCGAGGACGAAGGCCTGCTGGAGGAGGTGTCGGGGCTGGTCGAATGGCCGGTCGTGCTGATGGGTTCGTTCGAAGAGGCCTATCTCGAGATCCCGCCGGAGGTGATCCGGCTGACCATCCGCGCCAACCAGAAGTGCTTCGTCAGCCGCCCTCACGGCGAGGCCGACAAGCTCTCCGACCGCTTCCTTCTGACCGCCAACATCGAGGCGAAGGACAGCGGCGCCGAAATCGTCCACGGCAATGGCAAGGTCGTGCGCGCGCGCCTTTCCGACGCCCTCTATTTCTGGAAGACCGACCAGGCGAACCTGCCCGATCTCGACGCGCTGAAGGACAGCGCGGCAAAGTTCGGCCTCGACCTGGCGAAGCCGCTCGACCAGCGCATGGCCCGTCTCGACCGGCTCGGCGTCACCTTCCACGCCAAGCTCGGCACGCAAGGCGAGCGCGTCGAAAGGATTGCCCGGCTGGCAGAGCAACTGGCGCCGATCGTCGGCGCCGACCCGGTACTCGCCCGCCGCGCGGCTGTGCTGGCCAAGGCCGACCTGCAGACCGAGGTGGTCGGCGAGTTCCCCGAATTGCAGGGCGCGATGGGACGCAAGTATGCGCTCCTCCAGGGAGAGCATCCGTCGGTCGCCGCGGCGATCGAGGAGCATTACAGACCGCAGGGCCCATCCGACTCCATCCCCACCGATCCGGTGTCGATCGCGGTGGCGCTGGCGGACAAGCTCGACACGCTGGTCGGCTTCTGGGCGATCGACGAAAAGCCGACGGGCAGCAAAGATCCGTACGCGCTGCGGAGGGCGGCGTTGGGAGTGATCCGGGTCCTGGTTGAGAACGGGGCGCGGTTGGGGCTGATATCGACGTTGGAACGACACCTTCTGCAAACGCATATTCCCCCAGAAAACTATGGTGGCGGCGATTTCGGGGAGACGATTTTTGAGTGGTTCGTGGCACTAGCCGGCGGCGGGTTTGGTGTCGGAGAGCCCGAACGCCGAGGCTTCATTAAAGGGCAGGTACGAAGCGTTGTTCTGGACCTTCTCTCCTTCTTTCACGACCGCCTGAAGGTCTATCTCCGCGACAAGGGCGCGCGGCACGACCTGATCGACGCGGTGATCACGCCGGAGGCCGACGACCTCCTCGCCATCGTCCGCCGCGTCGAGGCATTGGGCGCGCTGCTCGACACCGACGCCGGCAGGAACCTGCTTGCCGGTACCAAGCGCGCGGCGAACATTCTCGCGGCAGAGCAGAAGAAGGGCACGACGGTCGCCGAGGCGGTCAACCTGGCGCTGTTCCGCCATCCCGCCGAGACGGCTCTGTTCGATGCCGTCGATCACGCCGAGAAGGCGGCCGGCGAAGCCATTGGAATCCAGGACTATTCCGCCGCCATGCGCGCGCTTGCAGCGCTACGCGAACCCGTCGATTCGTTCTTCGAGGACGTTCTCGTGAACGACGAGGATCCGGCGGTCAGGGCGAACCGCCTGGCGCTGCTGGCGCGCATTCATGCGGCGACCGCGCAGGTCGCCGACTTCGCACGCATCGCCGGCTGAACACCTTCCGCTCCCGCCGCGGGTGCGGGCAACGGACGGTCACGGCCGGCGGAGGGAGGCGGCGGCGTTCCGTCAGTACCCGATGATGCGAACCCTGACGCTGCTGCTGTAGACTTCGACCTCGACCAGCGGCTCGCCATTGGCGATCGCGCTGCGCGTTGCGCCGCTCATGGCGCCGCCCCTGTTCAGCATCTGCTCGAAGCGCGCTCTCGCGCCGGCCGTGCGGAACCACGGGTCGCTGTCGTCCTCCGGATCGCGGATGCCGAACCGGTGGAAGTTCGCCCTGTCCTGGCGGACCATCTGCGCCGCCGTGTCGAGCGGATAGCCGTCGCTCGCATAGTGGTCGGACGACGAGATCCTCGCCACATAGGAGCCGAGGAACTGGTCGGCCATCGCCGGGCTTCCCGCCGAAAGCACGGCGAATGCGGCTGCTGCGAGGAAGAATCTCTTGCTGATCATGGTCGACGCCCCGTTATCCCAGAAATGCATGCGGATTTGCCGCGTGCATTCCGACGACATTGCGGCGAAGGCCGCATTGCGCGAAATCAATGGCCCGGCCGGTACAGGCGATTTGCCGCGAGGCAGTGGAGGGCGTCGGCTATTTAGGCTTGCGCGTCGGGGGCTCCGGCGGGGGCGGTGCGGCCGGCGGGGTTTCGCGTTTTTGCGGCGCGTCTTTCGGTTGAGGGAGACCCCCGGCGGCTTCTGGCGCCTTGGCTTCTACCCTGACGGGTGTCGCGGGAGCGGTCGGTACCGCAAGGGTAGACGCATCGCCGACGAGGCCGCCGCGGATCACCATCGGCATCTGTTCCGGGCGCCCCCGGGTCTTCCTTTCCGGCGAAGCCCCGATCGATGCGAGCTGCTCGTAGGATACGAGCAGCTGGACGTCGCCGTAGGCAATGATGGACGGGCCGAGGAAGCGCGGGATCGAAACCTGGCTGGCGAAGGAGTCCGGCTTCGTTTCCACGGACGGCTGGGCGGCGACCACAGCCTTGTCGACGCCGTTTACTGCGCCTTCTCCCGGAAAGGGGTAAGAGAGCGGTACCCGGGCGTCGACGGGCTTTTCCCCGGCAACGCCAGCGCCCTTCGGTGTCCGGTCGGCCGGCGCCGCAGAGCCGAGCACGATCATCGACGGTCCCGAGCGCTCGCTCGTCGGATCGAGCACGACGAAGGACGACGCCTGCGCGCCGGTGGACATCGCTCCCCAAACGAAAAATGCCACTTGGGATTTCATGAGGCTCCCGGCCGCGTTCCGGTGAACAGGTGTAACAGTGCAGTCTTGCCGCCGGATTTCGCCAATAGGTAGCATTCGACAGATTATGAATCCGTTACGTAAGGGCACTTGCCGTGCCGGGCACGCCGCGATACCCACGTCCCGACCCGCCGAGAGCCTTTCGGGAATCTTCTTGACGTGACCGAAGTCCTGCCCGCCGCAGAAGCGCTTTCCCGTGCCGTCGAACTGCTGCGCGCCGGCGAGGTGGTGGCCCTGCCGACGGAGACGGTCTACGGACTCGCCGGCGACGCCACCAGCGGCACGGCCGCGGCACGGATTTTCGAGGCGAAGGGCCGCCCGCGCTTCAACCCGCTCATCGTTCACGTGTCCTCCATGGTCATGGCCGACGAAATTGCGGTGTTCGATCCGCTGTCACGGAAGCTTGCGGCGGCATTCTGGCCCGGCCCGCTGACACTCGTCCTCCCGCTTCGCCCCGGATCGCGCGTTCATCCGCTGGTCACGGCCGACCTTGGAACGGTGGCGCTGCGCATGCCGCGCGGTTTCGCCTCCGGCCTGATCGCGGCGTTCGGCCGGCCGCTCGCCGCGCCCAGCGCCAACTCGTCCGGCCGCGTCAGCGCAACCACCGCCCAGGCCGTAGTCGCCGATCTCGGCGACCGCATTCCCCTTGTCGTCGACGGCGGCGCGACGCCCGTCGGTCTGGAATCGACGATCGTGAAGGTTTCTGACGGCCGGATCCTGCTGTTGCGCCCGGGTGGCATCGGAGCGGACGAAATCGAGGCCGTGGCGGGCGTCCCGCTCGAACGCGGGGCCAAGGGCGTGCAGGCGCCCGGCATGCTGGCCTCGCATTATGCGCCCGGCGCCGCGGTGCGCACTGACGCCGCGTCGGTTCGCGACGGCGAAGCGCTGCTCGCCTTCGGCCCACGCCGCATCGCCGGTGCGGAGCGGGCGCGCGCGGTTCTCAACCTGTCGCCGGCCGGCGATCTGCGGGAGGCGGCGGCGAACCTCTTTTCCCATCTTCACGCGCTCGACCGCAGCGGTGCCGCGACGATCGCCGTGGAGCCGGTGCCGCATGCCGGCCTCGGCGAGGCGATCAACGACCGGCTGGCCCGGGCGGCAGCGCCGCGGGACGTGCCCGCGGTGCCGGAGTAGCTCGACGGAGGCGCCATGTCGTCGCGAAGCATCGATCCAGCCCTTCTCGGCCGCTTTGCCGCGATCGTCGGGCCGGGACATGCGCTGACCGATCCCGCCGAAGTCGCGCCGTTCGTCTCCGAGCGCCGCGGGCTGTGGCTTGGGCGGACGCCGCTGGTGCTGCGTCCCGGCGACGTCGGCGAGGTCAGCCGCATCCTGGCGCTCGCCACCGAGACCCGCACGCCGATAGTCCCCCAGGGTGGCAACACGGGTCTCGTCGGCGGACAGATTCCCGGCCCGCAAGGCACGGAGATCGTGCTCTCGCTGTCGCGCCTCAATCGTATCCGCGAGATCGATCCCCTCTCCAACACGGTGACCGCCGAGGCCGGCGTTGTCCTGCAGACGCTGCAGGAGGCGGCCGACGCGGCGGACCGCCTTTTCCCATTGTCGCTCGGCGCCCAGGGATCCTGCCAGATCGGCGGAAATCTTTCGTCCAACGCGGGCGGTACCGGCGTGCTCGCCTACGGCAATGCCCGCGAACTCTGCCTCGGCGTCGAGGTCGTGCTGCCGACCGGCGAGGTCCTCGATGACCTGCGCAAACTGAGGAAGGACAATACCGGCTACGACCTCAAAGACCTCTTCGTCGGCGCGGAGGGCACGCTGGGCGTCATCACCGCGGCGGTGCTGAAGCTGTTTCCGAAGCCGAAGGGAAGGGAGGTCGCCTGGGTCGCCGTCCCGTCGCCTTCCGCCGCGCTGGCGCTCTTTTCCCACGCTCTCGACCGCGCCGGCTCGGGCCTGACCGCCTTCGAGCTCGTCGCCGATATCGTCGTGAACTTCGCCGTCCGCCATGTGCCGGGCGTCGTGCGCGCCCTCGAGGCACCTTCCCCCTGGTATGTTCTGGTCGAGGTCTCTTCGGGCCGTTCGCCCGAGGACGCCCGCGACCTCATCGAGCAGATCCTCGGCGAAGGTTTGCAGCAGCAGTGGGTCACCGACGCGGTCGTCGCCGCGAGCCTCGCCCAGGCGGTGGCGTTCTGGCGCCTGCGCGAAGCCCTGTCGGATTCGCAGAAGCCCGAAGGGGCCTCGATCAAGCACGACGTCGCCGTGCCGGTCGCCATGATCCCGGCCTTCATCGAGGAAGCCGCTCGGGCCGTCGCCTCGGTCGCGCCGACGGCGCGCGTGGTCTGCTTCGGCCACATGGGCGACGGCAATCTCCACTACAATGTTTCGCAGCCGGTCGGCGCACCGTCGGCGGAGTTTCTTGCGCTTTACCCGCTGATGAACAAGGCCGTTCACGACGTGGTGCGGGCCATGAACGGCTCGATTTCGGCAGAGCATGGCATCGGAAGGCTGAAACGCGACGAGCTGATAGCGACCGCGCCGCCCATCGCCATCGACCTGATGCGGCGCGTCAAGGCCGCTTTCGATCCAGCCGGGATCATGAATCCGGGCAAGGTTATCTGATCCAGGGACCGGCCTGCGAAGATTAAGCTGTCGTTCAACAAGCTTTCCTTGTCGTTATCGCCGGTCGTACTCCGATAACCATCTGCGAGATCAGCAAAATTTAACCGAACTCCTTAAGCCGCCCGGTAACGAAGGCGCGCTAGTGTCGCTTCCAACGAAACCGGGGATACCGGTTCGGGGATGACCGGAAAACCGGCTCTCGGGAAGTAACAGGAAGGCACATCCATGAACACCGGACTGAAGCCAGTCTGGGCGGGACGCAACATGCGTCTCGACCCGTTCCGTCTGCCGCAGGTAGTCAGCTACGCTACCCGGGACGACTTCGGCGATGTCACCTTCACCATCGACCAGCGGGGCGCCGTCGTCCGCCGCCGGCTCGAGATGAGCGGCGTGCCCGCCATCATCGCGCTGCCGGCAAAAGCCTTCCTCGGCGTCGCTGCACGCGCCCTCGAGGACGAGGACGGCAACGTCACCGTCACGCTGGAACTGCTGCACAACGATCCGCTGCTCTCGGTCCCGCTGCTCGTCGCCCACGATCTCGACGACGTCGCCGTCGACTGGCGCGCCTGGGCGGAGGCCTATCGGCTGCCGATGCTGCTCATCGAGGCCGACGGCATTGCCCGTACGCTGGAGGAATCGCTCGGCGCGGTGCGCAAGGCGCCGGTCCGCGAGCGTCGCCAGGGCCGCGCGGCAAATGCGCGTCGCCCTCGCTTCCTCGCCCGCCGCAAGATCGGGACGCTGGGTATGCGCCTGGTCATCGACGGGCAGGAGATCATCGCCCGCGAGTGAGCTGGCCCAAAGCCGGCTGTCTTCAGACCAGCGGCTTCAGGGCCTGCCAGACGCCGCCGCCCAACAGGCCGGCGAAGATCAGCCAGCCGACAACGCTGTTGGACTTGAACAGTCTCAGGCACTGGTCCGGGTCGTCGATGTCGAGCGCGGCGATCTGGCGGGCCATGTGCGCTCCGGCCGCCACGAGGCCGGCGAGCGCCGGCAATGGCGCCTCGGCTGCGGCGAAAGCCAGCGCGAACAGCATCAGCGCGCCGCCATAGAGCCCGGCCAACCAGGACTTCGTATTCGCGCCGAACAGCCGTGCAGTCGAACGGACGCCGACGATCGCGTCGTCTTCCTTGTCCTGGTGGGCATAGATCGTGTCGTAGCCGATCACCCACAGGATCGAGCCGCAGTAGAGCAGGACCGCCGGCGCGTCGATGTCGGCGAAAGCCGCCGCCCAGCCCATCAGCGCGCCCCAGGAGAAGGCCAGGCCGAGCACGAACTGGGGCCAGTTGGTGATCCGCTTCATGAACGGGTAGATCGCTACCACCGCGAGAGAAGCGATGCCGAGTAGCACGGCGAAGTCGTTGAACTGGAGAAGCACGGCAAGGCCGAGGAGTGCCTGCAGGACGAGGAACGTCCACGCCTGACGCCGCGTCACCTGGCCGGACGGCAGCGGCCGCGAGCGCGTGCGCTCGACCTTCGAGTCGATGTCCTCGTCGACGAGGTCGTTGTAGGTGCAGCCGGCACCGCGCATCGAGACGGCGCCGAGGAGGAAGAGCGCGATGTGGCCGGGCGGGGGCAGCAGCGTCGACAACGGTTCGCCGGGCCGCGCAAAGGCGACCGCGGCGAGGGCGGCCGACCACCAGCACGGCCACAGCAGAAGCCACCATCCGATCGGCCGGTCCCAGCGCGCCAGTTGCGCATAGGGCCACAGCCACCGCGGCAGCAGCCGGTAGACCCAATGACCGCTCGGCGCGTCGGCGACCCGGCCGCGTGCGGCCTTCGACTGGATGGTTTCCATGGGGGGTGAGTGGCAGCGGCGGTGGCGGACGTCAAGCGGGGTTTCCAGCTTGGGGCCGCTGTCCACGGCCGGCCGTATTCACTACGGACGATAGCGGAACCGAACGACCTTGACCCTACGCCATCGCGGTCCTACCGCAGGCGCGATCAAGGGCGCGAGGGAATCGCCATGAACGTACTTATCATCGGCTCGGGCGGGCGCGAGCACGCGCTCGCCTGGAAGATTGCCGCCTCGCCGCTGCTGACCAAGCTCTACGCAGCACCGGGCAATCCGGGAATCGCCGGCGAGGCGGAACTGGTGCCGATCTCGCCGGACGACCACGGCGCGATCGTCGATTTCTCTCGCGAGCGCAGCATCGATCTCGTCGTCGTCGGACCGGAGGCGCCGCTGGTTGCTGGGCTCGGCGACCGGCTGAGGGATGCCGGCATCCGCGTCTTCGGCGGTTCCGCTGCCGCCGCCCGCCTCGAAGGCTCGAAGGGCTTCACAAAAGATCTCTGCGCCCGCTACGGCATCCCGACCGCCGCCTACGGCCGCTTCTCGGACGTTGCGGCGGCAAAGGCTTATGTCCGCGAAAAAGGCGCGCCGATTGTCGTCAAGGCCGACGGTCTGGCCGCCGGCAAGGGCGTGACCGTCGCCATGAGCCTGGAAGAGGCCCTGTCGGCCGTCGATGCCTGTTTCGACGGCTCGTTCGGCGCCGCAGGCGCGGAAGTGGTGGTCGAAGAGTTTCTCGAAGGCGAGGAGGCGAGCTTCTTCTGCCTTTGCGATGGCGCGACGGCACTGCCTTTCGGCTCCGCGCAGGACCACAAGCGTGTCGGCGATGGCGACACCGGCCCCAACACGGGGGGCATGGGCGCCTATTCGCCGGCGCCGGTGATGACGCCCGAGATGGTCGAGCGCACGATGAAGGAAATCGTCGGGCCGACCATGCGCGGCATGGCCGACCTGGGTTGCCCGTTCTCCGGCGTACTCTTCGCCGGCCTGATGATCTCCGAGGCCGGGCCGAAGCTCATCGAATACAACGTCCGCTTCGGCGATCCCGAGTGCCAGGTGCTGATGATGCGCCTCAAGGACGACATTCTCGTTCTCATGCTCGCCGCTGCCGACGGCCAGCTCGCCCACATGTCGGTGCGCTGGCGCGACGAGGCCGCACTGACGGTGGTATTGGCCGCCAGGGGCTATCCGGGAACGCCGGAAAAAGGCTCCGTCATCCGCGGCGTCGACGCCGCGGCATCCGGGGGCGTCGAAGTGTTCCACGCCGGGACGGCGCTGAAGGACGGCAACCTCGTCGCCGCGGGCGGTCGCGTCCTCAACGTCACGGCGACCGGCCGCACGGTGGCCGAGGCGCAGGCGAAGGCCTATGCCGCCGTCGATCGAATAGATTGGCCGGGGGGCTTCTGCCGCCGCGACATCGGCTGGCGTGCGGTCGAGCGGGAGAAGGCAGGGGCCTGATCGCCCGCGGGCGGGGCGATCGTCAGCGCCGGAAGCGCGGCGCCATCGCCTCCGCCGGATCGGGCGCCGGCTCCTGCCGTGCCGTTCCTTCCGCGACGCGCTTCTTGTGGTGCGCCACGGCGCAGCGCGGCGAGCAGAGCACGCCGCGGTCAGACCAGTAGGCCGGGCCGTCCTCGATCCTGCCGTGCCAATAGTGAAAGAGATCGCTGCCGTAGGGCTGCCCGCATTCGATGCAGCGGCTGAGTTCCGGTCGTGCGAGCATTGTAACTGTCCCGTGTCGGTCTGCGCGTCACCGGAATGTAGTTCCGGACCCACGCCGAGGCAATGAAAGCAATCTGACGTTTACGTAAAAGGAATTGTTTGACCCTCCCGCAAAAAGGCGCTAGCGAGAGTGCGCCATTTCCCCCACACCGGCCGTTGGGAAGGACGTCATGTACCGCGCTCCAGTCGACGAAATCGCCTTCACCCTCAGGCATGTTGTCGGACTCCAGGCGGCGATCGACGCCGGCGTGTTTCCCGATCTTTCCGACGACCTTGTCGATGCCGTCCTTCGCGAGGCCGGGCGCTTCGCCGCCGAGGAAATCGCGCCGCTCTACAAGATCGGCGACGAGGTGGGTTCGGTCCTGAAGGACGGAGCCGTCACTACGCCGCCCGGCTGGAAGGAAGCCTACCGCCGCTGGATCGAGGGCGGCTGGAACGCGGTTTCGGGTCCGCTCGAATTCGGCGGGCAGGGGCTGCCGATGATGCTCGGCGTCGCCGCGCTGGAGATGTGGAACTCCGGCTCGATGGCGTTCGCGTTGGGGCCGACGCTGACGATGGGCGCCGCCGAGGCTATCGAGAAACACGCGTCCGACGATCTCAAGGCGAAGTATCTTGAAAAGCTCGTTTCCGGCGAGTGGATGGGCACGATGAACCTGACCGAGCCGCAGGCCGGCTCGGATCTCAACGCACTGCGCGCCCGTGCCGAACCGGTCGGCGACGGCACCTACCGCATCTTCGGCCAGAAGATCTTCATTACCTACGGCGAGCACGATTTCACCGACAACATCGTCCACCTCGTTCTGGCGCGCCTGCCCGACGCGCCGGCCGGGACGCGCGGCATCTCGCTGTTTCTCGTGCCGAAGTATTTCGTCGAGGAGGACGGGTCGCTCGGCGCGCGCAACGACGTGCATTGCGTCTCGATCGAGCACAAGCTCGGCATCCACGCCTCGCCGACCTGCACCATGATCTACGGCGACGGCTTCGTCGACGGTATGGCGCCCGGAGCCATCGGCTGGCTGGTGGGCGAGGAAAACCGCGGGTTGGCCTGCATGTTCACGATGATGAACAACGCCCGCCTTGCGGTCGGCATGCAGGGTGTGGCGATTGCCGAGATGGCGACGCAGAAAGCGATTGGCTTCGCCAACGAGCGACGCCAGGGCAGGGCGGCCTCCTACGCCGGCGAGGGCATGGCGCCGATCGTCCACCACGCCGATGTCAAGCGCACGCTGCTCACGATGAAGGCGATGACCGCGACCTCTCGTGCCATCGCCTATGCCTGCGCACACGCCATCGACATGGCCCGCGCCGCCGACGGAAGCCGCGCGGTCCACTGGCAGGAGCGCGCCAACCTCCTCACCCCGATCGCCAAGGCCTATGCAACCGACATCGGCGTCGAGGCCGCGTCCATGGGTATCCAGATCCACGGCGGCATGGGCTTCATCGAGGAAACCGGCGCGGCTTCGCTCCTGCGCGACGCGCGCATCGCGCCGATCTACGAAGGCACCAACGGCATCCAGGCGATCGACCTGGTGACGCGCAAGCTGCCGCAGTCGGGCGGACAGCACGTCCACGGCTACATCGCCGAGCTGAAGGCGATGGTGGAGGCGTTGCGCGGTTTCAATGCCGTCGATCTCGGCCGGGCGCCGGCCAAGCTCGCCGCCGCGCTCGAGGATCTGGAGGAGGCAACCCGCTTCCTCCAGGCGGCGACGGCTGATGGCCGCATGGAGACCGCGCTCGCCGGCGCCACACCCTATCTGCGCCTGTTCGCCCTGGCAGCCGGAGGAGCCTATCTCGCCCGCGGCGCGCTGGCCGGCTCCTCGCCGGAGCGGATCGCGCTCTGCCGGTTCTTCGCCGACAACATGGTCGGCGAAAGCCGGGCGCTGAAGGAACGCGTCGTCGAGGGCGCCGACAGCCTCGCCGCCGCCGGCGCGGCGCTGGTCGCCGGCTGAGCCGGTCAGAGAAAACGGGGGAGGGGATCGTGACCGATCACGTCGTTGTCGAACGCAGGGGCGCGATCCAGGTCATCCGCATGAACCGCCCCGACAAGAAGAACGCCATCACCCGGGTGATGTACGCGACGATGGCCGCAGCGCTGGTCGACGGCGATGCGGACGCCGCGGTCCGCGCTCACGTCTTCCTCGGCGTGCCGGGCGCATTTTCCTCCGGCAACGACCTTTCCGACTTCATGGCAGTCGCCCAGGGCGGCGAGGGCGGGACCGAGGTCTGGGATTTCCTCCAGGCGCTCGCCCTTTCCAGGAAGCCGATCGTTTCGGGCGTCGACGGCATCGCGGTCGGCATCGGCACGACGATCAACCTGCATTGCGACCTGACCTTCGCCACGCCGCGAACGGTGTTCCGCACGCCCTTCGTCGATCTCGGCCTGGTCCCGGAGGCCGGCTCCAGCCTGCTTGCGCCGCAGGTTCTCGGCCGCCAGCAGGCATTTGCCCTGCTCGGCCTCGGTGAGGGCTTTTCCGCGGAGCGGGCAAAGGCGGCCGGACTGATCTACGCGGTAGTCGACGAGGACGGGCTGGAATCCGCGGTCCTCGCCGCTGCCGGCGAAATCGCCGGAAAGCCGCCGGAGGCGCTGAGGATTGCCCGCGACCTGATGCGCGGTGACCGGGCGCCGCTCGTCGCCCGCATCCGCGAGGAGGGCGAGCATTTCCGCGCCCGGCTGAAGTCCGATGAGGCGCGGGCCGCCTTCGTCGCCTTCATGTCGCGCAAGAAGGGCTGAGGCTTACCGGGTCTTCACCGCCGCCAGCGCCTTTTCCACGCCGCGCAATTCGGCCAGCCCCTTGAGCCGCCCGATCGCCGGATAGCCGGGTTGCGCGCCGCGCTTCAGGTCGTCGAGGATGTCTTGGCCGTGGTCGGGACGCATCGGGATGGTCGCATCGCCACGGCCCACCCGCCGCCGCCGGGCCTCCTCGTCGAGCAGTGCGTCGATGATCGCCACCATGTCGGCGTCGCCGGCGAGGTGTTCGTCCTCGTAGAAGGAGCAAGGCGTCGCCGTCCCTTCCTTGCATACGTTGCGCAGATGGACGAAGTGGATGCGGTCGGCGAACCGCCGGACCATCCCCGGCAGGTCGTTGTCGTGGCGGGCGCCGAGCGAGCCCGTGCAGAAGGTCATGCCGTTGGCGGGGCTATCGACGGCCGAAAGGATGTAGCGGTAGTCGTCTTCCGTCGACATGATGCGCGGCAGGCCCATCAGCGGGAAGGGCGGATCGTCCGGATGGCAGCAGAGCCTCAGGCCGAGACGCTCCGCGGTCGGTACGACCTCGGACAGGAAATCGACGAAGCAGCGGCGCAACCGGTCGGCATCGATCGCGGCGTAGCGCTGCAATTGCGCGCGCAGGTCTTCCAGCGACGCGGTCTCGGCGGCCCCTGGAAGGCCGGCGTTGACGCTGCGCCCGAGCCGCGCCAACGCCGCATCGCCCATTGTCGCGTGGCGCCGCGCCGCCTCGTCCAGCAGCGCGGCGTCGAAGTCCACCACGGCGCCCGGTCGCTTCAGGATGTGGAGGTCGAAGACGACGAAGTCGACGAGGTCGAAGCGCATGGTCGTGCCGCCGTGGCCGACCCGCCAGGCGAGGTCGGTACGCGTCCAGTCGAGCACCGGCATGAAGTTGTAGCAGACGACCTCGAGACCTTCGGCGGCGAGGTTTTCCAGAGACGTCCGGTAGTTGGCGATGTGCTCCCGCCAGTCGCCGGTCTGAGTCTTGATCGCTTCCGACACCGGCAGGCTCTCGACCACCTCCCAGGCGAGCCCGCTGGGGGCGCCGTCTGCCGTCCTCGCCACCTCCTGCTTGCGCCGGTCGATCTCGGCGCGCGTCCACACGGCGCCGTAGGGCACGTGGTGCAACGCCGAGACGATCCCCTCCGCGCCGGCCTGGCGCGCGTCGGCGATCGTCACCTTGTCGACCGGCCCGAACCATCGCCACGTCTGTCTCATTGGAGGCTCCGCATGGTGCTCGTAGTCAGCCGAAGGCGAGGTTGGGGAGCCAAAGCACGAGACTGGGCAAGAACAGCAGGACCATGATCAGGCCGACGATCGTGGCGATGAACGGCAGCGCCTCGACGGTATATTCCTCGATCCGCACGTTCATCAGCGAGCAGACCGCGAACATCGCCACGCCGACCGGCGGCGTCATCCCGCCCAGCGTCACGATCGACATCATCAGGATTCCGAAATGCACCGGATCGATGCCGATCTGGGTGACGATCGGGACGAAGATCGGGGTGAGCAGCAGGACCAGCACGGTGCTCTCGATGAAACAGCCGGCGACGAGCAGGAAGAACAGGATGAGGAGCACGATCAGGTGCGGCTCCTCGACACCGGTCAGCATCCATTCGGAGATGCCTTGCGGAACCTGCAGGTAGATGATGGCGAAGCCGACCATGCCCGACATCAGGATGATGATCATGATCAGGCCGATATCCGAGATGGCGTGGGCGAAGGCCCGCTTCACCTTCTCGAAGTCGAGTTCGCGGTGGGCGAGGAAGCCGACGAGGACGGCGTAGACAACAGCGAACGCGCCGACTTCCGAGGGGGTGAAGAAGCCGCCGCGGATGGTCAGCACCAGCGCGATGGGGAAGAACAGCGCCCACTTCGCCCCCCAGGTCGCTGCCAGCAGTGCCCTCACCGTCGGCCGCTCGCTGTCGGTGACGACGTAGTTGCGCCGCCTGGCGATGACGTAGGTGGTCGTCATCAGGGCGACCATCATCAACAGGCCGGGCATGATGCCGGCGACGAACAGCCGCCCGATCGAGACATTGCCGATGTAGCCGTAGAGGATCAGCCCGATCGACGGCGGTATGGTCGCGGTGATCAGCGAGCCGACCGCAATCGCCGCGGCAGAAAAGCCCTTGCCGTAGCCTTTGGCCACCATGGTCGGGCCGAGGATGCGCGCCTCCATCGCGGCGTCGGCGACCGCCGACCCCGAGACGCCGCCCATCACGGTCGACAGCACGATCGCCACCTGGGCGAGTCCGCCCGCCATCCATCCCACGGCGACGTGGGAGAAGCGGAACAGGCGGTCGGTGATGCCGCTCTCGTTCATCAGGTGGCCGGCGAAGACGAAGAAGGGCACGGCGAGCAGCGGGAAGCTCTGGCTCATCGTGGCAATCTTCTGCACGCCGATCGACATCGGCATGGTCGGGTCGGTGGCGAAGAAGACGAAGCCCGAGATGCCGATCGCGAAGGCAACCGGCAGGCCGAGAAACATCAGGACGAAGAAGACGATCGTGAGCAGCGCCACGTCACAACTCCGAGGCGGGCTGGGCGTCGCCGTCGACGCGTGAATAGACGAACTGGACGTCGCCGCCGCGCGTTGCGGCGACGGCGCGCAGCAGATTGTTGATCAGTGCGGCGCCGATCATCAGGCAGCCGATCGGGACCGAGGCCGTCACCCAGGCATAGGAGAGGCCGCTGTCGCCGAACAGCCGCTGGCGGTTGAGCATGGTCAGCCGGTAGCCCTCGTAGGCGAGCAGGCCGAGGAAGACGAGCACGAGCAGCGTCAGGACGACCTCCAGACGCAGCCTCAGCGGGGGCGGAAGGTGGCGTACGAGGATGTCGATTCCGAGATGGCCCTTCTCGCGCATCGCTCTTGTGGCGCCGAAGAAGCACAGCCAGATGAACAGGAGCTGCGCCATGTCGACCGACCAGATCAGCGGATGGCCGAAGAAGCGCATGATTGCCGCGGCGAAAACGAGGACGACGATGATGCCGAGCAGCAGCGAGGCGACGAGGAATTCGATCTGGGCGAGCCGTTTGAGCATGCGCCGCTCCCCAATGGGCGAGGGCGGGCGCGCGTGACAGCGCGCCCGCGGGTTGGCCGGTGTTATTCGGCGGCGATCTTCTGCAGCGTGTCGCGCAGTTCGCCGTAGCCCAGCGTATCATAGACGCCGGCCGTCGCGGCGCGGAACGGCGCGAGGTCTGGTTCTGCGACGGTCATGCCGGCCGCCTTCAGCTCTTCCTCGATCTTGGCGAGAGAGTCCTCGGTGCCGTGTGAGGCGACGTCGCCGGCCTTCAGAGCCTCCTCGCGCAGGATCGTCTGCAGCTCGGCCGGCAGGCTGTCGAACCAGCCGGCGCTGGTGACGAGGCCGGTGATCAGGTTGATGTGGTGCGTCTTGGTGAGGTGTTTTGTGACCTCGAAGAGCTTCGAGCCGCGCCCGGCGGGAAGCTGCGCCTCGACGGCGTCGATGACGTTCTGCTGCAGAGCCGAGTAGACTTCGGCATAGGGCATCGGCGTCGGCGTGGCGCCCATCGCCTTCACGGTCTCGACCCAGACGGGCGCGCCCGGCGTGCGCATGCGGATGCCGGCGAGGTCCTCGGGCTTGGTGATCGGCTTGTTGGTCCACAACTCGCGCTCGCCCTGCCACCAGTTGAACGACAGCACCTGGTGACCCGACGCATCGTGCAGCTTCTTCACCCACTCCTCGAACAGCGGCGAGGTGACGACCTTGCGGATGCCGGTGTAGCCGGTCGCCAGGTACGGTGCGCCGAGCACGCCGAACTCCTTCTGGAAGACGGCGAGGCGGACGCCGTCGACGACCACCGCGACCGGGGCGCCGGCGCGGGCTTGCTCCAGCACGTCCTCGTCGGGTCCGAGCTGCGAGTTCGGAAACAGCTTCACCTCGATCGCGCCCTTGGACCGCTCGGCCACCGCGTCGCGGAAACTCTCCAGCCCTTTGTACAGAGGATCGTTGGTGTTAAGGGCGGTGTTGATGCTCAGCGTGTGGTCTGCCGCATAGGCAGTCGCAGAAAAGAGCGCTACGGCTCCGACCAAGAACGCCATCAATGACGTGTGCTTCATGTGTTCCTCCCAGAACGCGGACCGAAAATCGAGATTGCCGCTTTCAGTAGGCTAGTATGGTAGTATATGACTGTCAACATGACGCTTGACTACGAACTCCCGGCGCTCGCCGCCGACAGCCGGTCGCTGCGCCAGGCCACCATCGGCAGCCGGGTCTACGAGACCGTGCGCCAGGCGATCGTGCAGTTGCAGTTTCGCCCCGGCAATCCGCTGTCCGAGGCCGAGATCGCGCGCCAGCTCGGCGTTTCCCGACAGCCCGTGCGCGAAGCCTTCATCAAGCTCGCCGAGGCGGGTCTGGTCGAGATCCGACCGCAGCGCGGCACCTTCGTGCGTCTTATCTCCAGGCGCGACGTCGAGAACGCACGCTTCCTGCGCGAGGCGATCGAGGTCGCGATCGTGCGCAAGGCGGCGATCGACGCGGCCGCCGCCGATGTCGCCGGCATGGAGTCGCTGGTCGGCGAGCAGCAGGCCGTGGCGAAAAGCGGTGACAACGTCGCCTTCCTGAGGCTCGACGAAGCTTTTCATCAGGCGATCGCCCGCAGCGCCGACTGCGTCGACGCATGGCGGGTCATCGAGGGACTGAAGGCGCAGATGGACCGCGTCCGCTACCTGTCGCTGCCACAGGCGACCCCGCTCGACATCATCATCGAGCAGCACCGGGCGATCGTCGCGGCGATCGCCGCGCATTCGCCCGAGCGCGCGGAGCGCGCGATGCGCGAGCACCTGTCGGAAATCCTCATCTCGCTGCCGAAACTGGCGGTCGAGCACCCGGCCTTCTTCGCCGCGTGAGGCGTCGGATCACGGGAACAGGCGCGTCCTGTCCCAACCGCCGTCGTCCCGGCGCGAGAAGACGATGCGGTCGTGCAGCCGGAACGGACGGTCGTGCCAGAATTCGATTGTCTTCGGCACGATGCGGAAGCCCGACCAGTAGGGCGGACGCGGGATCTCGCCGATAGCGAAACGGGCGGCATATTCCGCGACCGCGCGTTCCAGCGCGAAGCGGCCTTCCAGTGGCCGTGACTGCTTCGAGGCCCAGGCGCCGATCCGGCTGCCGCGCGGCCGCGAGGCGAAATAGGCGTCGGCTTCCGCGTCGCCGACGATCTCGACGATCCCGCGCAGTCTCACCTGCCGGCGCAGCGACTTCCAGTGGAAGCACATCGCGGCCTTGCGCTGCCCCAGGATCTCGCTACCTTTTGCGCTCTCGAAATTCGTGTAGAAGACGAAGCCCGCCGCGTCGAAGCCCTTCAGGAGCACCATGCGCACGTTCGGCAGTCCGTCCTCGTCGACGGTTGCCAGCGCTACCGCGTTCGGGTCGTTCGGCTCGTGCTCCGTCGCGTCGGCCAGCCATTCGCCAAACAGGCGGAAGGGCTCGTTGCTTTCGGTGAAGTCACCGCTTGTTAACCCTGTTTCGCCCATAGTCGACGCTCGCACTGTGAAGCCGATGCGGGAGATGGCCGATTGCCGCATGAAACGCAAGGCTCGGAACGCTGCGGCGGCAGCCCGTTCACCCGCCGCCCTGGCAAACCGCTGTTTCTGCTCGCAGCCCAGGCGCTTGCCGTTGTCCTTGCGGGTTGCGCCGGCGGCATCGATCTGCGCAAGGCGGCGGTGGACGAGGGAGCCGTCACCGGATCCGTGGCTCCGGCGGCGCTGCAGCCGAACGACATACTCCTTTCAGACCAGTTCACGATCCGCGACGCGGTTTCCTCGGCCGATCCCGCGTCGGTGCGCAAGTCGGGACTTGCCTGGGCGAACGACCGCACCGGTTCGCGCGGCTCGGTGATCGCCCTGGTCGAGACCATGCGGAAAGACATGCCGTGCCGTCGCTTCGTCACTTCACGGGAGAGTTTCGACGGGGTCAAGCGCTACACCGGCGAGATCTGCCGGGTCGTCGGCGACCTGTGGCAGGTCAGCTCGTTCCAGGAAGGTTGATCCGGCTAGCAAAAAGGCGGCGGCGGGTGTTTTGGGTACTGGAATTTGTTCCTAGCTGACCGCATATAATCAGCGAAGAATCCACCCTTTCTGCAGAAAACGGCATGCGCGATCCCTATGAGGTGCTGGGCGTTGCCAGGAACGCCTCGGCGAAAGATATCAAGGCGGCCTACCGCAAGCTCGCCAAGAAGTACCATCCGGACCAGAATCCGAACGACGCCAAGGCCAAAGACCGCTTCGCGGCGATAGGTCAGGCGTACGAGATCGTCGGCGACGAGAAGAAGCGCAGCGCCTTCGACCGCGGCGAGATCGACGCTGAGGGCAAACAGCGCTTCCACGGCTTCGAAAATGCTGCAGGCGGCGACCCGTTCGCCGGATTCAGGCGCAGCCAGGCCGGTCCTGGCGGTACGCGTTTCGAGTTCCGCTCCGCAGGCCCCGGCGGATTTGACGCCAGCGACATCTTCGGCGATCTCTTCGGACACGCCTTCTCGCAGCAGCGCGGCGCGGCGGGCGGTCGTGCTCGTCCGCCGGCCGGCGCCGACCTCAACGCCACGCTCGACGTCACGATCGAGGAAGTTGCCGCGGCGGCCAAGGTCACAGCGGTCTTTCCCGATGGCCGCAAGCTGGCGGTCAAGCTTCCGCACTACGTGGAGGACGGTCAGACGATCCGGCTGAAGGGCCAGGGCGAGGCCGGCCCCGGCGGTGCCGGCGATGCGCTGGTCAAGATCCGCTTCCGCAGGCATCCCCGTTACACGGTGGAAGGCCGCGACCTGCACGTCGACCTGCCTGTTTCGCTGCGTGACGCCGTGCTCGGCGCCAAGCTTCCGGTCGAGACTCCCAGCGGAAAGCTGGCGGTCAACGTGCCGGCCTGGTCGAGCTCGGACAAGGTCCTGCGCCTGCGCGGCAAGGGCCTGCCGGAGAAGGCGGGTGGCCACGGCGACCTCTACGTTCACGTACGCATCATGTTGCCCGACGCCGATCCCGAACTCGAGGCGATGATGCGGCGCAGAAGCACCTAGAAACCGTCCTGCGGCTCCGGCTTGAAGGCGGTCATGGCCTGTGCGATACGGCGTTCGTGCACGACAGGTCAGGGAGAGCGTCCACATGGCGAACGGCAGCGGCCTGATGGCCGGCAAACGCGGGCTCATTCTTGGCGTCGCCAACAACCGGTCCATCGCCTGGGGTATCGCCAAGGCTTGCGCCGACGAGGGCGCGAAGGTCGCGCTGACCTACCAGGGCGAGGCGTTCAGGAAGCGCGTCGAGCCGCTCGCCGCCGAACTCGGCGCGTACATCGCCGGTCATTGTGACGTCACCGAGCCCGAGTCGCTCGACGCCGTCTTCGCCAACGTCGAGAAGGCGTTCGGAACGATCGACTTTCTCGTCCACGCCATCGCTTTTTCCGACAAGGAAGAACTCGACGGCCGCTATATCGAGACCTCGCGGGAGAATTTCCTGCGCACCATGGACATCTCCGTCTATTCCTTCACGACGATCGCCAAGCGCGCCGAGGCCATCATGCCCAATGGCGGCTCTCTGGTGACGCTGACCTATTACGGCGCCGAGAAGGTGATGCCTCACTACAATGTCATGGGCGTCGCCAAGGCGGCCCTCGAGGCGAGCGTCCGCTACCTCGCCGTCGACCTCGGCGGTTCGAGGATCCGCGTGAACGCCATCTCCGCCGGCCCGATCAAGACGCTTGCCGCTTCCGGCATCGGCGACTTCCGCTACATCCTGAAATGGAACGAGTACAACGCCCCGCTCAAGCGGACCGTGACCATCGAGGAAGTCGGCGACGCCGGGCTCTATCTGCTGTCCGACCTGTCTCGGGGCGTGACCGGCGAGGTGCACCACGTCGATTCCGGTTATCACGTCGTCGGCATGAAGTCGGTAGACGCGCCCGACTTGTCGGTGGTCAAGGAATAGCGTCGCCTGCTCTCTGACAGGGATATTGCGGCCGATGGGCACGCTCCCGCTCGTCTATCTGGTTCGACACGGCCAGACCGACTGGAACGTCGAGAGGCGCCTGCAAGGCCAGGCGGACACTGACATCAACGATGTCGGTCGCCGGCAGGCGACGGCGAACGGCGAATTGCTGGCCACTATCGTCGATGATGCCCAGCGCTTCGACTTCGTGGCCAGCCCCCTGCGCAGGACCCGCGAGACCATGGAGCGCATTCGCGCGGCCATGGGCCTCGATCCCACCGACTATCGCACCGATGATCGGCTGAAGGAGATCCATTTCGGCGACTGGCAGGGCTTCACCTATCCCGAACTCGAAGTGCGCCAACCCGGCTCGCGCGCCCGGCGCTCCGTGGACAAATGGAACTTCCTGCCGCCCGGCGCGGGCGCGGAAACCTATGCCACGCTGGCCCTGCGCGTGTCGGACTGGCTGGAAACGCTCGACCGTCCCACCGTTTGCGTCGCCCATGGTGGCGTCGTCCGAGCGGTTTTCCGCATCGTCGGCGGCCTTTCGCCGGAGGAATGCGCCATGATGGACGTTCCCCAGGACCGGATCTTGCGCATCGAGGACGGCGCTTTGGTGTGGCTCGGAGGGCAAGCCCCGTCAAGCTGACCGGCAGTGCTGCCGGCTATTCGGAAAGCTCCATGTCGGTGATCAGATTCTCTCCGCCGACCTTGTCGTAGGCGAGCAGGATCTCCATGCCTTCCTTCAACTGGTCGACGTCGAACTCGCCCGGCAGCTTGTAGGACTTGCCGTCGTCGAGTGTGATCGTCGAGTTGTCGCGGTCGATTGCCTTGATCCGGCCTTCGGCCTCGGCGGCGAAGGCGCTCGTGGCGAACAGGAGTACGGCGGCCAGCGCGCCAGACACGATACGCATTGCAATCCTCTTTCCTCTGCAGCCCCAGCCCGGCCCGACCGTCCGGGCGAACGCGAGATGAGCAGTAACATGCCTATTGTGTCAAAACTAGAGCCGAATCCCATCACGTTGCATCGTAACCTGCGGCAGCGAAGTAGTTTCGGCATTCTGCCGGGGTGAAGAGGTCGATGATGCGGCCGATGGCGTTCCAGAGGCCGTCGACGGT
>DUSC01000300.1 GCA_012842935.1 Hyphomicrobiales bacterium | reverse complement strand
CGCAATCACTCGACCCCGAAGGTCTCCGCTCAGGCTCCTCGTCATCATCACCTCCTGGCAAATCACCAGGACCAGTGAATCAGACAAGGCCGCCCGCGTGAATCCTCAAACCGACTCTGCGTTCATCGAAGTCGCTCTAGGAGGCTGTCGATGCCCTTGGTGGCCGCGGCGATCCATTGTTCGGTGTTGACCGGGTAGGGCAGGCCCTTGCTGCCGGCCGCGTAGACGCTGTCGCGGACGCCCTGGTAGGTGCCGAAGAACTCGGCACGTGCCGCAGCGACCGCCGGCAGCACCAGCGGATTGGCGGACTCGCGGGCGGCGTAGGTCTCGATCGAGTTCCAGGCCTGCTCGAGCCGGCCGCGGAACTCGGCGAGACGGGCCAGCGTGCCGGAATCGATGTTGGCGCCTCGCGCTATCAGGCCGCCGATCGTCGCGCGCTCGCGGCCGGCATATTCGCTCATCACCCATGTCGCGTGCTTGAGATCGAGCATGATCTGCGTGCGCGCCAGCGCCGAGGCCGGGACAATCTGGGCGGCGGTGCGCAGCTTCTGCGACGACATGATCAGGGCGGTCGCCGTGGGCACCCATTTGCCGACGACGGCCGCGTCGCGTTCGAGGCCGGAGCGGGCCAGTTGCGTATCGACGTCGCGGCGCAGCGCGACGACGGCGTCGTGATCGGCCCGAACCCTGGCGAGGAGGGCGGAGCGGCCGTTGAAGTCGGCCTGGGCTTCGATCGCCGCCAGCGCGCCGGCGAGGGCGTCGTCCGCCTTCCGGCGCAGCTCGGCGATCTGCGAACGCTTCTGTTCGTCGATGACGGCGCTGGAACCCAGGGCGGCGTTGGTGGCGCCGCGTTCGGCGGCGAGGCTGCCGGCGCTGTCGAGGAAAAGGTTGCCGACGTCGTTGTTGGCGCGCATCGCCTGGGCCGCCGTCATCTGCGTCCAGGCGGTATTGAGGTTGAGCGCGGCGAGGCTCAGGAGACCAGTGACGAACAGCGACAGGATGACGAGCAGACTCGTCCTGACGCTCATGGAAAAGCGGCCGAAAACCGGGCTTCCGGTTCTCGGCGATGCTGCCGCAACCTCGGTTCTATGTGCGTTCATGGCTGGAATCCCCCAGGAAATCTCGGCCGGCTGCGAAGCGAAGGGAACAACACGCGGCGCCCGGTGCCGAATCCGCGCCGGCGTTGCCGATCGACGGCCGGGTCACAGGAGGGAATGCGCGAGAGCGTTTCGAAGGCCGCGATACATCGCCATCCCCTCATTTGGACGATCTTGTATGAACGTTACCGTAACCTGCAGTGGTTAACGCGGCCCTAACGGCCTCGCCGGCCGTCCTTTCCCCGTGCGACCCGGCCGAGTGACCTTCCGTAACGGCGACACGCGAAGGAAGGACCGTTCTTCTCGGCGCGCCTCCGGTTCTCGGGGCGTTCCTGCGATTCAGGAAACCACGGCCAGCACCAGCCAGAGCGCGGCCGCCGATTGCCAGGCGAAGGCGGAGGCGGGCCGGAGACGCGCGGTGGCGCGCCATACCGACGCGAAGAGCAAGACGTTCCAGGGAACCGGCGCGAAATGGACCGCCACCGCCAGCACCGCCGGAGCCTCGAGCGCGAGGAGGAGAACCGCCGTGAGCGTCGCTGCGATGTTGACCGTCGTGCCGACGACGACCATGTCGCGCCAGAACAGCGTGGCGACCGGTATCCGACCGGTCCACCGCGCGCTGAAATATCCCGTCACCGCTCCCGGCGGCACAGGCGGTGTCGGCGGCGGTTCAACCGGGGTCATGCGCGCTCGTCTCGCCAGGCTCTTCGCGACGGCGGCCGCCCGCCTGCGCAGGGCAATGGCCGCCACGACAAGTCAGACCATGCGGGTGGCGGCCTTGTACAGGCCAAAATCGGAGCGGCGGGCGGCTTGCGCCGCCGCGGTGACGACGGCGGAGGAACGTTCCGGCGACAGTCGGATCTGCGCCACGTCCATGACGGTCGTGACACCGGCGGCGAACCGTGCGGGCATGACGGCCAGCACGCCGACGCAGGCGTCGCGAAACCTGACGCAGGACGCTGCCGCGCCGCCGGGCATCGTCGTCCCGACGCGGTCAGCCGCCTTCACCGCGCCGCCGGGCCGGCGATCTCTTCGCGGAAAGCGGTGTTCCGTCCCTGCAGCCTCTCGGACCGAGACCGGCGGACGACGCATGCCGGCCCAACGGGCAGGGACGGATCGAAGGGGCTATCGCATGCCGATGATCGATTCCAGCACCGGATAGCGAGACAGGGTCAGAGAAAGACGGCCGGCCGCGAGGCGCAGCTCCTGCAGCCGCCTGGCCACCAGGTCCTCCGCCGTGACGACGCCGCTGTAGCCGGACGAGTTGAGTGCGGCGATCGTGCGGCCCGATGACCCGCGGATCGGCACGGCGAGCGCGGTGATGCCGTAGTCGAGCTGGTCGACGGCGGTGGCGTAGCCCTTCTCCCGCACTTCCTCGACGATGGCGCGGATTTCGTTCTTGTCGACGACCGTCATGCGGGTGAGCTTCACCGGCTCGACCGCGCACATGTAGCGGTCGAAATCGGCTTCGGGCAGCCCGGCGAGCAGCACGCGGCCGAGCGAGGTGGCGTGGGCCGGATAGCGGGCGCCGACGACCGCGGTCGGTCGCCGGGCGCGCTGCTCCGAGTAGTGCGCGATGTAGAGCACGTCGCGGCCCTCCAGCGTCGCCACCGAGGAGGCGTCGCCGAAGGTGCCGACGATCCGGCGGAGCTCCGGCTGAAGGACCTCGTCGACGCGCGCCGAGAAATAGAAGGCAGAACCCAGGCTCATCACCTTGGGGCGCAGGTGGAAGCGCTTGCCGGTCTGGCCCACATAGCCCATGGCCCGGAGGGTCAGCAGGCCGCGGCGTGCCGCGGCCGGGCTCAGCCCCACACGCCGGGCGACCTCGCTCAGGGTCATCTCCGGATGCTGCGCATCGAAACTCTCGAGGATGAGCAGACCCTTGGCCAGCGCCTCGACGAATTCGGCCGGGCGCGAACTCCCCGGATTGTCTTCGAGCATCAGGAATTCCCCGACCGGCGGCCGGTCTGCCTTCCGGCGCCAGCACGAGACGGAACCTTAACATGGCGTCCGGCTCCCGCTCCAGCCGCGGTTGCCCGGCCTGCAGGCCGTTTTCCAGGAAGGGGCAGGGACTCGAGCCGTCCAGCCGCCGTGCGCCTTTCCCGGCGCGTTCGCCAGACAGGACGGGCCGTGACTGCAGCACGCGGTGGCGCCGGCGCGCGTGTCGATCCCGTGGACGAGCGCCGGGACGCCGCGCGCGTCGGCGAGCCGGGCGAGCTTGACAGAAGGATGGAGGTGGCCGCTACTTTCAATACCGGAAAAATATTTCGCAATGCGAAAAACAACTGGGTTGGGATCATGCGTATCGGCAAACTGGACGGCGCCTTTACCGCCATTGCGACATCGGACGCGCACTCGATCACGATCCGCGGCTTCGACCTGTGCCGCGACCTGATCGGCCGGATCGGCTTCACCGACTATTTCTGGCTGCTGGTGGTCGGCGAGCTGCCGACCGACCTGCAGCGCGACGTGACCAATGCCTGTCTCGTGGCGATCGCCGAGCATGGGCTGGTGCCGAGCGTACAGGCGGCGCGCATGACCCTCGCCGCCGCGCCCGAAGCGTGGCAGGGCGCCATGTCGGCCGGGCTGCTCGGCATGGGCACGGTCGTGGCGGGCAGCACGGAGACGGCCGGCCGGTTCATCGCCGATGTCCTCGAGGCGAGCCGCCGGCCGGGGGCCGACCTCGAAAGCGCGATCGGGGCCGCCCTCGACGAGCTCAAGGCACGGCGCGGCAAGGTGCCCGGCCTCGGCCACCCGCAGCACAGCGGGGGCGATCCCCGTGCCAACGCGCTGCTTGCCTTCGCCGACGAGCGCGGCGTTTCCGGCGAGGCGGTGGCGTGCCTGCGCACGCTCGGCCGCATCGCGCCGGAGGTGATGAAACGGCCGCTGCCGATCAACGTCTCGGGCGCCATCCCGGCGCTGATGCTGGATGCCGGCTGGCCGATCGGGGCCATGAAGGGCATTCCGCTTCTGGCACGCGCGGCCGGCCTCGTCGCCCATCTCCACGAGGAATCGCAGCGCTCGATCGGCTTCATCCTGTCGCACGAGGCCGACCGTGCCATCGCCTATGACGGGCCGGCCGCCGCGGACCGGGCGGGGTGACGCCATGACCAAGATTCTCAAGGACTTCCGCGTCATCGAGATGGGAACCTACATCACCGGCCCGGCGGCCGGCATGCACCTCGCCGATCTCGGCGCCGACGTGATCAAGGTGGAGAAGCCGGATACCGGCGACCCGTTCCGCGCCTTCGAGGGCGGCCTCTATTCTCCGCATTTCCAGACCTACAACCGCAACAAGCGCTCGATCGCGCTGGACACGACGAAGCCCGACGACCGCGCCGTGTTCCACGACCTCATCCGCGGCGCCGACGTGTTCATCCAGAACTTCCGCCCGGGCGTGGCGGAAAAGCTCGGCGCCGGCGCCGACGAACTCGGCCGCATCAACGGGGGTCTCGTCTACTGCGCCATTTCCGGCTTCGGCCAGACCGGCCCGGCGCGCGAGCGCCCGGCCTACGACACGGTGGCGCAGGCGGCGAGCGGCTATCTGCGTCTGCTCACCCCGCCGGTCAAGCCGCGCGTCATCGGCCCGGCGATCGCCGACGCCGTGACCGGCCACTACGCCGCGCTCGGTATCGTTGCCGCGCTGCTCGAGCGGACGAAGACCGGCAAGGGCCGCCGGCTCGACATCTCGATGCTCGAGGCGATGTGCCACTTCAACCTGGACAGCTTCACCCACTATTTTTCCGTCGGCGAGGTTATGGGCCCCCTCAGCCGGCCCATGGTGTCGCAGTCCTACACTTTTGCCTGCGCCGACGGGAAATGGATCGCCATCCACCTCTCGTCGCCGCCGAAGTTCTGGGAGGGCCTGGCGGCGGCCGCCGGCATGCCTGAACTGCTCTCCGATCCGCGCTTTGCCGAACGGTCGGCGCGCATCCGCAACCAGCAGGCGCTGATCGACGTCCTGACGCCGGTCTTCGCGGAGAGGACCCGCCAGGCCTGGTGCGACGCGCTGCTCGCCAACGAGGTGCCGCATGCGCCGGCCTACGATTCCGACGAGGCGCTGGAGGATCCGCAGGCCCGGCATCTGCACATTGCGGTGGAGTCGGAGCACCCGACGATGGGGCCTTTCAAGACCGTGAGGCCGCCCTACAGCTTCGACGGGCAGGCGGATCTCTCCGTGTTGCCACCGCCGATGCTGGACGAGCACGGCGCCGAAATCCGCGCGGAACTCGAACGGCGCAGGACGGTCTGACGAATCCGGGGCGGGACGCGACGGGAACCCGGCGCCGGCGTCACGAAGGGGACGGCGGCGTGTCCGTCACCCTCGAGGTTCCGGATCGCGCCTCAGAGGGTGCCGGCGAAAACCCTGGCCGACGCAAAGAAGGCCTCACGGACCGCTCCGGCCTCGTCGCTCGGCATGAAGACGACCTCGTCGTAGAGCCGATCCATTTCCCGGACCGGTATGCGGCGGATCGTGTCGGTACGGCCCGTGCCCTCGCGCCACATGAAGCCGACGCCGATCCCGTTCGCCACCGCCTCATAGACCCCGTCACGCGTGTCCAGCGTCAGGAGCGGCACGGGCGTGAGGCCCGCGGAACGGAAGGCGCGGTCGACGATGCGCTGCGTGGAGGAGCCGCGCGTGCGGAAGATGAGCGGCACCGTCATCAGCTGACTGCAGCTCAGGCACTCCTCGGCGGCGAGCGGGCTGTCTGCATTGACGATGGCCACGACCTGCTGCCTGACCAGGAGTTCCTGGCGGAAGCGGCCGTCCTCCGGTACGTTGGGCAACACGCCGATATCGACCCGCCGGGCAATCACGGCCTTGGTGATCTCCTCGAAGGAACCGGTTTCGACCGAGATCGAGACCGTGGGGTGGCGCTTGTTGAACAGGGCGATCAGTGCCATCCCCGGCATGGAATTGCCCAGTCCGATGGAAATGTGCCCGCCGGCAAGGACGTTCTGGCGGGTCAGAATGCGGGTCGCCGCGCCTTCCGCCTCGGCCAGCCGCTCGGCCGCATCGCACAGTTCCAGGCAGAGCGGCGTGGCCTGAAGCGCACCGTTGCGGCGCTGGAACAGGCGCAGACCGAACTCCTTCTCCAAGGCCCTCACATGCTGCGAGACGGCCGGCTGGGATATGCCGAGCAGGCGCGCCGCGGCGGCGAACGAGCCGGATGCGGCGACGGCGTTGACGGCGCGGATTCGGTTCAGGGAGAGAGCCAAGGAATCCTCCGATCCATAAGCGAAGCTTCGATCCGGAGAAAGCCTAGCTTTCTTCTGTAAAGCCTGTGTCACAGAGCGCGCCCAATCTGACCCTGCGACCGGGCGAAGGCCCGTCAACCCAGGGAAGCAAAGCGGACAACGAAGCCGGAAGGGGCGCCTCGCGGCGTCATACCGTCCGGCGTGTCCATCGCGAACGGAGCAGGGCGTGGCCGGCAGGACGATCAGGATACGCGACATCGCGGATGCGCCGGTCGCCGGCTGCACGGCGATCTTCTGCGACCTCGACGGATGCTTGGTTTCCGGGACACACGTCTAGAGCATCGCCCGATCTGATTGAATCGGGATTCCCAAATCAGTCTGGTTCTGATTCAAGCTGCCTGCCGGAGCGGAGGCCGGCAGGCGATGTCGAAAGCTCTATCCCTTGATCTTCGGGTTCGGGTTCTGGCGGCGG
>DUSC01000299.1 GCA_012842935.1 Hyphomicrobiales bacterium | reverse complement strand
GGTCGCGAGGGCCAGCGCCGTCGCACCGCTCTTCTTGCGCGCTTCGTAGGCAGCGAGTGCCTGCTCGAAGCCCGGCAGCGGCTTGCCGTCGCTCGGCACGTGCAGCGTCTTGCCCTGCGGGAACACCGCAACGAGTTCCTGGCGGCTCATGCGCGGCCAGTGACGGACGTTGCCGACGTCGAAATGGACGAAGGGCGAGCCGGACGTCGGATAGTAACCGACGCCGCCGCCCTGCATCTTCAGGCCGATCTCGCGAAGCTTCTTCAGCGGAACGCCGGGAATGAAGAAGTCCATCGCCTCGCCGAGCATGTGCTGGCTCTTTTCCGCCACGCCCTTGGACCGACTTCGCAGCATCGAATTGGTGGCCGGCGAGCGATAGGCGGACACGACGTTGATGTAGTTGTCGGAGCCTGTGGCGCGATAGGCTTCCCAGACCAGGTCGAAAAGCCGCGGGTCCATCTTGGTCGGCTCGTTGCGGCGCCAGTCGCGAAGGAACTGGTTCAGCTTGGCCAGGCCCTGCTGGTCGTATTTGCCGTTGCGCTTGAAGGTGATCTCGGCCTTCTCGCCGGTGTGGATGAACATCAGCTTCAGGGACCGTGTCTCGGCCTGGGCAGCCGGCGCAGAACCGACAAATGCGTGGAGGGCGAACATTGCGGCGGCAAGCCAAATCCACCGGGCCTTTGGCTTCGCGTGCCGTCCGCGATTTCGGTCTGCGATCGTGATCAAATCAAAGGCCCTGTCAGGCTGCCATTGTCCCCGGATTTGATGGCCCGGATGTTCAGAAATGAGACATCCGAATATCGATCCTAATGGTTAATCACCGCTTATTGAAGCCGAAATGCGGTAACAGGATGGCAAATAGGGGGCGGAAAGGCTCCGCCGGTCAACAGGGTAAACGCGGTATGAACCCGAAAGCGGCAACGAGCGGACGCGCGGTCAGGACGCGAGCCGCTCCGCCCGGCCGTCCTCCGGTTCGATGCCGTATTCCTTGAGCTTGCGGTAGAGAGTCGACCGCCCGATTCCGAGCCGCCGCGCGACTTCGCTCATCTGCCCCTGGTAGTGCTCGATGGCGAGCTTGATCATCTCGAGTTCGATGTCGGCGAGGGTGCGCACTTCGCCGCGATCGTCGAGCGCCCGCACGATGCCGAAATGGCGTCCGGCCGCCGTCTCCGTCATACCTGCACCGCGGTCGGGCGTCGCGGAGGGCGTCGACGCGGCAGCGACGGGAGCCCCGTCGGCGGGCGTTTCCTGGAGCGGTGGCGTCAAGGCGATCTCGGCGGACAGCGAAATGCCTTCAACCTCGGCGCGGATCTGCGGAAAATCCTCCCTCGTCAGCATGTTGCCGTCGCACAGTACCGCGGCGCGCAGCACGGCGTTCTCCAGTTGGCGGATGTTTCCCGGCCAGTCGTAGGCCTGCAGCATCGCCAGGGCCTCGGCGGAAATGGAAGTGACCCGGCGGGGCGCGCCGGCGCCGGCGGCCTTGCCGATGAAATGGCGGACGAGGTGGGGTATATCGTCGCGGCGGTCGCGCAGCGGCGGCACGAAGATCGGAAAGACGTTCAGCCGATAGAACAGATCCTCGCGGAACCGGCCGTCCTTGACCAGCTGGATCAGGTTGCGGTGGGTCGCCGAGATCAGGCGGATGTCGACCTTGACCGTCGCGCGCGCGCCGACCGGATCGACCTCGCCGTCCTGGACGGCGCGCAGCAGCTTGACCTGGACGTCGAGCGGCAGATCCCCGACCTCGTCGAGGAACAGCGTTCCCGTGTGTGCCTCGACGAACTTGCCCGTATGCTTCTCCGTTGCGCCGGTGAAGGCGCCTTTCTCGTGGCCGAAGAGGATGCTTTCGACGAGATTGTCGGGAATGGCGCCGCAATTGACGGTGACGAACGGCCGCGAGCGGCGGTCGCCCGAACCCTGGATGGCGCGCGCCACCAGCTCCTTGCCGACGCCCGATTCGCCCTCGATGAGGATGGGGATGGACGACGACGACGCCTTCTGCCCGAGACGGATGACGCGCTCCATCGCCGGACTCCGGGTGATCATGTCCTTGAAGGTGATGACGCCGCCGCCCGGCCGGCGCGTGCGCCGTGCCGCCTCGTCGCCGACCGCCTTGACCTTCAGCGCGCTGGTGATGGCGGCCAGCAGACGGTCGGGCGATGCCGGTTTCACGACGAAATCGAAGGCCCCTGCGCGCATCGCGCCGACCACGGTCTCTATTCCGCCCTGCGAGGTCTGCACGATGACGGGCAGGTCGTGACCGCGCTGGCGCATGGTGCGCAGGACGGTCGTGCCGTCCATGCCCGGCATGACGAGGTCGAGGATGGCGAGCGCGGCGTCGCCGCCGCGGGGCTGTTCCAGCAGCTCGAGCGCAGCCTCGCCGCCGTCGGCGACGATCGCCTCGTAGCCGAACCGGTTGACGGCGGCTTCCAGCAGGCGCCGCTGAACGGGATCATCGTCGATGATGAGGATGGAACCGGACATCGGGATCCTGAGTATTCGCCGCGCGGGGGATTTGCCGTCTGGATCAACGTGGCACAGGGTTCTAAATAAGCGCTCAAGAAAGCCGGTGAACGAATCCTTGACAGGGCGACTCGCCGGTTCCCCTCCCGGCGAAAGGCATGGCATGACCATTCCAACCATTGCGACAGCACCCTTCGCCGCGCCGCGCGGTTCCCGAACCGGAGTCGCCGCGGCGAGCGCCGGCGACTTCGGGCAGCTCCCGGAATGGGACCTCGCCGATCTCTATCCGGGGATCGAGGCACCGGAACTCGTCCGCGACATCGAGGCAGCCCTGAGCGAGGCCGCGGCCTTCGAAACCCGGTGGAAAGGCCGGCTGGCGGCGGAGGCCGCGCGGCCGGAAGGCGGCGGACTCGGCACGGCGCTTCGCGAGTTCGAAGCGCTCGAGGAACTGATCGGCCGCATCGCCTCCTACGCCGGCCTCATCTACGCCGGCGACACCTCGGATCCGAAGCGCGCCAAGCTCTACGGCGACATCCAGGAAAAGATGACCGACGCAGGCGCGCGGCTGCTGTTTTTCTCGCTCGAACTCAACCTCGTCGACGACACGCTGATCGCCGACGCGCTCGATCGGGACCCGGGCTTCGGCCGCTACCGCCCATGGGTCCTGGACCTGAGAAAGGACAAGCCGTACCAGCTCGAGGACCGCGTGGAACAACTTTTCCACGAAAAGTCAGTCACCGGCCGCAGCGCCTGGAACCGGTTGTTCGACGAGACGCTGACCGATCTCCGATTCGAGGTCGACGGCGAGACGCTCTCGCTCGAACCCGCGCTGAACCTCCTCCAGCACCCGGACGGCGACGTACGCCGGCGTGCGGCCGAGGCGCTTGCGGCGACGTTCAAGAAGAACCTCCGCACCTTCGCGCTGATCACCAATACGCTGGCGAAGGACAAGGAGATTTCCGACCGCTGGCGCGGTTTCGCCGACATCGCGGACTCGCGCCATCTGGCCAACCGGGTCGAACGCCATGTCGTGGACGCGATGGTCGAAGCCGTCCGCGACGCGTATCCGCGCCTTTCGCACCGCTATTATGCGTTGAAGGCGCGTTGGCTCGGCATGGATGCCCTGAACCACTGGGATCGCAATGCGCCGCTGCCCGAGACGCCGCGACAGACGATCAGATGGGAAGAGGCCAGAGATACCGTCCTTACCGCCTATCACCAGTTCGCACCGGAAATGGCGGATATCGCGCGGACCTTCTTCGACAAGCGCTGGATCGATGCACCCGTGCGGCCGGGCAAGGCGCCGGGCGCCTTCGCGCACCCGACGGTACCTTCCGCCCACCCCTACGTGCTGCTCAACTACATGGGCAAGCCCCGCGACGTGATGACGCTTGCCCACGAACTCGGCCACGGCGTCCACCAGGTCCTCGCCGGTCGGCAGGGCGCGCTGATGGCGCCGACGCCGCTCACCCTCGCAGAAACCGCCTCGGTGTTCGGCGAGATGCTGACCTTCCGTTCGCTGCTCGCCCGCACCGCCGATCCCCGCGAACGCAAGGCGATGCTGGCGCAGAAGGTCGAGGACATGATCAACACGGTCGTCCGCCAGATCGCCTTCTACCAGTTCGAGCGCAAGGTTCATACCGAACGGCGCAAGGGGGAGTTGACGGCCGACCGGATCGGCGAGTTCTGGCTGGAGGTACAGGCCGAGAGTCTCGGACCGGCGATCCGGCTGCGCGAAGGCTACGAGACCTTCTGGACATATGTGCCCCACTTCATCCACTCGCCGTTCTACGTCTACGCCTATGCGTTCGGCGACTGCCTGGTGAATTCGCTCTATGCCGTCTACCGGAACGCCGAAAGCGGCTTCCAGGAGAAATATTTCGACATGTTGCGCGCCGGCGGAACCAAACACCATTCGGAGCTTCTCGCCCCGTTCGGTCTCGACGCGTCCGATCCGGCCTTCTGGCAGAAGGGACTTTCCGTCATCGGCGACCTGATCGCCGAGCTGGAGGCGATGGAATAGCGCCTTTGCCGGCGAGGGGAGGACGGCGCGGCGCGGCGTCCTTGCATCCATGCTAGAACCGCCCTTCATCCTGTTCCGCGACGACTTTTCCGGAAACGACGTGCTGTTCGAGCGGCCGGGCGAGATCATCGTTGCCGACGCGGCCGCCGATTTCTTCCCCGCCCTCGACGCGCTCGAACGCGCCCGGGCCGCGGGAAAATGGCTCGCGGGCTACTTCTCCTACGAGGCCGGCTACCTTCTCGAACCGAAGCTGAGGCCGCTGCTTCCGGAGGGACGGCGCACGCCGCTCATCTGCTTCGGCGTCTTCGACGGCCCTTCCGGAGAAGGTCTGCCATTGCCCACCGACCCTTTGATCAACGGCCCGATCTTCGACGCGCGACCCGCCTGGACCCTGGACGACTATCGGGCGCGCTTCGGCCGGCTGCACCGGCATCTCCGCCAGGGCGACTGCTACCAGGGAAATCTGACCTTCCCCTTTTCTGCGCGCTGGTCCGGCGATCCGCTTTCGGCATTCGCCGCGCTCGCCCGAAGGCAGAAGGTCAAGTACGGCGCCCTCGTTTCGCTCGACGGCCCGATCCTTCTGTCGCGTTCGCCCGAACTTTTCTTCGAGGTCGACGGACAAGGCTTCATCGAGACGCACCCGATGAAGGGTACCGCACCGCGCGGCCGCACCCGCGAAGAGGACGAACGCAACCGCGCGTTCCTGAGGAACGACCCGAAGAACCAGGCCGAGAACCGCATGATCGTCGACCTGCTGCGGAACGACATCTCGCTGATCAGCGAGGTCGGTTCCCTCGACGTACCGGAACTGTTCAAGATCGAGAGCTACGCCACGGTCCACCAGATGGTCAGCCGGGTGCGCGCGAAACTGTTGCCGGGCCTCACGGTCGAGCGGATCTTCGCGGCGCTGTTTCCCTGCGGCTCGATCACCGGCGCACCGAAGATCCGCGCCATGGAAATCCTTCGCGCGCTCGAGGATCGGCCCCGCGACGCCTATTGCGGAGCAATCGGCTGGATCGAGCCCGGAGGGCGCATGCGGTTCAACGTCGCGATCCGCACCGTCACGCTCCACGCCGACGGCGAAGCGGTGTTCAATGTCGGCGGCGGTGTCGTGTTCGATTCGGTCGCCGAGGAGGAGTACGGGGAATGTCTGCTGAAGGCCCGCTTCGTGACCGGCACGACGGCTTCGGACTGATCGAGACGCTCCGCCGCGAAGCCGACGGCACATTCCTCCGCCTCGACCGTCACCTCGCCCGGCTGAAGGCGTCGGCCGGCGCGCTCGGCTTCGCCTTCGACGGGCGCGGCATCGAGCATGAGCTGGACCGGCTGCGTGTGCGCGAGGGCGCGCTCCGCGCCCGCCTCCTCCTGTCCCGTGACGGCACCGCCACCGTGTCGTCCGAGCCTTACATACCCCTTGCCGGGGGTAGCGTCTGGACTTTGCGTATCGCCCGGACGACGCGGCTCGACGCTACGGATACTCTGTTGCGCCACAAGACGACCCGCCGGTCGGTCTACGACCATGCCCGCGCCGAATACCGGAAGGCGGATGCCGACGAGGTGATCCTGCTCAACGGCAGCGGCGAGGTCTGCGAGGGGACGATCACGACCGTCTTCGCCGATCTCGGCGACGGCGGGCCGCTCGCCACCCCGCTTCTGCGCTGCGGCCTTCTCGCCGGCGTGCTCAGGGCCGAGATGCTGGAAAGCGGTTCCGCTCGCGAGGCCGTTCTGGCGCCCGCAGACCTCGCCGCCGCGCGCGCGCTCTTCGTCGGCAACTCGCTGCGCGGGCTGATCCCCGCCCGACTTGCGACCTGACCCGACCATGCCTGCCGAACCACTCGCGAAGGCCTGCCCATGAACTCCCCGCACGTTCAGCGTCCCGCCCACACGCCCTACGACGGCACGTCGAAGCCGTTCACCATCGGCCTGAAGCCGCTTGCGCTCGACGACTGGATCGAGCCCGGCGACGACCTCGAGGCGCAGCTCGACGAGAAGGACCGGCTCTATCGCGACCTGCCGGACAAGGTCTTTGTCGAGGAGCCGGGTTCGCGGGACGCCCAGGCCGAGGTTCTGGACCTCCTCGCCGGACACCTGCCGCGGCGCTTTCCGGACATCTACCGGCGCGATGCCGGCAAGATGCTTGTCGGCGCTCGCGGGCGACGCGTGGCGCTCGACACGGCGGCAGCGCCGCTGCGCACCGCCTCGCTCCTGGTCGCCGAGGACCTGATCCTGATGCGCCGCGGCAACGACGGATGGCGGCTGGCAGCGGGGTCGCTGTGCTTCCCTTCTTCCTGGTCTCTCTTGGAGAAGTTCGGAAAGCCGCTCCAGGACATCCACGCGCCGGTTCCGGGCTTCGGCCCAGGCACGCGCGCGGCGGAGATCATCAATCGCATGTTCGATGGCCTCCAGGGTCAGGCGGTGGAACGCTACAACTGGTCGATCCAGGCGGGACCGGCGCTCTACCACCCGCTGTCGGGCCAGCAGCGCATCGACCGCGCCACCGGCCGGCCGACGAAGTTCCCGGACGGCGACATCGACGGCCGCGCCTTCATTCGCGTCGAGCGCCAGACGCTGCGCAAGCTGCCCGTTTGGAAGGACATCCTGTTCACCATCCGCATCCACATGGACCCGCTGAAGGTGCTTGAGCGCCACCCCGACCGCACCGCGCTCGCCGCATCCTTTGCCGCGCAGCTCGAAGCGATGGACGAGGCGCAACTCGACTACAAGGGGCTGACGTCCGACCGCGACCGGCTGGCGGCCCGGCTCAGGGCGATGGCCGCTCAGGCCGTCCGGCCCGACTTCGGCTCGCCGCCCGTCTCCTAACCCTACCGACGGTTTTCCCTTTATTATGACGCCGTTCTGTGGTTCTTCGCACGTCCAGTGGCGGCCGGGCGCCGCATCGTCAGGAGATTCAGAAATGGCAAAAGCCCAATGGCCGGTCTACGGCGAGATCACCGGTCCGATCGTCATGATCGGCTTCGGCTCCATCGGCCGCGGGACCCTGCCCCTGATCGAGCGCCATTTCACCTTCGACAAGTCGCGCATGGTGGTCATCGACCCCCAGGACCGCGACCGCAAGCTGCTTGATGACCGCGGCATCCGCTTCGTCCAGCAGGCAGTCACCAAGGACAACTACAAGGAGCTGCTGAAACCGCTGTTGACCAACGGCGACGGTCAGGGTTTCTGCGTCAACCTTTCGGTCGACACCTCCTCGCTCGACCTGATGAAGCTCTGCCGCAAGCTCGGCGTGCTTTATATCGACACCGTCGTGGAGCCCTGGCTCGGCTTCTACTTCGACGAGACCGCTTCCAACGCTTCGCGCACCAACTACGCGCTGCGCGAAAGCGTGCGCAAGGAGGCCCGCAAGCATCCGGGCGGCACGACGGCCGTCTCCTGCTGCGGCGCCAATCCCGGTATGGTTTCGTGGTTCGTCAAGCAGGCGCTGATCAACCTTGCCGATGACATGGGCCTCGACTACGACGAGCCTGCCGTGCGCGACCGCGAAGGCTGGGCGAGACTGATGAAGAAGGTCGGCGTCAAGGGCATCCATATCGCCGAGCGCGACACCCAACGCACGCGCAACCCCAAGCCGCTCGACGTGTTCTGGAACACCTGGTCCGTCGAAGGCTTCATCTCTGAAGGCATGCAGCCGGCCGAACTCGGCTGGGGCACGCACGAGGAGTGGATGCCGAAGAATGCCAGGAAACACAAGAAGGGCTGCAAGGCGGCGATCTACCTCGAGCAGCCCGGCGCCAACACGCGCGTGCGCACCTGGTGCCCGACTCCCGGCCCGCAATACGGCTTCCTCGTCACGCACAACGAATCCATCTCGATCGCCGACTACTACACGGTGCGCGACAAGAAGGGCGAAGTCACCTTCCGGCCGACCTGCCACTATGCCTATCACCCATGCAACGATGCGGTGCTGTCGCTCCACGAGATGTTCGGGGCAAACGGAAAGCCTCAGGCGGTGCATCACGTGCTCGACGAAGATGAACTGGTCGACGGCATCGACGAACTCGGCGTCCTGCTCTACGGCCACGACAAGAATGCCTACTGGTACGGCTCCCAGCTGTCGCTGGAGGAGGCCCGCAGGCTCGCCCCCTACCAGAATGCGACCGGGCTGCAGGTTTCGTCCGCCGTGCTTGCCGGCATGGTCTGGGCGCTGGAAAACCCCGGCGAGGGCATCGTCGAGGCAGACGAGATGAACCACCGACGCTGCCTCGAGGTGCAGATGCCCTATCTCGGGCCGGTGAAGGGCTACTTCACGGACTGGACGCCGGTCGACGGGCGTCCCGGACTGTTCCCGGAGGACATCGACCGCAAGGATCCCTGGCAGTTCCGCAACATCCTTGTGCGCTGAACGTCGCGGACTCGCGCGGTCTCCGCCAATCTTCTTGCATTCGCCGAGAAATGGCGCGAAGGATCGCGAGTAGCGTGAGGAGAGGATTCGGACGACATGACGACAGGACGCGGAGCATTTTCGGTCGCATCGATCGCGACGGTTCTGCTCTTGTCGGCCTGCGCGAGTTCCAACGGGCCCGGCACGGGCCCGGTGACCGTTGCGCCGACCGGTGTCGAAGGCGAATGGGTCAGCGCCGACGGGGTCGCGGTTTCGCGCTTCTCGGGCGGCGTGTTCGAGACGGTGGCGACCGACACGGGCAACAAGCTGGCGGACGGAAATTACAGCTATATCGATGCAAGGACCGTCCAGGTCACCTTCGTTTCGCGGCTCCGTCAGACGACCGACACGGTGAACTGTGCCCTGGCCACTCAGTCGCAGCTCAACTGCACCTCGTCGACGGGCCAGCAGTTCATCCTGACCAGAAAGGTCGGCCAGGTCTGACCGCCGCCCGTGCGGGGCGCGACATCGGCCTCGCTTGCGCCGTCCCCGGCGGATTGCGATAAATCGCGGAAACGCCGGGAGGAACGATGGCAGTCCATTTCGACGCGCTCGAGACGCGCTCGCAGGCCGAGCGCGAAGCGGCCCTGTTTGCCCGCCTTCCGGGTTTCCTCGCCCGCGCGATGGCGGCGGCGCCGGGCCTCGCCCGCTGGCTCGACGGCGTCGATCCGCACGCTGTCAACAGCCGGGCCGCGCTGGCGCGCCTTCCGGTGCTGCGCAAGTCCGACCTGATGGAACTGCAGGCCGCAAATCCGCCCTTCGGTGGCTTCGCCGATGTCTCGGCGTTCATCGGCGGCCGCGTCTTCATGTCGCCGGGACCTCTCTGGGAGCCGCAGGGCCTGGGCGCCGATCCCTGGGCCTCGGCGCGCGCCTTCCATGCCGCGGGCATCCGTTCCGGCGACGTCGTCCACAACGCCTTTTCCTACCACATGACTCCCGGCGGCTTCATTCTGGACGAGGGAGCCCGGGCACTGGGCTGCACGGTCTTTCCCGCCGGGACCGGCAACACCGAGATGCAGGTCGACGCCGCCGCGGCACTGAAGCCGAACGTCTATTGCGGCACCCCGGATTTCCTGAAGGTCATGCTCGACAAGGCGGCCGAGACGGGCAGGAATCTCTCGTCGTTCCGTCTCGGACTGGTTTCGGGTGGCGCGCTGTTCCCTTCGCTCAGGACAGAGTACCGCGAGCGCGGCATTTCGGTCCTGCAGTGCTATGCTACCGCCGAGTTCGGTGTCATCGCCTTCGAAAGCAGCGCGCCGGACGGTGCGCCCAATCCGGGCATGATCGTCAACGAGGACCTGATCGTGGAGATCGTGCATCCGGGCACGAACGTGCCGGTCCGCGACGGCGAGGTCGGCGAGGTCGTGGTGACCAGCTTCAATCCGGCCTATCCGCTGGTCCGGCTCGGCACCGGCGACCTTTCCGCCATCCTCCCCGGCGCCTCCCCCTGCGGACGCACGAACGTCCGCATCCGCGGCTGGATGGGGCGCGCCGACCAGCGTACGAAGGTCAGGGGCATGTTCGTCGATCCCAAGCAGGTCGACGAGGTCGTCCGCCGCCATCCGGAGATCACCCGGGCGCGGCTTGTCGTAACCCGGGAAGGCGAACGCGACGCAATGACCATGCAGGTCGAGGGATTGGCCGAAGGTGCCTTCGATCCCTCGGTCGTGGAGGCGACGCTCCGCGAGGTCACCAAGCTCGGCGGGACGGTCGTCCTCGTCGCCGATGGCACCATTCCCAATGACGGCAAGGTCATTTCCGACGAGCGCGACTACGCAAGGTGACTGCGCGGAGACCTCTCGTCGCCGCCGGTTAGGGCTTGCATCGGTCAAACCGCGGTGTGAACATGAAATGGAGCCGCTGTCATACCGCGGTCAGTGGCGGGCGCTACTAACGCCCGGGAACTTGGAGAAGTTGTCATGCGCAAATTCACCGCGTTAATCGCAGGTACGGTGTCGGCATTGGCGATGTCGTCGGGCATTTCGTTTGCCGACTACACATTGACGATCCTGCACATCAACGACTGGCACAGCCGCATAGAGTCCAACAACCGCTTCGAATCGACCTGCTCGGCCGAGGAGGAGGGCAAGGGCGAGTGTATCGGCGGGGCGGCGCGCCTGGTCACCGCGATCGCGGAGCGCCGCAAGGCCCTCGAAGGACAGAACGTCCTGCTGCTCAACGGCGGCGACAATTTCCAGGGGTCGCTGTTCTATACGACCTACAAGGGCAAGGCGGAGGCCGAATTTCTCAATCTGATGAAATTCGACGCGATGACCGTCGGCAATCACGAGTTCGACGACGGCGAGGATGCCCTCGTACCATTCCTCGAGGAGATCAAGTTCCCGGTTCTCAGCGCCAACGTGCTGGCGAGCGCCAAGTCCGGCGTCGGCGACAAGATCAAGCCGTCGGTGGTGATCGAGCTCGGCGGCCAGAAGATCGGCATCGTCGGCGCGGTGACCAACGACACGCCGGAGATCGCTTCGCCCGGCCCGAACATCCTGATTTCCAACGACCTCAACGCGATCAGGGCCGAGGTCGAAAAGCTCAAGGCGGAGGGCGTCGACAAGATCATCGCGCTGACCCATGTCGGCTATCCGCGCGACAAGGAGCAGATCGCCAAGATTCCCGGCGTCGACGTGGTGGTCGGCGGCCATTCGCACACCTTGCTGTCGAATACCGACGCCAAGGCCGAGGGCCCCTATCCGACGATGGTCGACAATCCCGACGGCTACAAGGTTCCGGTGACCCAGGCGGCCTCCTATTCGAAGTTTCTCGGCGAGTTCAAGGTCGTCTTCGACGACGCAGGCGTCGTCAAGGAAGCGAGCGGCGACCCGATATACCTCGACAAGTCGATCGTCCCCGATGCGGCGGTTCTCGCCCGGATCGCCGAACTGGCCGC
>DUSC01000298.1 GCA_012842935.1 Hyphomicrobiales bacterium | reverse complement strand
GGCCAACTCCAAAACGCTCAGACGATGCTCCGCCAGCTTCGTCGCCGCGTCACGCTTGCCCCTCTCCGATGACTCCGCCGCTTGTGCCATGGCTCCCTCCCTTTCCTGCAGAATAGCACGGGAAGAAGCTTAAGAGGACAGTTCGTGCCGCAGCGCTCGTTCATGGTCTACGACGTGCCGTCGACCAAGGTGCGCGGCGAACATGCCCACCTCGTCTGCCACCAGTTCCTGATCGCCGCGCGCGGCCGTCTCCGCGTTCTCGTCGACGACGGTCACAACCGGGCCGAGGTCGAACTGGCTGACCCGACCATGGGCCTCTACATGCCGCCGCGCATCTGGGGGAGCCAGTATCACTTCGAGCGCGACACCATCCTTCTGGTATTCGCCTCGCATCCCTACGATTCCGCCGACTACATCAGGGACTATGGTGACTTCCGGAAGATTGTCTGAGTTCCTGAAGGGGCAGGGCGCAGGTTCAGACGGTTTCCGCTTCGCCGTCATCGGCGCCCTCAACACCGCGCTCACCGCGGCGATTTATCTCGGACTGTCCTACCTGATTCCGGAACGGGCCGCCTACGCCATCGCCTGGGCGGTCGGCATTGTCTTCGTCTGGAAGGTCTATCCCGATCTCGTCTTCGTCGGGGGGCGGAACTCGACGCGATGGCGCTACGTGATGGCGTCCGTCCCCGTCGTCGCGTTCCTCGTCGGGCTCTACGCGATCGAGCCGCTGACCGCCGCCGCCGGCAACCGCCTGTCCGGCCTCGTGCTCACGCTGGTCGTCACGTCGGGGGTTACCTTCGTGCTCTCCCGCGCCGTCGCCCGCTACGGGCGCGGCGTTTCCGACCGGTTTGGCGACGATCGTTCGCCCGACTAGGGCGTGAAGCGCGCCAGTGCCTCGATGTCGGGCGTTTCCGCGCCGAGTTCGGGCGACAGCAGCAGATCGGAACCGTTGCGTTCCACTAGGCCGCGCGGGTCGATGACGGTGCGGCCGTGCTCCATCCGGGCACGGCCCTCGCAGACCATCGCCAGCGCCCGCGGATACAGCCTGTGCTCCGCCTTGAGCACGCGCGCCGCCAGGCTGTCCTCGGTATCGTCGCAAAGCACGGCGACCGCCGCCTGCGCGATCAGCGGCCCGCCGTCCATGTCCGCGGTGACGAAATGCACGCTGCAGCCGTGGATGCGCACGCCGGCCTCGAGCGCGCGGCGATGCGTGTCGAGCCCCTTGAAGCCGGGGAGCAGCGAGGGATGGATGTTGATCATCCGCCCCTGCCAGCGTTCGACGAAGGCGGCGCCGAGCAGCCGCATGTAGCCGGCGAGCGCGACGATCTCCGCGCCGAAGCCGGCGAGCGCGGCGTCGATCGCCGCGTCGTGGGCGTTCCTGTCGGCGAAGCCGCCGCGCTCGACGACGGCCGTGGCGATGCCTGCGGCCTGGGCGGCGCGCAGACCCGCGGCGTCCTCCCGGTCGGAGATCACGCCGACGATCGTCGCGGGAAAGTCCGCTTCCCGCGAGGCCGCGATCAGCGCCGACATGTTCGAGCCGCGGCCCGAGATCAGGACGGCGACCCGTTTGCGCTTCATGCTCATAGCGACAGCGCCCCGCGGTAGATCACGCCGGCGTCGCGCCTGGGCACGATGCGGCCGATCGGCGTCACCGTCTCGCCGGCCGCCTGAAGCACGGCGGCGATCTGCGCGGCCTGCCCGGCGGCGACCACCGCCACCATGCCGATGCCGCAGTTGAAGGTGCGCATCATCTCGGCCGGCGCCACGCCGCCGGCCCTGGCCAGCCACGAGAACACCGCCGGCACGTCGATCTCGTCGAGGTCGAGTTCCGCGGCGTAGTCCTTCGGCAGGACGCGCGGGATGTTTTCGGGAAAGCCGCCGCCGGTGATGTGGGCCAGCGCCTTGATGCCGTGGGTCTCGCGGATCGCCTTCAGGATCGGGCGCACATAGATGCGCGTCGGCTCGAGCAGGGCCTCGCCGAGGCTCATGCCGGCGGCGAACGGCGCCTTGGCCGTCCATGCCAGGCCCGAGCGGGCGACGATGCTGCGCACCAGCGAGAAGCCGTTGGAGTGGAGCCCCGACGAGGCGATGCCGAGCAGGACGTCGCCCTCGACGACGTCGTCGGTGGGCAGCAGCTGGCCGCGCTCGGCGGCGCCGACGGCGAAGCCGGCGAGATCGTAGTCGCCGCCCTGGTAGAGGCCGGGCATTTCGGCCGTCTCGCCGCCGATCAGCGCGCAGCCGGCCTGGCGGCACCCCTCGGCGATGCCGCCGACGATCGCCGCACCTTGGTCCGGGTCGAGCTTGCCGGTGGCGAAGTAGTCGAGGAAGAACAGCGGCTCGGCGCCCTGGACGACGAGGTCGTTGACGCACATGGCGACGAGGTCGATGCCGACGGTGCCGTGCCGGCCCGATTCGATGGCGACCTTGACCTTGGTGCCCACCCCGTCATTGGCGGCGACGAGCACGGGATCGACGAACCCCGCCGCCTTCAGGTCGAATAGGCCGCCGAAGCCGCCGATCTCGCCGTCGGCGCCGGGCCGGCGGGTCGAACGCACCAGCGGCTTGATCTTCTCGACCATCGCATTGCCGGCGTCGATGTCGACGCCCGCCTGGGCGTAGGTCAGCCCGTTCGGCCTGTCGCTCATGGGTCCGCTCCGCTGGCTCTTGCGTTTCGGCGCTCTTCGCATGAAGCAGGCCGGGCCGCAAGAACGCGGACGGGGCGGACGGACCGCTGCGGCCGAAAGTCGTCGCCGGCCGGCCGCCTGCCGCCGCCGCTTGCGTTCGGGGCCGGCCTCGACCATGTATCCGCTTCGCGGGTGCCGGCCCGGGAGGAGAAGCTTGACCCTGCCGAATCTGATCACGCTGATGCGTTTCTTCCTGGTGCCGGCGGTAGTGCTGGCGCTGCTCAGCGAACGCATGGAATGGGCGCTGGCGGGCTTCCTCGTCGCCGGCATCTCCGACGGCGTCGACGGCTTCATCGCGCGTCGCTACAACCAGCGCTCCGAGCTCGGCGCCTATCTCGACCCGGTCGCCGACAAGCTGCTTCTGGTCAGCGTCTTCGTCGTTCTCGGCTACATGGGCGAGTTGCCGCTCTGGCTGGTCGTCGGCGCCGTGTCGCGCGACGCCTTGATCGTCGGCGCGGTGATGCTCTCCACCGTCATGGGCAACCCGGTGGCGGTCCGGCCGCTGATGGTGTCCAAGGCCAACACCGCCGTGCAGATCACGCTTGCCGCCTTCGTGCTGGCCGTGCTCGCCTTCGGCACCGACTTTCCCCTCGTGCGCCAGGGTCTCGTCCTGCTCTCCGGCCTCTTGACCGCCGCTTCCGCCGGGGCCTATCTCGTCGGCTGGCTGAGGCACATGAGCGGCTATGGCGAGAGCGACACTCCCGGACAATGACGACGAGGCGGCCGATCTCGCCCTGAAGGCACTGCGCCGCCAGGCGCGCTTCTGGCTGGTCGCCACCGTCGTCTTCGCCGGCTTCGTCTACCTGTTCAGCGACATCCTGCTGCCTTTCGTCGCCGGCATGGTGCTCGCCTATTTCCTCGATCCCGTCGCCGACTGGCTGCAGCGCCACGGCGTCTCGCGGCTGCTGGCGACGATTCTCATCCTCATCGCCTTCATCATCTTCTTCGCCCTTTCCCTGATCCTGCTCATCCCGGTCCTCGTCACCCAGCTCGCCGACTTCATCGGCCGCCTGCCCACCTATCTGGGCGAACTCCAGGCGCTGATCACCCAGATGGACCCGCAGTGGCTGGAGGAGCGCTTCGGCATCGACGCCCAGAACCTGAGGAACGCCCTCAGCTCGCTGCTCACCTCCAGCGCGGGCTTCCTCACCGCCGTGATGCAGTCCATCTGGGATTCCGGCGTGGCGCTCTTCAACATCGCCGGCCTGTTCGTGGTCACGCCGGTCGTGGCCTTCTACATGCTGCTCGACTGGGACCGCATGGTCGCCACCGTCGACGGCTGGGTGCCGCGCGACCACGTGACGACCGTGCGCAGCATCGCCACCGACATCAACCGGGCGACGGCGGGCTTCGTCCGCGGGCAGGGCACGCTCTGCCTCGTTCTCGGCCTCATGTACGCTGTCGGCCTGACCGCGGCGGGCCTCAACTTCGGCATCCTGATCGGCCTTTTCTCCGGCCTGATCAGCTTCATCCCCTATGTCGGCTCGCTGGTCGGGCTGGTGCTCGCCGTCGGCGTTGCCATCGTCCAGTTCTGGCCCGACTACATGATGATCGCGGCGGTCGCCGGCGTCTTCCTGCTCGGCCAGTTCATCGAGGGCAACATCCTGCAGCCGCGTCTGGTCGGCAAGAGCGTCGGCCTGCACCCGGTCTGGCTGATGTTCGCGCTGTTCGCCTTCGGCGCGCTGTTCGGCTTCGTCGGCCTTCTGATCGCGGTTCCGGCCGCGGCCGCCGTCGGCGTCCTGGTGCGCTTCGCCATCGGCCGCTATCTCCAGTCGCCGCTCTATGTCGGCCATCGTCCTCACGGCGAGGCGCTGCAGGAAGTCGCGCCGCCGGTCCTGCCCGGACGCGACGATGCCGGATAGTCCGCGCCAGCTGCCGCTGGAGCTCGTCCACGAAGTCGGCCGCTCCCGCGACGAGCTCGTCGTCGGCGCCGCGAACGCCGCCGCCGTCGCGCTGATCGATCGCTGGCCGGACTGGCCGGCGCCCGTCGTCGTTCTCGCCGGCCCCGCGGGATCGGGCAAGAGCCATCTCGCCGAGATCTGGCGCGCAGGTTCGGCTGCGGCCTCCTTCCGGCGCGAGAGCCTCGGCCCGCCCGCGATCGAGGCGGCCGGTCGCGGGCCGGTGCTCGTCGACGACGCCGACGGCCCCGGCCTCGACGAGACGGGCCTCTTCCATCTGATCAATGCCGTGCGCGCTTCGGGAACGCAGCTCCTGCTCACCGCCCGCCGCTTCCCTGCCGCCTGGAACGTCCGCTTGCCGGACCTCGCCTCGCGGCTCAAGGCCGCGGCCACGGTCGAGATCCGCGAGCCCGACGACATGCTGCTTGCCGGCGTGATCGCCAAGCTGTTCGCCGACCGCCAGGTCGAGGTCGAGCCGCATGTGGTGCAATATCTCGTGCGCCGCATCGAGCGGTCGCTGGCGACCGCGATCGGCGTCGTCGACCGGCTGGACCGCGCGGCGCTCGAGCAGAAGTGCCGGATCACGCGCAGCCTTGCCGCGGCGACGCTGAGCGCGCTCGACGAAGGTCAGGCCGCCTTCGACCTCTGAGCGCGCCGCGCCCTATTCCCCGTAGTCGGAGCAGAAGTCGGGAGCGTCCTCGCCGAGCAGGGCGCAGCCGCGCGCGATCTCGTCCCAGATCAGCTGGCAGGCATTTTCGGCGTTGCAGGGCGGCCGCGTTGCCGGCGAAACCTCAAGGCATTGCTCGACATAGGTCCGGGCCTCTTCGCCGCCGACTTCCGCGCGGCAGGTCTGTGCTGCGGCCGGCGACGCGCAGAACAGCATTGCCGCCGTCACGATCCGTCCTGTCCACGCTGCGCGCATCTCCGTCCTCCCTGGCGGTGCCGGCACGCGTTGTGGACCGGGCGCCGCGCCGACGCAAGCCCGACGCGGCTGACGCCGGCTCGTCCGCGCCCCCGGCCTCTTCGGCATCTGACCTCTTGCCTTGGGCCGAAGCAGACCCTATTCACCGGAGCCTCGGAGTGTAGCGCAGCCTGGTAGCGCATCTGGTTTGGGACCAGAGGGTCGGGAGTTCGAATCTCTCCACTCCGACCACGGTCTCCCCTCTCGGGCCGCGATACGGAGGCCCGGCGCGGCGTCGGGCGGCGGCGCTTTGCCCGGCCGGCGCCGCTTGACAGGGCGGTGCGGCGGGGGCAAACGGCGGAGAACATCGCTCAGATTGCCAGGAGCCTTTCGATGTCCGCGCGAATCTACAGCCCCGCCAAGACCGCCATGCAGTCGGGCAAGGCGAGAACGGGCCGCTGGGTGCTCGAGTTCGAGCCGGAGCAGCGGCGCCGGATCGATCCGCTGATGGGCTACACCACGTCGGCCGACATGAAGAGCCAGATCCGCCTGACCTTCCCGACCCGGGAAGAGGCGGTCGCCTATGCCGAGAAGAACGGCATTGCCTACCGGGTGGAAATGCCGAAGGAGAGCAAGCGGCGGCAGATTTCCTACTCGGACAATTTCCGCTATGACCGCAGGACGCCGTGGACGCACTGATGCCCGCCCGGCAGCTCCGGTCGCCGCGCCCTTCGCGCCCGGACGTCGAAGCTCCCGCGCCGGCACCGCGGCGCCGACGGTCCCGTAGCTCAGCTGGATAGAGCACCGGCCTTCTAAGCCGATGGTCGCAGGTTCGAATCCTGCCGGGATCGCCATATATTCAATGAGATAGCGAGATGTTTCCGCCGCGCGAAAGCTGCGCGAACGGTTCGCGATCGCGGCCCGCGCGTCGCGGTTCGCTCGGCCGTGGCCGCCGCGGGTCCCGCTGGCCGTTTGCCTGCGCATCGGCGCCCGATCGCGACGTTTTGCGCCGCTTCCGCATGCCGAATGCGGCAATAAACGCGCATTTGAGGCAAAAAATACCAATTGTTAATCGCTTTGTATGCAAAATACATTCATGCGGCGTCGCTGCCGTCCAACCTGCGTTTGCTGGCGCCGTTTCCCCACCGCCCGCCGACCGCAATCCCGGAGATACCATGGCCGAGCCGTCTTCGATCGAACCATCCGCTGCCGACCGCGGCGCGCCGCCCGCCGCCGCCCGTTTCGATCGCGACACGCTGGAAACGCTCGGCCGCATGATCGACACCTTCGTTCTGGCGACGGTCGAGACGCTCTGAGCGGCCGATGCGGCGGCGCCCGCGCTGCGCGACTCGCCGGCCCACAGGCGCAGGGTCGCCAAGGTCGTGGCTGATCTCGAGGACGTCGAGGCGACCGTCGTCAGGCTGAGGGCGATGTGGTCGACGCAAACGGGCGGTTTGCGCCCGGCGTCCGATGAAGGCCGCCGTCCCGCGGCGTGACCAGCGAAAGAGGGGCCGTCGCCTAGCGCAGGCTCGCCGCCGCCAGCCCGCGCTCGATGTCGGCCTTGAGGTCGGCGACGTCCTCCAGGCCGATCTGCAGGCGGATAACGGGGCCTTCCTGCGGCCCCTTCGCGATGGTCCGGTCGCCCAGGAAGACCGGCACGGCGAGGCTCTCGTAGCCGCCCCAGGAATAGCCGAGGCCGAAAATCTCCAGCGCGTCGAGGAAGGCGTGCGCCTCCTTCTGCCCGCCGCCGTCGAGAACGATCGAGAAGATGCCGCTCGAGCCGTTGAAGTCGCGCCGCCACAGCGCGTGCCCGGGATGGCTTTCCAGCGCCGGGTGCAGCACCCTGGCGACGCCGGGCTTCGTCTCCAGCCACTGCGCGATCTCCAGCGCGCTCCGGCGGTGATGTTCCAGCCTGACGCCCATCGTGCGCAGGCCGCGCAGCACCTGATAGACGTCGTCGGGCGCCGCGCAGCAGCCCATGGTAAGGAATGTCTCGTGCAGCCGCGCCCAGCAGGCCGCGTTGGCCGAGACCGTGCCGAGGAGAACGTCGGAATGGCCGGCCGGATACTTCGTCGCGGCGTGGATCGAGACGTCGACGCCGAAGTCGAGCGCCTTGAAGTAGAGGGGCGTGGCCCAGGTGTTGTCCATCATGACGACGGCGCCGCCGGCATGCGCGGCCGCGGCGATCGCCGGAATGTCCTGCATCTCGAACGTGTTCGAGCCCGGCGATTCGGTGAACACGACCTTCGTGTTCGGCTTCATCAGCGCGGCGATGCCCGATCCGGCATGCGGATCGTAATAATCGACCTCGACGCCGAGCCGCTTCAGCATCGTGTTGGCGAAGTTGCGCGTCGGCGCGTAGACGCTGTCGACGATCAGCACGTGGTCGCCGGCCGAGAGGAAGGCGAGCAGCGGGATGGTGACGGCGGCGAGTCCCGAGGGCACCAGGATCGTGCCGGCCGATCCCTCCAGTTCGTCGATCGCCGCGCACAGCGCGTCGGTCGTCGGCGTGCCGCGCGTGCCGTAGGTGTATTTCTGCGTCCGCCCCGCCATCGTCGCCGCATCGGGGAACAGCACCGTCGAGGCATGCACCACCGGCGGGTTGACAAAGCCGAAATAGGCGTGTGGATCGTGACCCGAATGGGCAAGCCGCGTGTTGATGCCCCAGTTCTCGTCGCTGTGTCTTGCCATGGAATCCGAACCGCCTGCGAAAGACGCTACGCATAAGGGCGAGCCGCCCGCTCCGCAACCCGGACGCGATGTCGCGACGACGCGCCGCCGCATCCATCGCCGCATCGGCGAGACGATGGCGACCGCCCATCGCCGGGTGCGCCGGCCGCGCGTCCGGCGGCCGGAGCCCCTCTGGTTGCCGGCATACGACCGGGTGCTGCTGTTCGCGCTCGCGCTGATCGCCGCGCTGAGCCTGTTCGACGCCGCGGCGATCCGGTATGTGCGCGCCGGCAGTTCGCCGCTGTTTTCGGCGATGAGCGCCATCACCGACATCGGCCAGTCGCACTGGTATCT
>DUSC01000031.1 GCA_012842935.1 Hyphomicrobiales bacterium | reverse complement strand
GCGATTGGATCGACCGCCGGCGCTGCCCCGCGCCGGCGGTCTCGTCTTGCCGGCGCGGCGGCCCTGCCGGCTTTCTGGACAGGCCGAAACGCGGTCGCTAAAAGGCGCTGTCCCATTTCGCCGGCATCTGCCGGCGCTTCCGCTGGCAAAGGCATCGTGATGAGTGGCGTCAACGAGATCCGTTCGACATTTCTCGACTATTTCCGCAAGAACGGACATGAGGTCGTGGCCTCGAGTCCGCTCGTGCCGCGCAACGATCCGACCCTGATGTTCACCAATGCCGGCATGGTGCAGTTCAAGAACGTCTTCACCGGCCTGGAGACCCGGTCCTATTCGCGGGCGGCGACGGCGCAGAAATGCGTGCGCGCCGGCGGCAAGCACAACGACCTCGACAATGTCGGCTACACCGCCCGCCACCTCACCTTCTTCGAGATGCTCGGCAACTTTTCCTTCGGCGATTATTTCAAGGAATGCGCCATCGAGCTCGCCTGGAACCTGATCACGAAGGATTTCGGGCTGCCGAAGGACAGGCTGCTGGTCACCGTCTACCACACCGACGACGAGGCGGCCGGCCACTGGAAGAAGATCGCCGGCTTCTCCGACGATCGCATCATCCGCATTCCGACCTCGGACAATTTCTGGGCGATGGGCGACACCGGCCCGTGCGGCCCGTGCTCGGAAATCTTCATCGACCGCGGCGAGCACATCTGGGGCGGCCCTCCCGGCAGCCCCGAGGAGGACGGCGACCGCTTCCTCGAATTCTGGAATCTGGTGTTCATGCAGTTCGAGCAGGTCACCAAGGAGGAGCGCGTTGCCCTGCCGCGCCCGTCGATCGATACCGGCATGGGGCTCGAGCGCATGGCCTCGATCCTCCAGGGCGTCGACAGCGTCTTCGAGACCGACCTCTTCCGCCACCTCATCGATGCCGCCTCCTCGGCGCTCGGCCGCGGGCCGGATGACGAGAACGTCGCCTCCTACCGTGTCATTGCCGACCACCTGCGCTCGTCCTGCTTCCTCGTCGCCGACGGCGTGCTGCCCTCGAACGAGGGCCGCGGCTACGTGCTGCGCCGCATCATGCGCCGTGCCATGCGCCACGCCCAGCTGCTCGGCGCCACCGAGCCGCTGATGTGGAAGCTGGTGCCGGCGCTGGTGCGCGAGATGGGCCAGGCCTATCCGGAGCTCGGCCGGGGCGAGGCGCTGATCACCGAGACCCTGAAGCTCGAGGAAACGCGCTTCCGCAAGACGCTGGCGCGCGGCCTCGGCCTCCTCGCCGACGCCACCGAGGCTCTGCACAAGGGCGACATGCTCGACGGCGAAACCGCCTTCAGGCTCTACGACACCTACGGCTTCCCGCTCGACCTGACGCAGGACGCGCTGCGCCAGCGCGGCATTTCCGTCGATCTCGCCGGCTTCACCCACGCGATGGAGCAGCAGAAGGCCGAGGCCCGGGCGAGCTGGGCGGGCTCCGGCGAGGCGGCGACGGAGGCCGTCTGGTTCGCGGTCAAGGAGAAGACCGGCGCCACCGAATTCCTCGGCTACGAGACCGAACGCGCCGAAGGCATAGTCCTCGCTCTCGTCAGGGACGGCCGGGAAACCGGCGAGGCGAAGGAAGGCGACGACGTCGCGATCGTCGTCAACCAGACGCCGTTCTATGCCGAATCCGGCGGCCAGATGGGCGACGCGGGCACGTTCGCCGGCGAGGGATTTTCGGTCGCCGTGACCGACACGCAGAAGAAGGCCGACGGGCTTTTCGTCCATTTCGGCACAGTCGCCAGAGGAGTGCTGAAGGTCGGCACCGCCGTCGAGATGACCGTCGACCACGCCCGCCGCGCCCGGCTGCGCGCAAACCATTCGGCGACGCACCTGATCCACGAGGCGCTCCGCGAAGTGCTCGGCACGCATGTCGCGCAGAAGGGCTCGCTGGTCGCGCCCGAACGCCTGCGCTTCGACATCTCGCACAACAAGCCGATCTCGGCCGACGAGCTTGAATCCGTCGAGCGCCTCGCCAACGAGATCGTCGTGCAGAATTCGCCGGTCACCACCCGGCTGATGAGCGTCGACGACGCCATAGCCGAGGGCGCCATGGCGCTGTTCGGCGAAAAGTACGGCGACGAGGTGCGCGTCGTGTCGATGGGCACGGGCGTGCACGGCGCCAAGGCCAACCGGCCCTTTTCGGTGGAACTGTGCGGCGGCACGCATGTCCGCTCGACCGGCGACATCGGCCTCGTGCGCATCGTCTCCGACAGTGCGGTGGCGGCCGGCGTGCGCCGCATCGAGGCGCTGACGGGAGAGGCGGCGCGGCGCCATCTCGACGAACAGGAGCGCCGCCTGAAGGCGGCCGCGGCGGCGCTCAAGGTCGCGCCCGGCGACGTGCCGGCGCGCGTCGAGGCGCTTCTCGAGGAGCGCCGCAAGCTCGAGCGCGAGCTCGCCGAGGCGCGCAAGAAACTCGCGCTCGGCGGCGCGGCGGGGGGCGGCCCGGCCGCCGAAACGGTCGCCGGCGTCGGCTTCCTCGGCAAGTCGGTCACCGGCGTATCGCCGAAGGATCTGAAGCCGCTCGCCGACGAGGGCAAGAAGTCGCTCGGCTCCGGCGTGGTCGTCCTCGTCGGTGCCGGTGACGACGGCAAGGCGAGCGTGGTCGTCGCGGTCACCGAAGATCTCGTCAAGCGTTTCTCGGCGGTCGATCTCGTCCGCGCCGCCTCGGCAGCACTCGGCGGCCAGGGCGGCGGCGGCCGGCCCGACATGGCCCAGGCCGGCGGACCGGATGCCACCAAGGCCGATGCCGCAATCGCCGCAGTCAGGGCGGCGATGGAAGCGGCCTGAGTCCGCGGAACCGGAAAGGGCGTCGCCGAGCGCGTGCTCCGGCCAGCGACGCGTGCCTTCCCGGCTGTCGCACAGTCGCCAGCTTCAAGGTCGCCGGCCTGACCGGCCGTCCCGGACGGATTCGGCGTCGGCGCCAATGCCGATGTGCACCGGTCGGGCGAAACGGGTCCTGTCGTCGCTACGGAATCGTTTCGGCCGAGCGGTGGCGGCAGCGCACTCGGCGGTGCCGGAAAAGCTCCCGCCGACCGCCGGCGCGTGCCGCGGCATGCGGCGCGGACATGTGCGCGACGATCGGCTGCGGCTGCGGTTTCCAATTTCCGCGCACGCATTGATTCTCGAAAACGCCTTCGCAAAAGGAAGCCGAATTAATTATCGGAAAAATACTGTATATATTGACGACTATACTCGGAAGAAATAATTTTCGACTCAAATAGGAAGTGAAAGAACGTCGAAGTGCATTCCGCTTCGAATTGATTCCCGGCGGCATGGCCGCCGGGTCGGGAATGACATGCCGAGACCCGTCGTACGATTTTCATGTCTTGTCGACGAGGATCCGATATTCGCCGTGCAGGCGACGAAGTGGGTGCGAAGCCTTATCGAGATCGCCAGGATTCCGCCCGAAGACATTGTCGTGCACTACACGCGCGAGGTGGATCCGGATCGAGCCGCGCATTTTGCCATGCTCGGCGTCAGCACGGCTGACGTCGACGCGGTCTCGCGGCAGCGCCCGCATCTCAACAAGCTGGCGCAACTGCGGTCGGATTTCCTCCGCGACGCGGATTTGGCCGTGTTGTGCGATTGCGACACGCTCTTTGTCGCCGATCCGAGGCCGTATTTTTCCAGGAACATCATTGCCGCCGCCGTCGTCGACCGGCCCAACCCGCCGATCGAAGTCTGGGAGGTCCTGCTGCTGCGCGCCGGACTGAAGCGCCGGCGACCCGATATTGCCGTCGGATCGGCCGCCGCCCTCACGCTTTTCGAGAACAGGAATTGGGGCCTCTACGTGCTGCCCGGAGCGCGCCTCGCCGAGCTCGACCAGCCGTGGCGCCGCTGGGCCGCTTGGCTCGAGGGGCAGATGGACGTTCTTCGATCCTTCGCCTCGCACATCGACCAGATCGCGTTCGCCTTGACCTGCCTCGAACTCGGCATCGAGCCGGAACTGCTGCCGAAGGCGCTGAACTTTCCGACCCATCTGCCGGCCGCCTGTACCGGCGACGGTGCACCTATCATGCTGCACTACCATCGCCGGGTGGATGATCGCGGCATGCTGGAGCCGATCGGCCAGGGGACGGTCGACCGCGCCATCGCCTTCGCCAATGAGATCCTCGCCGCACCGGCCACCATACGCCGGAAGCGGCGGCTGCTGCTCCATGTCGGCTTGCCCAAGACTGGGACGAGCGCGCTGCAGCGTTGGTGCCACGCGAATTCCGGCCCGCTGCTCGAGCGGGGTATCCGCTACCCGACGCCCAGCGCCGACACGGAGATGCCGAAGCACCAGTTCATCGTCTCGGATCTGATGGTCGGAGACGTGTCCCGCACCGCCCGGGCGCTTGCCGAGGGCGGCGAGGAAGAGACGATCCTCTCCAGCGAGGGCCTGAGCAACCATCTCTACGATTTCCGGCCTCTCGGCCTGGCGAGGATCCGCGCCATCTTCGAAACGTTTCATCTGACGGTCTTCATGGTCCACCGCAGGCTGGAAGACTGGCTGAGGTCGTACCACAAGCAGTGCGCGATCAATCCGCGGAGGGCCGCGTACTATTACGGAACGGGTCTCGAACTCGACGCGTTCCGCGAGCTGCCGCGCGTGCGCAGGCTGATGGACGTGGCACGCCTCGTCGAGGACTGCGCCGCGGCATACGGCGCCCGGGAGGTGGTGGCGACCGAATATGAGTCAGACTGGCCGGGGCGCTTCTTCTCGCTCTGCGGCTATCGGCCCGCCGAAAAGGTGGAGTTCGAGGTCACCAACGAGAGCGTTCCTGACTGGATTCTCGAGGCGGTCTTGCGGATCAACCGCCTGCCGCTCTCCGACAAGGCCCGCACCGCATGGCTCGGCACACTGCAGCGCTTCTCGGATTCGCGGCACGTCGGGCTGAGGAAACACGAGGCGACGGCTGCCAGCGGCGCGTTCTGGCGGGAGCTCGATCCCGGTCTGGTCGATGCGGTCGCGAGCCCCGACGCGCTGTGGTCGGGCTATCGGGCCCTTGTGGACGAACTGCGCCGGAGCTGAACCGCCCAGAGGGGTGCCGTCCCGGTCGCCACAGCTTGTTGCAATCCTCAGTTGCGCGGCGGAAAGACGCCTTCCAGAGCTATGCACCACATCAGGGTAAGATAGGGTCCCCGCTGGCTGACCGGCTGGTTGCCGCCGGTGAGCGTGATCATGTCCGGCGCCATGATGCGGTTGGGCGGGCCGTCGTGGTAGGTGTCGTCGTTGCCGACGCCGCCGCCGAGGTAGCGGTTTCCAGGGCCGCCCTTGTCGGCGGTGGCGTTGGTCGCCTGCACGCCGTGGTTGTGCGCCGGCATCTGGTCGATGGTGAGGGTGAAGCTCTCCCGGCCGCCGGCCTGGCCCTCGGCATAGGAGGACAGGCCCGGCCCCGTTCCCTGGTGGATGGCGGAGCGGCCGCGCAGGTCGGGCAGGGCGAACGTGGTCTGCCCGTTGCCGCCATAAGTCGTGCCGAGCAGGGAGAAAAGCGCGGTGTTCTGCGCGATCGACATGATCTGGCCGTCCGCCTGGGCCCAGCCGCGCGGGCAGAAAGTGGCCGCCGTCACCATCATCTGGCCGACGTACGGTTCGGATTGCGCCGACGCCGGGGAAACCGGGGCGACGGTTGCGACGGCCGACAAGGAAGCAGCCGCGGATAGAACTGCGAAGACTCGCCGCGTCATCATACTCCCCCTCTCGTTTCGTAATATTTCGAGACCGTTAACTTAGCACCGGAAAATTTCATAGAACAAGGGGGAAATGCAACCAAAAAGTGCAGAAATGAATTGCCGGAATCTGCCGCTGGATCGGCGTTGACGCCTTTATTCATGTCGTTTCGAAGAAGGCGGCGGCAAGTGCCTGGGCGCGCACGAAAAGAACGGCTCGCGGCACGCCG
>DUSC01000297.1 GCA_012842935.1 Hyphomicrobiales bacterium | reverse complement strand
GTCGAGGCCGACGTCGCCGCCTCCGCCCTGTCGGGCGCGGCGCAGCGCGTCGCCGGCGACCGCATCGCGTTGACCGCGACGGTGGCGCGCGACGCCGACGGCGCCATCGCCGTGTCGCCGCTTTCGCTGAACTCGGGACCGCTCGCGGCGGAGGGTTCGGTCGAGCTGGCCGGCGAAACACTTGCCGCCTCGCTGAAGGGTGCGCTGGCCGATATCGGCCGCCTCGCCACCGGCGCCACCGGCGCCATTACCTTTGCCGTCGAGGCAAAGGGCACAGCACTGGCTCCCGACGTGACGCTGTCCGTCGCCGCCGATCGCATCGAGGCCGCCAACCGTGCGATCACCGGCCTCGAACTCACCGCTTCGGGCGCGGTCGACCCGGTCAGTCCGGCGGCGCGGGTAACGCTGAAGGGCGAAGTCGCCGGGCACGCGCTCGCCGGTTCCGCCGAACTGAAGACGACAGGTGGCCGCCGAGTCGTCGACGGCCTCGCCTTGTCACTGGGCAGGAACCGCATCGCCGGGGCGCTCGTCCTTGACGATGCCTTCGTTCCGGATGGCACGATCGACTTCGCTTTTCCCGATCTCGGGCCGCTCGCGGCGCTCGCCTTCGAGACAGCCGAAGGCGAGGCCGAGGGCACGGTCCGCTTCTTCAGCAAAGATGGAGTACCCGAACTCGCGATCCGCGCGACGGCCGCCGCCGTGGCCAGAGGCGATATTTCGGCGCGCGACCTCGCCATCGGGGGAACGGTCTCCGACTGGCTGGGTGACCCCGTCGTGTCCGGCCGCGTCGAAGCGGCCTCGGTCAAGGCCGGGGGGGCCGCGATCGACGGTATCGACGTTAAGCTGACGCGCGCCGGCGAGTGGACCGGCTTCAACGGCGGCGCCACGGTCAACGGCACGCCGGCCCGCGCTGCCGGCCGCCTCAAGGTCGAGGGCGGGCGTACCACCGTCGAACTCGCCTCGGCCTCGGCGACGGTCAGCAGGATTTCCGCCTCGCTGGCACGTCCGGGCATCGTCGTCGTCGAAGGCGGCAGCGCGATGCTCGGCGACCTAGCGCTGTCGGTCGGCGGCGGCTCGGTGACGGTCTCCGGCACGGCCGGTTCCGACCTCGCGCTCGACGTCCGCTTTTCGGGATTGCCCGCTTCGATGGCGAACGCGTTTTACGCCGGCCTTGGCGCCGCCGGTTCGCTTTCCGGCACGGCGCGGGTCACCGGCAAGGCATCGCGGCCGACGGTCGGCTACCGGATCGACTGGACCGGCGCGCAAACGGCGCAGACCCGCGACGCCGGCTTCGGCGCCATGTTGATCCGCTCGACCGGCACCTATGCCGGCGACGTGCTCGAATTCACCGCCGATGTCGGCGACGGCAGCGGGCTTGGCATGCAGGGCGGCGGCAAGGTGCGGCTCGGCGGCCCTGCCTCGCTCGATCTTGCCGTGTCCGGCAAGGTGCCGTTCTCCTTCCTCACAAGGCGCCTCGCCGCGCAGGGCCTGGCGCTGACCGGCGGCGCCGATGTCTCGCTGATGGTCAAGGGGGCGGCGCTGGCGCCGATCGTGGCGGGCAGCGTCCGTGCCTCGGGCGGGCGCTTCGTCGATTCCGGTTCCGGCATCGCCATCACCGACCTTGCCGCCGACATCGCCGTCGGCGGCGGCCGCGCCACCGTGCGCAGCCTGAACGGCAACCTCTCCACCGGCGGCTCGGTCTCGGCGAGCGGCACGGTCGGCATCGACGCCGGTTCCGGCTTTCCCGCCGACCTCGTCCTGCGCATTGTCGACGGCCGCTACACCGACGGCCGCATCGTTACGGCAACGCTCGACGGCGACCTCACGCTGAAAGGGCCCCTGGTCTCTGCGCCGGCGCTCGCCGGCACGGTCAATCTCGGGCGCACCGTGATCACCATTCCGGAGCGGCTGCCCGGGTCGTTGGCGACCCTCGGGATCCAGCACAGGAATGCATCCAAGGCCGTGATAAGCCAGCAGGAGGCATTGTCGCCCGCGGCCGCGGGCGGCGGTGGCGGCGGACTCAACCTCGACGTCACCGTCAATGCGCCGCAGCAGATATTTGTCCAGGGCCGCGGCCTCGACGCCGAATTGGGCGGAACCCTGCGGCTCACCGGTTCGGCCGCCGCGCCGCAGGCGGTCGGCCGGTTCACCATGCGTCGCGGCAGGCTCTCGCTGCTCGGGCGGCGCCTCGACTTCACCAGCGGCACGCTCGGCTTCTCCGGCTCGCTGGTTCCCTATCTCGACCTCGCGGCGGCGGCGACGGTTTCCGACTCAACCGTCTCGATCCTGGTCACCGGCCCGGCGACGGACCCGAAGTTCTCGTTCTCCTCGATGCCTTCGCTTCCCGAGGACGAGGTACTCGCCCGCCTGGTCTTCGGCCGCTCGATGTCGAAACTGTCGCCGCTGCAGATCGCCCAGCTGGCCGAGGCGGCGGCGCAGATCGCCGGCGTCGGCGGGCCGACCTCGCTGATCGAAACCCTGCGCAGCAAGACCGGCATCGACGACCTCGACGTGAAAACCGATGCGGAGGGCAATGCCGCCGTCTCGGCCGGCAAGTACCTGAACGACCGTACCTACGTGACGATCGAGAAGGGCGAGAAGGCCGGATCGGGCAAGGCAACCATCGACCTCGACGTCGGCCGCGGCGTCAAGCTGCGCGGCGAGGCCGGCGAGGACGGCAAGGCCAAGGGCGGCATCTTCTTCGAGAAGGAATACTGAGCGGCGGCCGTCACGCCGCCTGCGTGCCCCCGCCTCTTCCCGGCGCCCGCACGGCGGCCGATCGCTTTCGGCGGTATCGATCCGCGCGGCTTGCCTGCGCGACTGGCCGGCGTCAATCTGGCGACGGCGCCGGCACCGTGCCGGTCGCCCGGACCCGGAACGCGACGATGAACCTCCCCTCCCGCATGGCGGCCGTGCAGCTCACCGGACACGGCAGTTACGATAAGCTCGTCTACAGCGAATCCGTACCGGTGCCCGTCGCCGGGCCCGGCGAGGTCCTGATCCGCGTCCGCGCGGCGGGCGTCAACAACACCGACATCAACACGCGCATCGGCTGGTATTCGTCCAGCGCCACCGGCGGAACCGCGGAGGCCGGCGCGGAGATGACCGGCGCTCCCGAAGACGGCGACTGGACGGGCGGCGGGCTCGCTTTCCCGCGCATCCAGGGAGCCGACGTCTGCGGCGAAGTCGTCGCGGTTGGGGACGGTGTCGCGAAGGATCGGATCGGCGAGCGGGTGATCGTGCAGAGCTGCCTGCGATCATTGAGTGTCGGCGACTTCACGCCGTGGCTGGGTTCGGAGCGTGACGGCGCCTTCGCGCAGTTTGTCGCCGCTCCTTCCGCCGATACCTATCGTGTCGACAGCGATTTGACCGATGCCGAGCTTGCCGCGGTTCCCTGTGCCTTCGGAACGGCCGAAAACCTGGTTTCGCGGGCCGGTGTGAAAGCCGGAGACCGGGTCCTTGTCACCGGCGCGTCGGGCAATGTCGGCATCGCCGCCGTGCAACTCGCTCGCCGGCGCGGGGCGGAGGTCGTGGCCGTCGCGGCGGAGGCGAAGTGGGACGCGTTGGCGTCGGCCGGCGCTGGCCGCTGCGTCGACCGCGGCGCCAGCCTTTCCGCCGCGCTCGGCAGCGGCAGCGTCGACGTCGTCGTCGACGTCGTCGGCGGGCCGCGGTGGGCGGAACTTCTCGACATCCTGAAGGTCAGGGGACGATGCTGTGTTTCGGGGGCGATCGCCGGCCCGATCGTGCAGTTCGACCTGCGCCGGCTCTATCTCAAGGACCTGACGGTCCACGGCTGCACGTCGCAGCATCCGCAGGTCTTCCGCGATCTCGTGACCTATCTCGAGCGCGGCGAGATCAGACCCGTGATTTCCCGCGTGTTCCCTCTGAGGGAGATCGCCGCGGCACAGCAGGAGTTCCTGTCGAAGAACCACGTCGGCAAGATTGTCCTGGTGCCGCCAACTTCGCCGGATTGACGTGGGCGGTCTCCGTCGCAGGCGTGGCTGGTCCGACGCCATGCCGGTCGTGGCGCTGGCGCGACGACGGCGGCCG
>DUSC01000296.1 GCA_012842935.1 Hyphomicrobiales bacterium | reverse complement strand
GGGCGCATGGATCGCGCCACGTAACAAAAGTTTCGGAAGGCACGGCCCAGCGCCCCGCTTCCCCCTCTTCTCCAATGGCCAGACGCGAAAGCGGGCGTGGCGAGGAGAACCTGTGTCTGCGAAAGGGCCTGGCCCCGCATCGCGCAGATCTCGGCGACGGGCGCGGCGATCGCGAGCGCGGCCGGCCGGACCCCGCCGGTGCGGCGAAGCCGCGGACAAGGCTCTCTTGCGGCGCAGGCGACCCGGCGGGGCGTCAGGCCGCGAGCGCCCTGCCGATCGCGTCCGCGGCGCGAATGGCGGTGGCAACGGCCGACGGATCGAGCCTGACCGGGAAATTGCCGATATAGGGCGCAGCGCAGGTCAGCGCGCCGATGCGCAGCAGCGCTTCCGCGTCGCCGGCGTCGCCGCCGAGGTCGGCGAGCGTCACCGGGAGACCGAGGCGGCGGGCGAAGCGGGCAATGTCGACGGCGCGGCCGGCGGTCGCCGGGTCGGCGGCGAGTTGCACCACCGTGCCGAAGCCGACCACCTCGCCGTGCAGCGCGTCATGATAGGCGGGTTCGGCCGAAAAGCCGCGGGTCAGCGCGTGGGCGATCGACAGGCCGCCGCTCTCGAAGGCCAGCCCGCTCATCAGTACGGTCGCCTCGACGACCGCCTCGACGGCCTCGTCCGGCGTGCCGCGCAGCACCGCGGCCACGGCCGCCTCGCCGTCACTGTGGAGCGTCGCAAGGCAGGCCTCGGCGAGCAGCAGCGCGGTGCACGGCGATCGGCTGTCGAAGAAATTCGTGCCGCCGGCCTCGACGCAGGCCTTCACCTCGAAGGCCTTCGACAGCGCATCGCCGATGCCGGCACGGAAGAAGCGCACGGGTGCGCCGGCGATCAGCGCCGTATCGACGACCACGGCGTCGGGGTTGCGCGCCAGCCGCTCGACGCCGAGGATGCGGTGGTTCTCGTCGTAGAGCACGATCAGACGGCTGGTCGGCGAATCGTTGGAGGCGATCGTCGGCGCCACGACGAGGCGCAGCCCGCCAGCCCTGGCCACGCCCTTCGCCGTGTCGATCGCCTTGCCGCCGCCGGCCACGACGATGCCGTCGACGCCGCCGGTAAAAAGGGCGCCGACACGTCCGATCTCCGCCTTGGTGCATTCGCCGCCGAACACGGCCATATCGGCCACGATACCGGTCGCGGCGAGATCCGCCAGCAATTGCCGGCCGAGCGTTTCGGCGAGGAAGGGATCGACGACGAGGCCCGGCCTCGCCACGCCGAGGTCGGAAAGCAGCGCCGGCAGTGCGGCGAGCGCGCCGGGTCCCTGGATATAGCGGCCGGGAAAGCCGAAGACCCTCCGGTTCATCGTGCGGCCTCGTGTCTTGCGAGCAGGGCGGGGATCGAATGGTAGATGCCGGCCATCGCCGCCTGGCTCTGCCGGTAGAGGGAGAAGAGGTCGTCGTAGAGCGCCGCCCGGGCCGGATCGGGCCGGATCACGGCGTCAGCGCCCGGGTCGCCTCGGCGAACAGCGGCGAAACCGGCGACGGCGCCCGACCCGACGGCCGCGAGGAGCGCGGCGCCGTAGGAGGCCTCGTTGTTCTCCGGCACGCGGATGTCGATGCCGAGCACGTCGGCGACGATCTGCCGCCAGAGCCGGCTCTTCGTGCCGCCGCCGACGAGGCGCGCCGAGTCGATCGGCAGTCCTTCGCCGGCAAACAGGTCGCGACAATCACGCAGAGAGTAGGCGATCCCCTCATAGAGGGCGCGGACAAAATGGCCGGACTCGTGGCGCATGGTGATGCCGAGATAGTCGGCGCGCAGCAGCGGGTCCCAGTGCGGCGCCCGTTCGCCGGTCAGATAGGGATGGAAGATGAGTCCGTCGCTGCCCGCCGGCGTCGCGGCGGCAGCGGCCTCCATGCGCTCGAAGGCGGCATGACCGCCCTCCCCGGGCCGGGCAAAGAAGCGGTCGCGCAGCCATTTGTGCGCCGAGGCGCAGGAGTTGGTGCCGGTGATCGTGTACCACAGGCCGGGGACGACATAGGGATAGTTGATCAGCGTCCGCGATCGCCCGCCGCCGGCCGCGACGACGCTGACGGTGGCCGCGGTGGCGAGCTTGACGGTCGCTTCGCCGGCCGCGCCGGCCCCGGCGCCGAAGGCCTCGACGGAGGTGTCGGACGTGCCGCAGACGACGGCGATGCCGTCCGGCAACCCGCAGGCGGCCGCGACGGGGCCGGCGGTCGCGCCGACCCGCGCGGAGGGCTCCACGACCGGCGGCAGCACGTCGACAGAAATGCCGGCGAGCCCGCACAGGAACGGCGACCAGGCGTCACGGTCGATGTCGTAGAAAAGCGTGCCCACGGCATCGGTGCGGTCGGTCGTCCAGTCGCCGGTCATTTGCGCGCGCAGCCAGTCCTTGGCCACGTAGATACGGCGAATGCGACGATGGACGTCCGGCTCGTGGCGGGCAACCCAGACGAGATGCGGAAGCGTCCAGGTGGGCGAGACGCGATTGCCGCCGGTGGCGAGGATCTCGCCGCCGTGCGCTTCGTCGAGTTCCCGCGATTCCAACCCGCTGCGCTGGTCGTTCCAAAGGATCGCCGGACGCAGCACCTCGCCGCCCGCGCCCACGAGCACGGAACTGTGGGCCCCGGCGCTGAAGCTGATCGCGGCGATCCGCTGCGGCCGGCCGCCCGCCTGGGCGATGGCGCGGGGCACCGCTTCGATCATGGCGCGGGTCCACTGACGGGGATCCTGTTCGCTCCAGCCGGGATGCGGCGTGGCGGTCGTGACATCGGCGGAACCCGTTCCCCGGACGCGCCCGTCGGCATCGACCAGCGTCGCCTTGAGACCGCCGGCGCCGAGATCGACGCCGAGGAAGAGCATGTCGTCAGCGGGCATGGATCATCGCCTCCAGTCGCGGCCGCGCCGCTTCCAGCGCTCCCGCAACGTCGAGCCCGTAGGAACACGCCGACTGGCAGGTCCGCACGGTCGCCAGGTCGCCGAGGCGGACGAGGATGTCGGGAGTCGCTGCCATTCGGCCGTCGAGTGCGGAGCCGACGACCAGGGC
>DUSC01000295.1 GCA_012842935.1 Hyphomicrobiales bacterium | reverse complement strand
TCGTGCGGACGGCGCCGATCCTCGAGCGTGCCGCCTGGCAGCCCTCGGCCCCGCCGCACGCGCCGCCCGCCGTCTAGCTGCAGTTCCCGTCCCGCCAATCCGGCGCGGCGGCGTCCAAATCGACTCCTAACCATCCTCGGACCGGCTGCTTGCCGGCCAGACATGCTCATGAGGGAAACCCATGTTGAAGAAACTGCTCATCGCCACGTCCGTGCTCGCCTGCGGCGCCACCGCGGCCTCGGCTCACGCCACCTTCGAAACGCAGGAGGCTGTAGTCGGGTCGACCTACAAGGCCGTGCTGCGCGTACCCCATGGCTGCGACGGCAAGGCGACCAAGGTCGTCCGCGTTCAGATCCCGGAAGGCGTCATCGCGGTAAAGCCGATGCCGAAAGCCGGCTGGAAGCTGGAAACCGTGAAGGGCAAGTACGAGAGGACCTACGAGAACCATGGTTCGCAGGTCACGGAAGGCGTCAAGGAAGTGATCTGGAGCGGCGGCGAGCTCCCGGACGAGTTCTATGACGAGTTCGTCTTCCGCGGCACGCTGACCGCCGGCCTGCCGGCCGGCGAGACGCTCTACTTCCCAGCCATCCAGGAATGTGACGGCGCGGCCGAGCGCTGGATCGAGATTCCCGCGGCCGGCCAGGACGCGCACGACCTCGAAATGCCGGCGCCCGGCGTAAAGCTTCTGCCGATGAAGTGAGATGTGCTGCGGCGGCGGCGAAAGCCGCCGCCGCGGACGGCCGGACCGACGATGATGACCGGAGATCCAGTCGCCCCGCCGATCCCGGCCTGCCGGACGGCGCGCCGACGTCTTGCGGCCGTGCGACCCTTGGCGTTTCTTGCCGTCGCGGTCCTATCATGGCTCGTTGCGGCGCCCGGTCATGCACTGGCGCATGCGGCCTTCATTTCGTCCCGGCCCGCGGATGGCGCCGTCGTCGCCGCCGCGCCGTCCGAGATGCTGCTCACCTTCAGCGAACCGGTGTCGCCGCTCGTGCTGCGCCTGATCCTGCCCGACGGCTCGGCGACCGACCTGACGGTCTTCGACACGCGCGATGCGGCCGTCTCGATCAGCCTTCCGGACCTCCCTCATGGAACCAGCGTGCTGTCGTGGCGGGTGGTCTCCACCGACGGCCATCCTGTCGGCGGCTCCGTCTCCTTCTCCGTCGGCAGGCCGAGCGCGGACAGGTCTGCCGGAGCCGTGGCCGATACCATGCCGGCCTTCGTCCGCGCCGCGATCTGGGCCGCGCGAACCGTTCTCTATCTCGGGCTCTTCCTCGGCACGGGCGGTGCGTTCTTTCTTGCCGTGATGGCGCCGGACTCGTCCGGCGGCGTCCACTGGATCCGGGCGTTCCATTTCGCCGGGCTTGCGGCGGCGCCGCTCGCCCTCGGCCTGCAGGGCGTCGACGCGCTCGGCGTCGAGCTTGCCGGCCTCTTCGACGGCCGAACCTGGTCCGTCGCTGCCGGAACCTCTTATGCCCTTACCGTCGTTGTCGCCGTCGTCGCACTCGCCGCTGGGACGCTCGCGACCGGCATGGGCGAGGCGCCCGCGCGCCGGTTGGCGGGCGTGGCCGCGCTTCTCTGTACGGGCCTCGCGCTCGCACTGAGCGGCCATGCGTCGGCCGCCGCGCCGCAATGGCTGACGCGGCCAGCCGTTTTCCTCCACGCCGTCTCGGCGGCGTTCTGGCTCGGTGCGCTTGTACCGCTGGCCGCCCTGATGCGTGCGCCTGACCACGCCGCGCTGGCCGCGCTCGCCCGCTTCTCTCGGGCCATCGCCGCGCTTCTCGCCGCGCTCGCTGCGGCCGGTATCGTTCTCGCGGTGATCCAGGTGATCGAGCCGCAGGCGCTCGGCGGCACCCGGTACGGCCAGGTCCTGCTCGCCAAACTCGGCCTCGTCGTCGTCCTGCTTGCTCTCGCTGCGCTCAACCGCTGGCGGTTCACCGCTCCGGCGCTCGCCGGCGACGCTGCGGCGGCAAGGGGCCTGCGCCGGTCGGTCCGGGCGGAACTCGTCGTTGTCGCCGCGATCCTGTCCGTCGTTGCGCTGTGGCGCTTCACGCCGCCGCCGCGCGCGCTTATCGCCGAAGCCGCGACCCCCGTTTCCGTCCACCTCCACACTGCCCGGGCGATGGCGGACCTCTCTGTCACGCCGGGCCGCGCGGGCCGCGTCGCCGTCGCGATCTATCCCATGGACGCGGATTTTTCGCCGATGGAGGCCAAGGAAGTGACGCTGGTGCTGGCCAAGGCGGACGCCGGAATCGAGCCGCTGCGGCGCGCCGCGGTGAAGGTCGACGGTGCCTGGCGGATCGACGAGATGCAGGTCCCTCTCGCCGGCGTGTGGCAGGTCCGGGTCGACATCCTGATCTCGGACTTCGAGATCGAGAAAATGTCCGGCGAGATGATTCTGAAACCCTGAGGAAGGAGCGCGCCGCCGGGTTGTGGCCGCGTTGCCGGGGTCGCGGACGTCCGGATCCTCAGTCGAACAGGCTGGAGACCGATTCCTCGCTCGCCGTGCGCGAGATCGCCTCGCCAATCAGGTCGGCGATCGAGACGACGCGGATGTTGGGCGCGTCCATGACGGCCTGGGTCGGCTGGATGGAATCGGTGATCACCAGTTCCTGCAGCTTCGACCCCGCGATTCGGGCGACGGCGCCGCCCGAAAGCACGCCGTGGGTGATGTAGGCGGTGACGCTCGAGGCGCCCTTTTCCAGTAGAGCGTCGGCGGCGTTGCACAGCGTGCCGCCGGAATCGACGATATCGTCGAACAGCAGGCAGTCCTTGCCGCGCACGTCGCCGATGACGTTCATGACCTCCGATTCGCCCGGGCGCTCGCGGCGCTTGTCGACGATGGCGAGCTGGGCGTCGACGCGCTTGGCCAGCGCGCGGGCGCGCACCACGCCGCCGACGTCCGGCGACACGACCATGACGTTGGCGAGCTGCTTGTACTTGGCCTTCACGTCGCGGGCCATGACCGGAACCGAGAACAGGTTGTCGGTCGGGATGTCGAAGAAGCCCTGGATCTGGCCGGCATGCAGATCGAGGGTGAGGACCCGGTTGGCGCCGGCGCGCGTGATCATGTTGGCGACGAGCTTCGCCGAGATCGGCGTGCGGCCGGAGGCGCGCCGATCCTGCCTCGCATAGCCGAAATAGGGGATGACCGCCGTGATGCGCCGCGCCGAGGAGCGCATGAACGCGTCGATCATGATCAGCAGTTCCATCAGGTGGTCGTTGGTCGGAAACGATGTCGACTGCAGGATGAAGATATCCTGGCCGCGCACGTTTTCCTGGATCTCGACGAAGATTTCCTGGTCCGCGAAACGCCTGACGCTTGCCTTCCCCAGGGGTATGTTCAGATAGCGCGCAACCGCCTCCGCCAGAACCCGATTGGAATTGCCAGCGAAAAGTTTCATGCAGGGTCCTTGGGGAACAACCGCTCTCGTTCGCTCGGGCTTTTATCCAGCTTGGCCGCTATTGCAAGCGGCAGGCAAGGATTCGGCGACATATTCCAGAGAAAGGACGTTTCGTCGGCCGGCCGTTCACCCGGCGCTGGCGGACAGCCACTCCGCCAATTGGGAAGCCGTGGTGTCGGCGACGGCACGCATCGTGTCCGGCGATACGGCGGCCCAGCCCGACCCGGCGCCGCCGCTGACCTTCTGCTGTCCCTGGATGCGGTGCAGCCTGTTGCCTTCGGGATCGAGTACGTCCCAGACGTAGATCACCGTGGTGTCGCGTCCTTCGGTCATCGCCGAGAGATAGCCCTTGAGCAGGTGCGTCGTTCCCGGATCCCCGGATCGAGCGATGGCAATCCCGGATTCGCGGATGCGCAGCGCCAGCTGTTCGGTCAGCGGGGTGACGGCCTCGACCGTCGATCCGACGATCGGCGCGAAGTAGATGCGAGCCTGTCTGACGATCGCCGAGGTCTGCACGCCCGACGGTGCCGGCTGGGCGGAGGGTGCCGCGGGGAGAGTGTCGATCGAGTCCACCTCCGCGGAGGTGCCGGCGGCGGCCGTCGACCCTGTTATTGCCGCCGTCGGTGCGACGATGGCAGACGGTTCGAGCACGTCCGACGTCGTGCAGGCGGCCGCAAGCGACAAGGCGGAAAGGCATGCGGCCGTCGCGATTGCCCGGCTCATCCTCCGCTCACTCCTGACTCACGCCCCTCTTATCGACATTATGGAATCACTGCACGATCAAGTCGAGATCATGGCGAGACAGCGGTTTGGGTGCGCCTTCGGTGGTCAGATAGGTGCGGCCCAGCGTCATCGCGGTCTCGGTCTCGGAGTCCATGACGATCATGTGGGCAAACAGCGTCATGTCAGGTGCGATCGGCTCGGGATTTCCCTGGAAAAACATGGGCATGTCCATCCAGGACGGCGTGAATCGGGCGCCGACCGAATAGCCGCAGGCGTTGAGCCGGTGCCTGGTCAGCCCGTGCGCTTCCATGACGCGGGCGTGAGCGTCGAAAACGTCGCCGAATGTCTTGCCGGGCGTCATTGCCTTCTCGACCGCGGTCAGGGCGGCCCGGCAGGCCTCGAACAGCTCGAGATGCCGCTTGCTGGCTCTCCCCGTCAGGATCGTGCGCATCATCGGCGCGTGATAGTGATGAAAGACGCCGGCCCATTCTAGGGTGAGCTGGTCGTTCTTGGTGAGCTTGCGGCGGCCGGCCTTGTAGCGGCACAGCAGCGCGTCGGCGCCTGAGCCGATGATGAATTCGTTGGCCGGGTAATCGCCGCCGCCGGCGAAGATCGCCGATTGCATGGCGGCGAGGATCGCTCCTTCGTCGCCGCCCTGCCTGATGAGGGGCAGAGCCGCATCGAGCGCGTCGTCGGAAAGCGCCGCCGCCCTTTCCGCCTTCCTGATCTCGGCCGGGCTCTTGAACAGGCGAAGCCGCGAGACCAGCCCGGATGCGTCCGTAATCTGGCCGAATGTCTGCAGCTGCTCGTCCAGCCGGCGCCCGTTGAAGGCCGTCAGGCCGTGCGTATCGTACTCGACGCCGATGCGGGCGCCGAGAAGGCCGAGGTCGTTCAAGAGGTTGCGCAGGTCGACGGTCGGGTTGGCGTTGTCGCGATCCGTCCACACGACGATATTCTCGAGAGTTGATGTGTGGCGCGCCTGGCGCAGGTCGGCCGAGCGCGTCAGCAGCGTCATCGAACCGTCGAGCTTCACGATCAGGCATTGGAAGAAGCAGAAGCCGAAGGTGTCGTATCCCGTCAGCCAGTACATGCTCTCCTGGGCGAAGAGCAACATGGCGTCCAGCTTCCTGCCGGCCATCTCGATCAGAAGACGGTCGCGCCGGGCGTCGTATTCGCTGCGCTCGAAATGCAGGGCCATGGTCAGTCCTCCAGTGCGATCGCCGAGATGAGCCGGCCGTAATCCGCTTCCTTGCGGTGGGTGGTCCGTCGGTAGGAGAAGAACAGCTCCTCCTCCGCATAAGTGCATCGGCCGATCATGCCGGCCTGGACGCCGGCCCGCGCGAGGCGGTCGACCGTATAGGCATTCAGATCGAACAGGGCATGTCCCGCGCGACCAGAAGGAGCGAAGTAGCGCTCGTTCGATGAATCGGCACCGACGAACCGCTCGACGAATTCCGGTCCGACTTCGTAGTTCTTCTGGCTGATCGACGGACCGAGAACCGCTACGATGCGGTCGCGCCGGGCGCCGAGGCTCTCCATGGCGGCAATCGTGCTTTCCAGAATCCCCGCCAGCGCACCCTTCCAGCCCGCGTGCGCTGCGCCGATCACCCCCGCTTCCCCGTCGGCGAAAAGAACGGGTCCGCAGTCGGCTGCCGAGGCGCCGAGGGCCAGGCCCGGGCGGTCAGTGACGAGGGCGTCGGCCTTGGGCCGGTCGCCGGCGAACGGCTCCCGGACGATGATCGCATCCGGCGAGTGGACCTGATGAAGACTCAGCAGGTTGTGGGGTCCGACGCCCATCCATTCCGCGACCCGGCGACGATTCTCGCGGACCCGGGCGGGGTCGTCGCCGGAGCCCGTGCCGGTGTTGAGGCCGCGGTAGATGCCTTCGGAGACGCCGCCGATTCGCGTGAAGAAGCCATGGCGGATGCCCGCGGAAGCCAGCCGGTCGAGCATCGGGGAACGGAGAGGATCCGGTCGGGTTTGCGTCAGCATCGGCGTTTTGTTGTCCCCTGAGGCGATTTCGTCAAGGCGGCTTTCTACCGCGCCGCGCAACCGACCGGCCGACAGGCCCCCTGCGTCCGCATTTGCAGGGCCTTCTGCACGCTCTCGGTCGTCGGCTTGCCGGTCGGCGCGGTCGAACGTCATTCGTCCGCAAGACCGGGCAGGATCGTGAGCACCTTGAAGAGGTCGCCCATGGCATCCGGGCCTGCCAGGCGTTCGACCTCCGCCGAGATTTTCCGGCGTACGTCCTCCCCGGCGCTCTGGCCGAGCCTGCCCGCGCGCTCGAGCAGGCCCATGCCGAGAAGGAACTCGCCCTGCTTCGACAACTGCGTCCGCAGGCCGTGCGCACGCGCAACGGCCGCGAGCGCCGAGAAATCGACGTGCGAGGTGAGGTCGGCCTCGCCGGGATGGGCGAAGACATCCTCGCTGCGGTGCCTGCGCACGGCCTGGAACGTGTCCCCGACGGACGGCACGAGGTGGCCGTAGTCGAAAAAAATGCCTGCGCCGCCATGCGTCGCGACACGATCCGCGATTGCCGACATCAGTGCCTCGCGCGCGGGCGCGATCTCGAAGACGCTCCCGCGGCCGGCGTCCCGCACGTCCGGTGGCAGCGTGTCATGGGGCAGGGCGGCCGTGCCGGTGGTGAAGCGGAAGTTTCCGTCGTCGTCGATGCCGACTGCGCGCTCCAGCCATCCCCTGTCGGTCCTGACGAACTGCCGGAAGGGCAGCGCGTCGAAGATCTCGTTCCCGACGACAAAGAGGGGTTCATCGGGCAGGGTCTCGACCCCGGAATGCCATGAAAAGGAAGGGCCGGCGCCGAGCAGCGTCTCCCTCTGGACCGCGATCAGACGCGGGCTCGCCTCGACCAGGGCGAAGCCGGCCCGCGAGGCCAGGTTCGGGGCGAGGCGACGGATCGTGCGCACCGCGTCCTTCATCAGCGTGCCGCGGCCCGGGCCGATCTCGGCAATGGTTGCCGGCATCGGCATTCCGCCGGCCTGCCAGGCCTGGACGAGCCAGACGGCGACCAGTTCGCCGAACATCTGGCTGATCTCCGGCGCGGTGATGAAGTCGCCATCGCGGCCGAACGGTTCCCGCGTCGTATAGTAGCCGTGCTGCGGGTCGAACAGGCAGGTCGCCATGTAGTCGGCGACGCTGAGCGGGCCCGAAGACGCGATGAGGCGCCGGATGCGCTCGCCGAGCGGTGTCATGCAACCGTCGAGGACGGCGAGGCGCGGCGGGCCCGCGCCATCGCCCACAGGCCGAAGGCCACCATCGGCGCCGACAGCACCATGCCCATGGTGAGCCAGCCGCCGAAGAGATAGCCGAGCTGGGCATCGGGCTCGCGGAAATATTCCGCGAAGATACGCGACAGGCCGTAACCCGTGACGAAGGCCCCTGCGACGAAGCCCGGCTGCTTCAGCTTCAGCAGCCCGTGGGTGAGGATGCGCAGGACGATGAAGAGTAGCAGGCCCTCGAGCGCCGCTTCGTAGAGCTGGCTCGGATGGCGGGTGAGGGGTCCGCCGTTCGGGAACTCGACCGCCCAGGGCAGGTCGCTCGGCCGTCCCCACAGCTCAGAGTTGATGAAATTGGTGATCCGCACCAGCCCGATCCCGACCGGGACGCCCGCGGCGACGACGTCGAACATCGTCCAGACGCGGATTCCGCGCGAGCGTGCATAGAGGATCATGGCGAGCGTGCAGCCGGCGAAGCCGCCGTGGAACGACATGCCGCCTTCCCATACGGCGAAGACGTCGAGCGGATCGGCGAGGTAGCGGGCAAGATCGTAGAAGAGGATATAGCCGACCCGGCCGCCGAGTACGACGCCGACCGCGGCCCAGACGATGAAGTCGTCCATGTCGATCGGCTTCATGGGGAATTCGCCGTTCCGCCACAGGCGCGGGTTGGTGACCAGCCGTCGCCCGTACCACCAGGCGAAGAGGATGCCGACGATGTAGCCGACGCCGTACCAGTGGATGGCCAGCGGCCCGATATGGACGATCACCGGATCGATGTTCGGGAAGGGCAGGGCAGCGAATGGAACGGTCAGGTATGGATGCAAGGTGCTCTCCCGTCGCGGGTTGGCGCGGACCATGGGGCAGGCCCTCGGCAGGGTCAAGGCATCGACCTTCTTGCATTCCGCCGCACCGCCCACTACGTCAAAACGGCAACCGAGGCCAGACCGATGACGACCGGACCGAACCGCCTGCTCGACGAATTCGCAAAGCTCATGTCCGACGCCGCGGGCGCCGCGCAAGGCGTGCGGCGTGAAGTGGAGACGGCGTTCCGCGCCCAGGCCGAGCGCATCCTCAACTCGATGGATGTGGTTCAGCGCGAGGAATTCGAGGCCGTGCGCGAGATGGCGCTCAAGGCGCGCGCGGAGAACAAGGAACTTGCTGCCCGCATCGCCGATCTGGAGGCGCGCATCGAGGCGATGGCGCCTTCGGCGACCGCGGAGCCCTCCGGCGCCGCCGGAAAGCCGCGCGGCAAGAAATAATTTCAGCAGGGTTGTCCACACACCGGCCGATTCCAAAAACGCTTTTCCTTGAGTCGGTTAGGCCCTTCGGCTGAATCTATCGCAGAGGCGTGTTTCCACATCGGCGCCGTCCTGCAGCCGAAAATGGGGCTAGCGCTGCGACTCGCCATCAATACACTGAATTTGTTGCATGATTCGGAGCGGGTCATGTGCCGGGCATTTGGGGCCCCTGGCCGGGTATCTTGCGCCCGCCCAGCCTCCTCTCCCGCGTGTCCATGTTTGTCGTGTGCCCTCCCCGCGGAGCGTGCGGTGGCGCTCCCAGAACGACAGGAAGCCTATTGATGGAAATCGCTGAACTCGATCTTGCCCGCATTTCGCATCCCGTCGATGTGATAGAGCATGTTGCGCAGGCCAATGACTGGTCTTTCGAACGCAACGGCGACGACGAGATTTCGGTGTCGGTTGCCGGAAGCTGGACCGACTATCACGTGTCCTTTTCCTGGATGGAAGACTTCGAAGCCTTGCATCTGGCCTGTGCGTTCGATGTGCGGGTGCCCGAGAACCGCGCCATCGAAGTCCTGCGCCTGCTGTCGCTCATCAACGAGCAGATGCTGTTCGGCCATTTCGACCTGTGGGAGCAGGAGGGAGCGATCATGTTCCGGCAGTCGCTTCTGCTGGCTGGCGGACTCGAGCCTTCGAGCCAGCAGGTCGAGGTGCTTCTGTCGAGCGCGCTGGAAGCCTGCGAATGCTACTTCCAGGCCTTCCAGTTCGTCATATGGTCGGGCGTCTCGGCGCGCGATGCGCTGGCGAGCGTGCTGTTCGAAACCTACGGCAACGCCTGAGACGGTCCATGTCGGAGGGGGCCGGCGGGCGGAAGCCCGAAATTTCGTTTGCGGATTTCGACAAGGTCGATATCCGCGCGGGAACGATCGTCGAGGCCGAACCCTTTCCCGAGGCGCGCAAACCGGCCATCAAGCTCAGGATCGACTTCGGACCGGAGATCGGCATCAAGCGGTCGTCGGCGCAGATCACCAAGCACTACCGGCCGGAGACGCTGGTCGGGCGGCAGGTCTTCGCCGTCGTGAACTTCCCGCCCAGGCAGATCGGCAAGTTCATGTCGGAAGTCCTCACACTCGGTTTCCCCGACGAGGAAGGCGCCGTGGTACTGGGTGCGATCGACCGGAAGGTACCGAACGGCGGGCGCCTGTTCTGACGGGATCCTGTCAGCGCTCGAGCACGAGCACGGAATAGCCGTCCGGCGCGAGGAAACGCCGCTTCGGATAGCGCGCCACGATCCTGCGCGCCTCGGCGATGGCAGCGGCGACTGCCGGATCCTTGCCGGAGACGCGGCGCTTAACGCGCCAGCCATCGGTCTCGCCCGCCGCGATGCGCAGCTCGACGAGCATCGCGAAGAGGAGCTCGGGATCGACGATTCGTACATTCTCGATGAACGCGCCGCTCTTCCAGGAGCGGAGGTAGAGCGCGCCGAAGGGAACGATCCGCTCGTCGCCCGGCGATCGCGCGGTGCGGTATGGAAGGACACCCGGAGGCGTCGACATGCGCCGGCCCAGCACCCCGTCGTGGAGTTCGATCCGGCGGTAGGCTGCGCGCTCGCCGCCTCTCCAGATGCGCGAATGAGCAATCAGCGCAAGCGCGAATGACGTGCAGCCGCCTCCCTCGAAGCGCATGGGATCGAGGAGGAGGCCGTACCGCCGGGACGGGCGGTCGGGATGGGTGATGAAGCGGGAAAGGAAGGCGCGCATCGCCTGGCAATCACGCTCGGTCACCTCAAACGCGACGATCGCGCCTTCGCCGCGCGCCATCGCCTTCGCATAGCTTTCGAAGGAGGCTCCGTCGCGCAGAACCTTGCCGTCGAGATAGACGCTGAGGAGCGGCGTCGCGCCCCAGCCGCCGGCCACCGCCATCATCAGGCCCTGCCCACGAGATTCGCCCGTCATCGCCGCCACGCCGCGTCCGCTGCGGCATTGCCACGCGACGACGCTGTGCCCGAGAAGCCGCTTGTCGCCGAGCCAGCCCGGGGCGTCGATCATGTTGGCGAGGATCGTGTCGCGGATGCCGTCGACATCGCTCATGTCGAAGGGGCGAACCGTCGGCACCTGCAGGACGACGACATAGCTGCGTCCGCGCGGCAGTTCTATCGTCGCCAGCGCCGGCGGCCAGCCGTTCCGTTCGTAGCGGGCCAGCTCGCCGCCGACCGTGGCGCCCGCCGGTTTCGGCGATACCGTCAGCAATGTCGCGATGGCGCTCAGGAGCAGGAATGCGGAGATTGTCGGAAAACGCATGCGGGTTGGTCGGGAAGGGTCGTTCCGGTGGGGCGCCGGCCGGCGGCGGAGCGTATGCCGAAACTTGCATTCGGCATCGGCTTGGTCAACCGTTCAAGCGGCAGCCGCGGGCTCGCGGCCCAGCGCCTCGTGCACCGCGTCGAGGAACTGTTCGGCACAGGCCGTCCAGGTGTAGTTGGCCGCCTTCGCCAGCGCGTCAGCCCGCGGCACGGCGAGTGCGTCGAGCGCCGCCCGCCCTAGGTCGTCGGCAACGACGCCCCCGACGCCGTCGCCGACAATGTCGATCGGCCCGGTGACCGGATATGCCGCAACCGGCGTACCGCTGGCCAGGGCCTCGATGATGACGTTGCCGAACGTGTCTGTGCGGCTCGGGAAGACGAAAACGTCCGCCGAGGCGTAGATGTCGGCGAGTTCCTCGACCGGAAGCCGCCCGAGGAAGTGTGCCCCCGGATATCGTGCCTTCAGCCTGTCGAGTTCGGGGCCTTCGCCGACGACGACCTTGCTGCCGGGCAGGTCGAGGTCGAGGAAGGCCGGCAGGTTCTTTTCCACCGCGATGCGGCCGACGCAGAGGAACAGCGGCCGCGCGAAGGGCAGGCGCCTTCCGCGGTCGGGGCGGAAAAGGGCAGTGTCGACGCCGCGCGTCCATGGCCTGAGCCGGCTGAAGCCTCTCGCGAAAAGGTCGTCCGCCAGCGATTTCGTCGCCACCAGCGTACCCTGACCGGAATTGTGGAAGTCGCGCAGCCGGCGATAGGCCCAGGCTTCGCCGACCGACAGACGCGCCTTCAGATACTCCGGGAATTTGGTGTGATAGCTGGTGGTGAACGGACGTCCCTCGCCGAGACAGTACCGCCGCGCCATGTAGCCGAGCGGCCCCTCGGTAACGATGTGGATGTGGTCGGCTCGCTCGGCTTCGATCAGACGGGCGACGCGGCCGGGCGTCGTGAGTGCGATGCGGATGTCGGGATAGGTCGGCAGCGGCAGCGTACGGAAGCCTTCAGGGGTGAGGAAGCGGGTCTCGACGCCGTAGCCGACAAGCGTTTGCGAAAGCCGCTCGAGCGTGTGGACGACGCCGTTGATCTGGGGGTGCCAGGCGTCCGTCACCATCAGAATGCGCATCAGTCGCCGCCCTTCAATTGCTCGCGCAACGCCGAAACAGCGGCGCCCTGCCGAAACGCGGGGCTTTGAGCATCCTTCGATGACAGGAGGATGAATGCGGCGGCGAAACTCAGGCCGGGACCTTCACCACGGCGCGCAGGCCGCCCATCGGGCTGTCCGCGAGGGTGATGTCGCCACCATGGCTGCGGGCGATGTCCCGTGCAATGGCCAGACCGAGACCGGTGCCGCTGTCGTCCTGGTTGCGCGCGATGTCGAGGCGGACGAACGGCTTGAAGACGTCTTCTCGCTTCTCCGGCGGGATGCCGGGGCCGTCGTCGTCAATCGTGATGGTCAGCGTCCCTCCGCCGTGGACGGCCTTTATCGCGACGTTTTGCGCATAGCGAAAGGCATTGCCGACGATGTTGGCAAGGAGCCGGGCGAAGGCGTTGGGCCGGACATGGATTTCCGACCTGCCCTTTATCGTCGCGGTGAAAGCCTTGTGCCGCAGGGCCGCTTCCTGCCCGAACTTGTCGAAACAGGCGGCAAGATCGAATTGTCCGGTGTCCTCCTGCGCCTCGCCCCTGGCGAAGTCGAGGTAGCCCTCGAGCATGGACTGCATGTCGTCGATGTCCTTGTTGAGGGCGGCCGTATCGATCTTCCTGCCGGCCAGGGCGAGTTGGAGCCGGAAACGCGTGAGAATGGTGCGCAGGTCGTGGCTGACACCGGTCAGCATCGCGGTCCGCTGTTCGATCTGCCGTTCGATGCGTTCGCGCATCAGGATGAAGGCAAGGCCGGCGCGACGCACCTCGTCCGCGCCGCGCGGTTTGAAATCCGGTGGCATGGGCCGGCCCTTGCCGAAACTTTCTGCCGCCTCGGCGAGTTGCAGGATCGGCCGAATCTGGTTGCGCAGGAACGGAATGGCGATGGTCAGCAACACCAGCGACGTACCGACCATCCAGAGGAGGAAAATGTGTGTGTTGGAGGCGTAGGCCTGGCTGCGTCGGGCGAAGACGCGCAACACCTTATCGTCGAGCCGGACCCGGATCTCGACGATGTTCGAGTTGCCGACCGTATCGATCCAGAACGGGCGGTTGATCTGTCGCGTGATCTCCTCGCTCAGCGTCTGGTCGAGGATGGAGAAGAACGGCTTGGGACCGGGGGGCGGCAACGGGTCAGGGGGCAGGACGTCGATCTTCAGTGAAAGGCGGTCCTGGGCTATGCGGATCACGTCGGCGTAGTCGTCGCCGGGCGGGTATGTCTCGATCATGTCGATGATCGCGGCGATGTCGCGCGTCACCGCCTGCGAAAGGCGTTGGGTGACCGTCTGCCAGTGACGTTCCATGAAGACGAAAGCGATGACCGACTGCAGAAGGATCATCGGCGCGATGACGATGATGAGCGAGCGGGCGTAGAGCCGCTTCGGCATGTAGCGCGACACCTGCCGCCAGAACCGCTGCCAGGCGCGCCGCACCGGCAAAGTGGAGCGCGCGGCGCCGGCCGCCGCCCCGGCGCTTCGCCGATGGGCTGCGGCCAGGCCCCGGACGATCCGGGCGGGGATCGTGGCCTTCCGCTCGATATCCGTTTCGGATGCCGCCATATTCTCCGTGTCCGCGCCGCAGGAGGTCGTGCGGTCGCCTCCTTATGTATGGCATCGGGCCGTCAAGCTCAAAACATTCGTCCCGCGAGACTGCGTTCGGGCCATCCGCTGTCGCCTTAAAAGCAGCCAAAGGAGCTTCCACAGGTTGCCGGTCGGCATTCCCGGCCTAGGTTCTGGAATAATGCGGCCCAGGACCCGATATGCCGAGAAGACCAAGACGACGCTGCCCGGCGATGCGGCGGCAGGGCCTCCCCTGCCCATCGACGGATGGGCCGTCTTTCTCGACATCGACGGAACCTTGCTCGACATTGCCGACACGCCCGGCGCCGTGACCGTGCCCGGCGGCCTGCGCGACGACCTGGCGATGCTGTCCCGTCGCGTCGGCGGAGCGCTTGCCCTGGTCACCGGCCGTTCCATCGCCTTCGTCGACGAGGCGTTCCCCGCCCATGGTCTCCCGGTCGCCGGCCTTCACGGTGCCGAGTGGCGGGACCCGACGGGCCGTCGTTTAGACTGCGATCCGGGGCCCGGCCTCGCGGCCGCCAGGCGCCGGCTCGGCGAGAAGGCGGCCGACTGGCCCGGCGTCGTGATCGAGGACAAGGGCGCGGCGTTCGCGGCGCACTTCCGGCTCGCCCCGCGCCTCGGAGAGGTTGTCCGCAGCTTCATGGAAAGCCTCGCCGAGGGGCTCGGCGAGGGCTGGACCCTGCAGCAGGGCAAGTCGGTGGTCGAGATCAGGCCGGCCGGCAACGACAAGGGCGCGGTGGTCGAGCGCTTCATGGCGCAACCGCCTTTTCTCGGCCGCCGCCCGCTCGCCGTGGGTGACGACCTTACCGACGAAGCGATGTTTGCGGTGGTCAACCGGCTCGGCGGCCTCTCGGTCCGCGTCGGCCGCTCGATGCAGCCGACGGCGGCCGCGATGGTCGTCGATTCCCCCGCCGCGGTACGCGAATGGATCGCGGGAGCAGGGCGATGAGCGCGGCTTCCCCGCCGCAATCCAACCTCGACCTCGGCGTCATCGGCAACGCCGCGGTCGCCGCGCTCGTCGACCGCAATGGGTCGATCGTGTGGATGTGCGCGCCGCGCGTGGACGGCGATCCGGTGTTCTGCCGGCTCCTGCGCGGCGATGCCGGCGATCCGCGGAAAGGCGCGTGGTCGATCCGCGTCGAAAGTCTCGCACGGACGGAACAGGTCTACATACGCAATACGGCGATCGTCGAGACCCTGTTCACCGACGCGGAGGGGAACGTCCTGCGCGTGCGCGACTTCGCGCCGCGGTTCAAGTCCGCAGGCCGCATCTTCCGGCCGCTCTCGATCGTGCGCATCGTGGAGCCGATCAAGGGAACGCCGCGACTTGCCATGGCCCTTCAGCCGCTTCACGGCTGGGGATCCCACGTGCCGGAGACGACGCGGGGATCGAGCCATGTGCGCTTCCTCCTGGGCAGCCAGGTCCTGCGCCTGACGACGAATGCGCCGCTCGACTTCATCCTTTCGGAGACGACATTCGTCGCCGACCGGCCCTACGCCTTTGTGCTCGGCCCCGACGAGCGGCTGCAGGACGCGCCGCTCGCCGTCGCACGGTCGTTCTTCGAGGAGACGCGATCCTACTGGTTCGACTGGGTTCGCTACCTGTCGCTTCCCGTCGACTGGCAGGAAGTCGTCATCCGCGCCGCGATAACGCTGAAGCTCTGCTCCTGCGAGGAGACAGGAGCGATCGTTGCCGCGCTGACGACATCGGTCCCGGAATTCGGCAAGAGCGGCCGCACCTGGGACTATCGCTACTGCTGGCTGCGCGACTCGTTCTTCACGGTGAAGGCGCTGAATGCGCTCGGCGCGACAAAGACGATGGAGGACTATCTCGGCTACGTCGTCAACATCGCCGCCGGGTCGCCCGACGGCTATCTCCAGCCGCTGTTCGGCATCGGCCTCGAGCGGCGTCTCGACGAGCGCCGGATCTCCTCGCTGGCCGGCTATCGGGGCCTCGGACCGGTGCGCACGGGCAACGAGGCCTATGCCCAGGTCCAGAACGACGGCTACGGTTCGGTGATCCTGGCGGTGACGCAGTGCTTCTTCGACGAGCGGCTGCCCAGCCCGGGCGGGGAGGGGCTGTTCCGCCGGTTGGAGCTGCTCGGCGAGCAGGCGCTTCGCCGTTGGGACCAGCCGGATGCAGGCCTCTGGGAGTTCCGCACGCGCAACGGCGTGCACACCCATTCGAGCGTGATGTGCTGGGCGGCGGCCGACCGCCTCGCCAAGATCGCGTTCAAGCTCGGCCTGACGGATCGCAACGTCTTCTGGCGCGAACGGGCCGACGTCATGCGCGACGGCATTCTCGACCGCGCCTGGAACGCCGACCTCGGCCATTTCACCGCGACCTTCGGCGGCGCCGACATCGATGCCAGCCTGTTGCTCCTGCCGGAGATCGGCTTTCTTCCGGCATCGGACGAGCGCTTCGTCGCCACGCTGGCTGCGGTCGAGCGCCATCTCCGCTTCGGCAACCACCTCTACCGGTATCGGGCGCCGGACGATTTCGGCGAACCGGAGACCGCGTTTACCGCATGCACCTTCTGGTTGCTGGACGCTCTCGTCCGCGTGGGCCGGACCGAAGAGGCCCGCACCATCTTCAGCGAACTGCTCGATCGCCGCAACCACCTCGGCCTGCTGTCGGAGGGGCTTCATGTCGACAGTGGCGAACTGTGGGGCAACTTCCCGCAGACCTATTCGATGGTCGGCCTCGTCAACGCGGCGATGCGGCTGACCCGCCGCTGGGAAGACGTGCTCTGATGGACAAGTCCTTCGGCGGGAGCTACTCGACGCTCAGCCGGTAGCCGACGCCGCGGACGGTCTGCAGCCATACCGGATTGGAGGGATCCCGCTCGATCTTGCGGCGCAACCGGTTGATCTGCACGTCGATCGTGCGTTCGCCGACGTCCGATTCGCCTGCGACAAGTTCATGCCTGGGAATCGTCTCGCCGGCGCGTTCGGCGAAGATCGCGAGGATTTCCTGCTCGCGGTCGGTCAGCTTGAGGGCCTCGCCTCCGCGTTTCAGCTCGCGCCGGGCGATCTGGAACGTATAGGGGCCGAAAACGATCTGCTCGACTTTCGGCACCGCCTGTGGGCCGCCGCGGCGCAGGATATTGTTGATGCGCAGGATCAGCTCGCGTGGATCGAAGGGTTTCGGCAGATAGTCGTCGGCGCCCGCCTCGAGCCCGGCGATGCGGCTCTCTGTCTCGGAAAGCGCCGTCAGCATGAGAATGGGCAGGTTGCGCTCGGCGCGCAGCGATCGCGTCAGGTCGACGCCGCTCTCGCCCGGCATCATGACGTCGAGGACGATCAGGTCGTAGTCCAGGCCGGCGAGCTTGCGCCGTGCCTCGGCCGCCGTTCCGGCAACGGTGACACGAAAACCGTTCTCGGCGAGATACTGCTTCAGCAGGTTGCGGATGCGGGTATCGTCGTCGACAACCAGAAGATGGGGAGCATCGTCGTGAGGCGCGGGAGAACGATCGGCCATCGGGTGAGTTTCCATGGTCCACTCCTGAGGAATTATCCTACTCCCCCGGCAGTTTGTCGATCTGGGCACGCAACTCTGGGTCGACCATCGCCTTGAGGAAACGCTCGACGGCCCTTCGCTCCGCCGGGGTGGCGTCGTGGAATGCCGCAGCGATGCGGCGCGACTGTGGCCGCGCGAGCGCAAGCGCCAGCGTGCGACCTTTCGCCGTCGGGTAGAGTTCGCGCTGGCGTCTGTCCTGCAACCCCTGGATCTGCACGACATGACCCGTGTCGACGAGCTGCTTCAGGACACGCGCGAGGCTCTGCTTGGTGATCTTGAGAACATCGAGCAGTTCGGCCACGGTCAACCCGGGAAGGCGATTGACGAAGTGCAGGACCCGGTGGTGTGCCCGCCCGAAGCCGTAGTCCGCAAGGATTTCGTCGGGATCGGAGGTGAAGTCGCGATAGGCGAAGAACAGCAATTCGATGACGCTGAAGTCGATGCCGTCCTCGATGGTCAGCGGCGTTCGGATCGGTTCGGCGGCGGTACGGTTGGCCATGGAGTTCCGCATTGCTGGGAAATTTATGTCAGCCATGTTGACATAAATTTCGGTCGATAGTAACTTTCGTCAAGCTTTTCGGCGGAATGCGAACGAAAAGGCAAGAGAAAACCCTCCCCGAGGGAATTTCGTATCGAAATGCCTTGTCGTCCGGTTCCGCCTTCCCCTCCGCCCCGTTGACGCCGTCATCGCCGCGGAAAAGAACACAACGACGGTTGGGCTGCGGCTCAAGGGAGGTAATCATGGCATCTGTTCCTTTCGACCAGCTCGAGGGCTTCATCTGGATGAACGGCGAGTTCGTCAAATGGGCCGACGCGAAGATCCACGTGCTGACCCACGGGCTGCACTACGCCAGCGCCGTCTTCGAAGGCGAACGCGCTTATGGCGGCGAGATCTTCAAGCTGACGGAACATACCGAGCGCCTTCATGAATCGGGGCGCATCCTCGGTTTCACCATCCCCTACAGCGTCGCCGAGATCGACGAAGCCTGCCGCACGCTGCTCAAGAAGCAGGGCTTCAAGGACGCCTACGTGCGCCCGATCGCCTGGCGGGGGTCCGAGCAGATGGGCGTCTCGGCCCAGAACAACAGGATCAACTGCGCCATCGCCATCTGGCAGTGGCCGAGCTATTTCGACCCGGCGCAGAAGCTGAAGGGCATCCGCCTCGACATCGCCGAGTACCGCCGTCCGGACCCGCGCACCGCGCCTTCGCGTGCCAAGGCTGCCGGCCTCTACATGATCTGCACCCTGTCCAAGCACGCCGCCGAGGCAAAGGGCTACGCGGACGCGATGATGTTCGACTGGCGCGGCCGCGTTGCGGAAGCGACCGGCGCCAACATCTTCTTCGTCAAGGACGGCAAGATCCATACGCCCGATCCGGACTGCTTCCTCAACGGCATCACCCGCAAGACTGTCATCGATCTCGCGAAGCGGCGCGGTTTCGAGGTGATCGAACGCGCCATCATGCCGGAGGAACTGGAGGGCTTCGAGCAGTGCTTCCTCACCGGAACGGCCGCGGAGGTGACGCCGGTTTCCGAGATCGGACCCTATTCCTTCGAGGTCGGAGCAATCACCAGGACCCTGATGGAGGACTACTCCGCCGAGGTCCAGCCGAAGCAGGCGATCGCCGCCGAGTGAACTCCAGGAGCCGTCGCGCGTCCCAGGGCTGGCGGAGTTCCGCCCTCTTTTTCGTCGCCGGTGCGCCGGTTCCTTTGACTTTAGTCTAATTCGCGCCTTCTCTATGTGCGCCTGCCGCTACGGCCGGTTTCACTTGAGGGAACGAACATGGACGCACTTCTTCCAATCATCGTGCAGATCATTTCCGGCGTCATCGGAGGACAGGCGGTCGGCGCCGCGGTGAAGCAAGCCGCCATGAGTCAACTGCCAAAGCTGATCAGCGGTGCGGTGGGCGGCGTGGCCGGCGGGCAGATTCTCGGCGCGCTCGTCGGTGATCCCGCGACGGCGGGCGCGCTCGGCGGCCTGGCCGGCGACGCGCTCGGCGGTCTCGGTGGCGGCGCCATCCTCACCGCCATCGTCGGCATGGTGATGAAGTCCATGAACAAGGGTTGACAGACCCACCGGCTCGGCGAAGGGGCGGCCGATCGGCCGCCCCTTTTGCGTGAAACCCGGGAGGTGGACCCGGAGCGCCATTTTGCCTATGTGAGGCACCAGCCATGCGGAGTGCCTTTCATGGGTCAGTTGAGAGCCGGGATCATCCCGGTGACGCCCTTCCAGCAGAACTGCACGATCCTGTTCGACGACGAAACCAGGCAAGGAGTGGTCGTCGATCCCGGTGGTGACATCGACCGCATCCTCGCCGCGATCGATGCCAATGGCTTGAAGATCGGCGCGATCTGGCTGACGCACGGTCACATCGACCATGCCGGCGGGGCGATGGACCTCAAGGACGCGCTCGGTGTCGACATCATCGGTCCGCATGAGGCCGATCGCCAGATGCTGCTCAACATCGAGAACCAGGCGCGAATGTTCGGCGTGGGTGACGCGGTCCGCAACTGCACGCCGGACCGCTTCCTGAGCGAAGGCGAGAGCGTGTCGTTCGGCGATCATGCGTTCGAAGTGCTGCATTGTCCCGGCCACGCCCCGGGCCATGTGGTGTATTTCGACCGCGCTGCCCGATTCGCCCATGTCGGCGACGTGCTGTTCAGCGGTTCGATCGGACGCACCGACCTGCCCGGCGGCGACCACGCGGCACTGATCCGGTCGATCAAGGAAAAGCTTTTCCCGCTGGGTGACGATATCGGCTTCATCTGCGGGCACGGACCCGGCGGGCGTTTCGGCGAGGAGCGTCGGTCGAATCCCTTCCTCGTGTGAGATGTTCCTCGGGACGGCGGGGAGCCGCCGCCCCGGTGTTCGGCCGGACGTTCAACCGGCGATGCAGAAACGCCTGCGGCCGTCATGGCCGGTAAAGGTGCCGGTGTCGGGATCGAAGCTGCGATAGCGGGCTTCGCAGTAGTCGAACCAGGCGTCACTCCACGGCTCGAGCGAGACGTCGCCGCCACCGACCGGCCGCGGTGCCGGCGGGAAATATGAAGGATCGTCGAGCGGGTCGCCCCGGTAGACCGGACCCTTGGGCTCCGGCTGCGCCAGCGCGCCCATGACGATGGCACCGACGGCGAGGCCGAGGATGCCGGCGGCCACCAGGTCGGCATCGGAGCCGGTGCGCTCGTGGTGCGGCTCATGGCGGCCATAGCGGTCCCGCGCCTCGACGGGCAGCGTCGCCAGCGTTGTCGCCAGCACGGCTGCCGACAACACGGTCGTTCTGAAAAAGCGGTTCATTGCGGTCTCCTTCGCGCCGGGCGATGTTAAGGCCCCGAGGGGAACCCGACGGTCGAGACGGACGCTAGGGCGTTCGGGCTGAATGCAGGCTGAACGCCGGACATGATCCGGCAGGGCGCTGCCGTCGCCTGGCGCAAACCGCAAAGACCCGATTGCATCGACGCGCGTGCGTCGACGATCCAGTTGCGCATGAGCCGGGACCGTCGCCCCGGAAGCGACGGTCGCGGTCGGGTCAGCCGATCCGCAGGTTGACCGCCTTAGGACCCTTGCCGCGCTTGTCCGGCTCGGTATCGAACGTCACCTTCTGTCCGTCTTCGAGGCCGGGAAGGCCCGATGCCTGCACGGCGGAGATATGGACGAACACATCCTTCGCCCCGTCGTCCGGCGTGATGAAGCCGAAGCCTTTGGCATGGTTGAAGAACTTGACAGTGCCGGATTGCGGCATGGGAGACTCCTCTGATCCCATCTCATCTGTCTGCCGGGCAACGCCCGCGCAGGCTCGGCCGATCGCTGGAGGAGCAGAAAGAGGCATCGCGCCGGAGCTCTGCCGAAGCTCTCTCGTTTCGCGATCCCTTGGACGGGACGATTCCCGATCCGAGGCAGGCCATTCCGGTCTCCGGGCCGGCAACCGCCCGAACGGGAATTTTGTCCTCTATTTTTTCGATGCGGGCAAGAGAAACTTTGTCGATGGCCCTTGACGTGTCGCGGGTTCGGGACCGCGATTCGTTTGCCGTGCAAGCAGCGTCCTTGCAGCGGCTGTGTCCTTATGAGTCGCGGGTCGGCTCCGGCGCACATGCTCCCTCGCCATCGCCCGCCGTTCAATGCCATGTGGGCGACCGGAAGAGACCAGTATGCCCTCGCCTCGAAAGGGAGAGAGCCGATGATTGCGGCCGGCGTTGCCGATTCGGCCGAGCCGGCCGTCCCGTCTGCCGCGGTCGACTAGTTCTGAATCGAGGCCGGAATCGCCTCGTCCGACCGTACGCGCGAAGTTTTGGCGCGACACCTGCTCGATCTGTTCAACTGCGGCGTCGACGGCCGCGACGAACTGGAGGACGCTCTGCGGTCCACCTCCCGGATCGTCGTTCTTCGCAGCACCTGGGACGGCCTCTGTCGAATTGATGGCCGATCCCCAGGACATGCGGTTCGCCGTTCGCCCCTATTGTAAGAAAACGAAAAGAGCACGGCGGCTGGCACCGTGCTCTCCATCCAGCGTGGCAAGCGGCCTGGGGCTCAACCGGCGCGCAGATTGACCGCCTTCGGCCCCTTGCCCATGCGATCGGGCTCGACGTCGAAGGTCACCTTCTGTCCGTCGACGAGGGTGCGCATGCCCGACGCTTCGATCGCGGAGATATGGACGAAGACGTCCTTTGCCCCGCCGTCCGGCGTGATGAAGCCGAATCCCTTGGTTGCATTGAAGAATTTTACGGTGCCGGTCTGAGCCATGGGAGAACTCCTTCACCCGTGTGCAAATAAAGGCCTTCTTCCGGTTGGCGGCGGCGGAAGGCCGGTGGTCTTGGCGGTCATGCTCTGGCGCATGATTCACCCCTCCGCCAAAGAGGGGCCGTCAGATATTCACAGTGTCGGGGAAAGGGTCGTCAAAACGTCCAGTCTCCGGGTCAGCAAATGCCCGAACAGTCAAAACTATCGCACGGTTGTATGACCCTTGCAAGATACTCCGGAAATTCAGTGAGTTGCGCGCGGAACCCGCTCTTCGGCCGACGCGTATCACGTCACGCGGCGAAGCGCGGTAAACGCCTGTTCTTCCCGCCCAGGATTCCATCGCGACCGTCCCGCGTTGCTCGGTCACTGCCGACGGGCCCGGCCGTCCGCGCCGGCATCACTCGCAACCGAGCACGGCGTCGACACGGATCGAGGCCTTTCGCCGAAGCTCGCGCGGAAGCGCGTCGAGCGGCGCCAGCCTTTCGCGCGCGCCGTCCCGCAGGCGCGCGAAGGGCACCATGGCGTGTTGCACGATCCGGCCGCGGTCCGGATTCCGGCGGGCGATGTCGACGACGAAAAGGGTGCCGATGCGCAGCGGCCAGCGCGTGCGCGCCCAGGCCGTGCCGAGGAAGTCACCGAGCCCGTAGGCGACGAGGGAGTCTCCCAGGCGCTCGACGGGCTGTATGACATGGGCATGATGACCGACCACCAGGCGCGCGCCGGCGCCGACGAGGCGGCGTGCTGTGGCCCGCGTTTCGGCGCGTGGAAAGTGGCGGAACTCCCAGTCCCAGTGCGGCACGGCGCAATGCAGATCGGCCGTTCCGCTGCCGCTATCGTCATGCGCATGCGGAGTGGTGCGGATGCGGGCCGCGAATTCTTCGCGTGGCGCATTGTGCCAATGCGAAAAGGCGTCGAAGGAAACCGTCAGCCCGCCCGCGGCGATCCGCGGGGGCTTGTCGTGCGCGGTCAGCCCGACCGCATGGGCGCCGAGGGCGGCGATCGCCTCCCGGCTCGCCACGTAGCCGTCGTGGCCCTGGTCCAGCGCGTGGTTGTTGGCCAGCGAGAGGACGGCGCGTGACGGTTCGACGGCTGCGGCGCCGAGCGCATCCGCAAGGAACGTTGCGCTCATCGCGTGGCGGACGCCGACCAGTGTGCCGAGCCGCGCATATACCCTCGACACCACGGGGCTTTCGCAGTTGATGACGGTCAGGTCGGCGCCGCGGAAGAGCGCCTGCAACTCGACGTCGACCCGCGGGAGCGCTCGGTTGGCGACCGCCGACAGGTCACCGGCAAACACCAGGCGCACGGCATCGGCCGGTTTCTCCGGCGCGCTTCGCGGCACGACGTGGAATCCCGAGCGGTCGCCGCGCAGCGACGGACGGAGGAAGTACGGCAGCCAGGTCAGGCGATAGGACAGCGGGTAGTTGGACACCTTGCCCTTCTAGGTCCGGATCGGCCCCGTGAGAAGTCCGCCCTTGCGGCGCTGATGGCCCGCTCCCGACGAGCGACGCCGCGGCGGAGTGCCGTGCATCCTGACAGCCTGTTGTCAGCATGGCGGCGCCAGACCCCGTCCTGCGAGCCGCAAGCCTTTCAATCGCCACGGACTCCGCCCATATTCCGAGGATGGCCAGATCACCCGACAAGAAGAGCGCCGGCGCGGCCGGTGAACTGCGTTTCGGCGCTCCCGCGCGGCGCAGCCCGCTGACCGATTATCTCGACGCCGCCG
>DUSC01000294.1 GCA_012842935.1 Hyphomicrobiales bacterium | reverse complement strand
GACGGTTACTTCCTCGACATTGCGGCCGGCGCCGCGCCGGAAGCACCGATCGAGGTGCAGAACGTCCAGGCGGGCGGCCAGGTTCACGTCCGCCTCCCGGTGCGAGTCGGCGACGGCGCCAAGGCGACGCTGGTCGAACGCCAGACCGGATCGGGCGCGGCGCTGGTCTCTTCGATCAGTCATCTCGAGCTGGGCGCAGGTGCCGACGTGCGCTGGCTGATCGTCCAGGACCAGCCGGAGGCAGCCACCCATCTCGGCCAGTTCAACGCACGGCTGGGCAAGGACGCGAAGCTCACGCTCTTCTTCATCAATGCCGGCGGCAAGCTGGTCCGCCAGGAAATCCGGGTTGCCGCTGCGGGCGAGGGGGCGTCCTTCACACTGCGCGGCGTCAACCTGCTCGCGGGCGACAGCCATACCGACGTCACCATGGTGCTCGACCACGCCGTTCCGTCGACGTCTTCCACGGAAGTCGTGCGCAACGTCGTCACCGGTCGCGCCCGCGGCGTTTTCCAGGGCCGCATCAACGTCTTCCAGGCGGCGCAGAAGACCGACGCAAAGATGGCTTGTAACACGCTGCTGCTGTCCGACGACGGCGAATTCTCGGCCAAGCCCGAACTGGAGATCTTCGCCGACGACGTGGCCTGCGGCCACGGCGCCACGGTCTCCGAAATCGACCGTAACCATCTCTTCTACCTGATGGCGCGCGGCATCGACGAGAAATCGGCGCGGGGGCTGCTGGTCAAGGCGTTCGTCGCCGAGGTGATCGAGGAACTGGAGGACGAGGCGATCGTCGGGCCGCTCGAGGCCATGCTCGACGCCTGGTTCGCGGCACATGGATAGGGAACGGCAACCGCCATCCGGCAGTCGCCAATCGGGTCGCGCGATTCCCGGCTGCCGAACGACTGTCGCCAGTCGGCACAGATGGATCAAATTTCGATGACTGCCGCTCCCTACGACGTCGAGGCAATCCGCCGCGATTTTCCCATCCTGTCGCGCCAGGTCTACGGCAAGCCGCTGGTCTATCTCGACAACGGTGCCTCGGCGCAGAAACCGCGCGCCGTGCTCGACGCCATCCAGCACGCCTACGCGCATGAGTATGCGAACGTCCATCGCGGCCTGCACTTTCTCTCCAACGCCGCGACAGACGCCTACGAGAAGGCGCGGGAAACGGTCCGGCGCTTCCTCAATGCCGCGAGTACCGACGAGATCGTCTTCACCAGCAATACGACATCGGCGATCAACACGGTCGCCTACGCCTTCGGCATGCCCAATATCGGCGAGGGCGACGAGATCGTCCTCTCGATCATGGAGCATCACTCCAACATCGTGCCCTGGCACTTCATCCGCGAGCGCCAGGGCGCAAAGCTGGTCTGGGTGCCCGTCGACGATTTCGGCGCCTTCCACATCGAGGAATTCGAGAAGCGCCTCACCGGGCGGACAAGGCTCGTCGCCATCACCCAGATGTCGAACGCGCTGGGCACGGTCACGCCGATCAAGGAGATCGTGCGCATCGCTCATGAACGCGGCATCCCCGTTCTCGTCGACGGCAGCCAGAGCGCGGTTCACATGCCGGTCGACGTGCGTGACCTCGACTGCGATTTCTTCGTCTTCACCGGCCATAAGGTCTATGGTCCGTCGGGCATCGGCGTGCTCTACGGCAAGCGCGATATTCTCGAGCGCATGCGGCCCTTCCAGGGTGGCGGCGAGATGATCGTCGAGGTGACCGAGGATACCGTGTCCTACAACGATCCCCCGCACCGCTTTGAGGCGGGCACACCGCCGATCGTACAGGCGATCGGTCTTGGCGCGGCGCTCGACTACATGGAGAGTGTCGGCCGCGACCGCATCGCCGCGCACGAGGCCGAACTCAAGGACTATGCCCACGAACGGCTGCGCGCGATCAATTCGCTGCGCATCTTCGGCGAAGCCCCGGGCAAGGGCGCAATCGTCTCGTTCGAGCTGAAGGGCATTCACGCCCACGACGTGTCGATGGTGATCGACCGTGCCGGCGTGGCGGTCCGTGCCGGGACGCACTGCGCCCAGCCGCTGCTCAAGCGGTTCGGCGTCACTTCCACCTGCCGCGCGTCGTTCGCCATGTACAACACGAAGGCCGAGGTCGACGCGCTCGCCGATGCGCTGGAAAAGGCGCGCAAGTTCTTCGGATGAGGGAAACCATGCAGGACCAGGTCAAGCCCGCGGGAGATAGCCCTGACGGCGCCGCCGACAGCGTATACGCCGCTTCCTCCATCCCCGCCGACGAACTGGCGCGGTTGACCGACGACATCGTGATGGCACTGAAGACCGTCTACGACCCCGAGATACCCGCCGACATCTACGAGCTCGGCCTGATCTACAGGATCGACATCGAGGACGACCGCTCGGTGAAGATCGACATGACCTTGACGGCTCCCGGCTGCCCGGTCGCCGGCGAGATGCCGGGATGGGTGCAGAACGCCGTCGGCGCCGTCGAGGGCGTATCCAACGTCGAAGTCAACATGGTCTTCGATCCGCCGTGGACGCCCGACCGCATGTCCGAGGAGGCGCAGGTCGCCGTCGGCTGGTATTGATTGCGTTCCGCCTCGGGGCGGCGCCGATCAGGCCGACTTGCGGCTCGGTTCGTCGATGTCGCCCGGCTCCGCGACCCGTCCCGAGAGGAAGGCGAGGCCCGCGACGTCGAGCACCTCGAAACGCTGCGGATTGATGACGCGCAGCACGCCGCGCCTGGCGAAATCCTGGATGGTGCGACTGATGGTCTCGGTCGTGGTTCCCAGATAGACGGCCATGTCGTGGCGGGAAATGGGCACATCGACGATACGCCGGCGACGCCGCGGGCGGCCGCCGGCATCGGCCTGGCGAAGGATCATCAGGAGGAAACTCGCCACCTTCTCCTGGACGGCCTGGCAACCGAGCAGGAGCATCCATTCCTGCGCCGCGTCGAGTTCGTCGAGAACAGCCAGCATGACGTCGTGCTCGACTGCCGGATGGCGAGCGAGGAACGACTCGAAGGCGATACGGGAGAAGCAGCACAGGCGGCAGTCGGTGGCGGCTTCGATTGCCACCGGCGAGACCCGCGAGAAGACGCGGCCGAACAGGTTCGGCGCAAAGAGCAGGCCGACAATCTGCTGGCGGCCGTCGGGCATGGTTTTCTGCACGCGCAGCACGCCGGAGATCACAGTGCCGACGAGACCGGATTCCTCGCCTTCTCCGACGATCGTCTCCCCTGACGAGAATCCCCTGACATGGGCGATCCTGACCAGTTCCTCACGGAGCGCACCATCGCCGGCGCAATGGTCGAAGAACCGGTGAAGCGCCGGCTGACCGTTCTCGTTGCGCCCGATCGCCGAGAGAAGTGCTTCCATCGCCGCGACCTCCACGGTGAACTGATCTTGCGGAAAATATGCCATCGCCGCCGGACAAAATATCCGCCGAGCAGAAATATAATCTATTTCACATCGGAATTTTTCCGAGTTCTTTGCGCTGGATCAAGGCATTCCCGGTTCCCGAACGCCCCTGCACGTTCAGCTGGCCGGCCGCCACCGCAATAGCGCCCGAACGGCGGCCACGAAGGTCGGGACGGATAGAGGCAAGCCGAGCCGCGCGTAATCGCCTAAGCGGCATCCCCCTGGACCCATGACGAACTTGCTGCACCGGTGTCCGATCGGCGTCGGGAAATCGCATTCCGCGCCGACGGCGACCGCCGTCAGGCCGCTTCGGGCCGGTTTCCCAGGCCCGCGGCGACGCTCGCGACGATCGGCGCCCTGCCGAGCACCTCGCCGCGTTGTCGAGGAAAGGCGTCACAGCCATGGCCGCGACCAGGACGGGCGCCAGGGCCGCATGGGGGGTTGACCGACCCATGCCGACGGGACCGAAGTCGAAGATGGAAAACGGCGTGCCGGGCAGCTGTTTCCGCAAGCGCGCTGACGCTGGCCGACCCTCGCTCAGATCAGCTGCACGCCCTTCATGCTGACATGCCCGGTCTTGCCGATGATGATGTGGTCGTGAACGGCGATGCCGAGAGGCTTCGCGGTTTCGATGATGGTCCTCGTCATTTCGATGTCGGCGCGCGACGGCGTCGGGTCGCCCGACGGGTGGTTGTGGACGAGAATCAATGCCGTCGAAGAGAGCTCTAGGGCGCGGCGCACCACTTCGCGCGGGTAGACCGGCGTATGGTCCACCGTACCCGTCTGCTGCACCTCGTCGGCGATCAGCGCGTTCTTCTTGTCGAGGAAGAGGATACGAAACTGCTCGCGCTGCTCGAAGGCCATGGCCGCTCGGCAGTAGTCTATGACCTGGCTCCACGAGGATAGGACCTCACGGCGCTTGATTTCGCCGCGCGCCATCCGCTGGGCGGCCGCCGCGATGACCTTCAGGTCGAGCGCCGCCGCGGGCCCGATGCCCTTGACCTCCTGGAGTTGACCGGCCGGCGCGCCCAGCACCTCGGCGAGCGTGCCGAAACGAGCCAGCAGCGCCTTGGCGACCGGCTTGGTGTCGCTGCGCGGAATAAGGCGGAACAGGAGCATCTCGAGCAGCTCGTAGTCTGCGAACTTCTCGGCGCCGGTGGCGGCGAAACGTTCGCGCAGACGATCGCGATGGCCGACATAGTGCGGCTGCTCCCGCGACTTGCGACCGGAAAGAGTTTTCAGCGACGGCTCGCCGAGAAAACCGCGTTCCTCCCCGCCATCGTCCTCCATGGGAACCTCGCCTGGCCCGCGGAAAAGCGCCACGTGCCGGACAGATGATAGAACAACTTCAGCGCGAGGCGAAAGGCGCTCTTCACGGGTGGCTTCAGACGAGACCGGGACGATCGAGTCCCGCAGGCGACAGGGTGAAGATCTCGCAGCCCGTCGCCGTGACACCAACCGTGTGCTCGTACTGCGCCGACAGAGACCGGTCGCGGGTGACCGCGGTCCAGCCGTCCGACAGGACCTTCACATGCGGCCGGCCGAGATTGATCATTGGCTCGATGGTGAAGATCATGCCGGCCTTCATCTCGACGCCTTCGTGAGGGCTGCCGTAGTGAAGGATGTTGGGCGCGTCGTGGAACAGGCGGCCGACGCCGTGGCCGCAGAAATCCCGAACCACCGAGCAGCGTTCCGCCTCCGCATAGCTCTGGATGGCGGCTCCGATGGCGCCGGTACGCGCACCGGGACGCACGGCGGCGACGCCGCGCATCAGGCATTCGTGCGTGACCTCGAGCAGTCGTTCGGCCGCACGCTTGATCTGGCCGACCGGATACATCCGGCTCGAATCGCCGTGCCATCCGTCGAGGATGTAGGTCACGTCGATGTTGACGATGTCGCCCTCTCGAAGCGGCTTGTCGTCGGGGATGCCGTGGCACACGACATGGTTGATCGAGGTGCAGGACGATTTCGTGTAGCCGCGGTAGTTGAGCGTCGCGGGCAGGGCACCGTGGTCCATGCCGAACTCGAAGACAAAGCGGTCGATAGCATCGGTCGTCACGCCGGGCGCGACCATGTCGACGAGCGCGTCGAGGCAGCGCGCCGTCAACTGGCACGCGGCGCGCATGCCGGCAAAGGCGTCCTCGCCGTAAAGCCGGATCTGGCCGGTATTTTTCAGGGGTGCCGAATTGGCATCGAGGTAGGTGACCATCATGTGTCCTTCGCGTCGACCGGCATCCGGCGACCTGGCCTTGATGTGACACTCAACACCGCGCCGTTCAAGAGGCAAGGGCGACCGCGTGGCCGCGTCGAACGGGCGCCCGCCGGGCAGTTGAATTCCTGGTTTGCCCGGAGACGCACCGTGTGGAAGGACGGCATATCGGTCGTCAGGCCAGCCGGCGCACGGCGACCACAGAGTCCTCTTTCGCTTACCGCGAATACCGGAGCTCGACAGCGAAGGCTCCTCGATCCAGATGACGCGTCAGGAATGAAGCGTGTCATTGATCGGCGTCCCATTGCCGCGGGGGGCCGAGGCCTTTCCGGCGGTTCTGAATGGGCAATTCGGCGCCATGGTTCCTGGCGTAGCGCCCGGCAAAATCCGCCGTCAGGTCTGAACGATAAAGCCGTCGCTCTGAACGAACCTCCGCCTTCCGTCCGGTCGGACCATGATCGTTCACATTCCCGCCGTGAAGATGCCGTAGCGAAATCGTGGCTTCGCCCACCGACCCGAACCCGCTACGATGCCGGCACCGTGTCCCGGGCGCCGGTGGCAGGGGTGGCCAGGGGCGACGGAGCGGGACCATCGGGGTTTGGGGCGTGCCTATGTCTTCGTTCGTCGGTTGGTTGCGGCGGTCGACCGTGCTCCTCGCCGCGGCGGCACTGTTTTCGGTGACGGCGCCGCTGCGCGCCGAGGTCGATCCCCTGATCGGCATCCGCGTCGCCGAAGCGCTCGACAACGGCGACCGGGAAGCCGCCGCCGCTTTCATCGTGGCTGCGCTGCCGTCGGCCGAGGACGCCCGCATCCGCATCGATCTGCTCGCCCAGCTGGCGGCGATCGAAAGCGCGGCAGGACGCCACGCCGAGGCGGCGCGGCGTCGCCTCGAGCTGGCCGGCCTGATCGCTGAGACCGACGGCGACCTGTCTCCCGATCTCATTGCGGTCTTTGATGCCGCGGCGGACGACTATATCGCGGCGGGCGAAAGCGCCGCAGCTGTCGAGGTGCTGGCCTCGGCACTGGCGGTGGCGCGCGATGCCGGCATCGATGCGGCGACCGGTCCGATCCTCGCGAAGCTCGGGAAGATCGAGGGAACCGCGTCCGCCTCGGCGCAAGCCGTGATCAGCGCTCACGCGGAGGCCGTGCAGGCACGTGAGGAGCAGCAGCGGGGTGCCCTGGACGCGGAAGCGGACAAGGGCTTCACGACCGTGAAGATCTATTATGCCACTGACCGTGCGCGCAGCGGGAGTGAACTGCCGAACGATTTCTACTCGGGCCGGCGCGGAGAGCTCGAATATGGCACGGCGAGTGTCAGCATCCCCGATCAGCATCGCCCGGGCAAGATCGAGAAACCGTCGATCTGGACCCTCGACTTCCGCGAAGATCCTCAGCGCCACATCGTGCTGTCCTCGGTCGTTCCTGCCGCAAGCGAGGTCGTATTCGCCGAGATGCAGGATCATGTCCGCAGAACCGGCAAGGCCGAGGCCTTTGTCTTCGTGCACGGTTTCAACGTTTCGTTCCACGAAGCGGCCAAGCGCACGGCACAGATGGCCTACGACATGAACTTCGAGGGCCTGCCGATCCTCTACTCGTGGCCATCGAGGGGGTCGATCCTGAGCTATATCGCCGACACGGCGGTCGTGAACCTGAGCGGGCGCAGGCTCAGCCGCTTCCTCGAGGATGTCGTGGCCCGGTCCGGCGCGACCCGCATCCATCTGATCGCCCATTCGATGGGCAACCGCGCGATGACCGATGCGCTCGAACTTTTCGCGCTGCGCTACAAGGGGCCGATGCCGGCCTTCGACCAGGTGCTGTTCACCGCGCCTGATCTCGACGCCGGCCTGTTCGGCGAGATGGTCCATACGATTCGGCCCGCAGTGCGGCGCATCACGCTTTATGCCTCCAACAAGGATTGGGCGCTCGCCTTCTCGCGCAAGCTGCACGGCGATTCGCCGCGCGCCGGGCAGGGCGGCTCGGAAATCCTTCATGCCGCCGAGGTGGACAGTATCGACATGACCGAGATCGGCGACGACATGTTGAAACACAGCTACTACGCCAACAACCCGTCGGCCCTGACCGACATCCTGTCGCTGTTCTGGCGCGACGTTCCGCCGCAAGACCGCTGCGGCATGGTCGCAGCCGAAGGCGAGCACGGGACCTACTGGCATTACGACCCGAAGACCTGCGACACATCGGCATTGCTGTCGACGCTGGCGTATCTCCGCCAGGCGCGAATCGCCTTCTTCAACGAGGCATCGCTGTTCCTCAGCCGCTTCGTCGCGCCGAACACCACGGATCCGCAGGAGCGATCGCGCCTGGAAGCCGCGCTGAAGATCCTGTTCGGGGGGTGATGTTCGCGCCGCCCCGGGCAGGCTCTTCGCAATGCCCGTCGGCAGACGGGGCCGGTCGGAGGGATGGCGCGGCGATGCAGGAGTTGCTGGCACGCCCAAGGGGAATCGAACCCCTCTCTCCACCGTGAAAGGGTGGCGTCCTGACCGATAGACGATGGGCGCGCGGGCGAGGCGGGTTATAGTCGGCTTGCCGGGGGGCGGCAACCCGCCATCGACGGGAATTTTCGACTTTTTTCAGCCGTTGCGACGGCGGCAACGCCAGTTCCAGTCGCGCTCCGGGCCGACGTCGATATGCACCGATTCGGTATGGCAGTAGGTGCCGACGCCGCCACGGCCGGGCATGGAGCGCACGAAACTCGCCAGTTCCCATTTGGAGACGCCCTCGACCTGCACGTCGGCTGCCGCGCAGTACATGTGCAGCGAGTTCTTGGCGCCGCGGGCGCGGCGGTTGTGGGACGGGCTGCGATAGCCCGACGTCACAACGACCTTACGGCCATAGTGCCGCTCGACAGCCTGCAGGACGCGCACCAGCGAGGGCTTCAGACAGGCTACGTCGACCGCCTCGGTCTGCGTGAGCAGGCCGTTGGGCGCAAGCCGCGCCAGCCCGGCGGCGGAGGCGAGGCGGATCGGAGGTCCTTCTTCGTCCTCGTGCAGGTCGACGTCGCTGTCGTCGTCGAGGCCCGACTTGCGCTTGATCTCGAACAGCGCCGACTGGCGCACGCCGGGGAGCGCGTTGTCTGCCGACGCCGGCCCGGAGACCGACGCGGTAAGTACCTGTCTGGCCGGGCCCGTCGAGGCAAGTGTGACGATGGGAGCGGGCTCGCGCGCCGAACTCGTCTGGACCGGTTCGGACCCGAACAGCGAAGACAGGAAGGAGCGCTTTTGTTTCGCGGCGGGCGCCGCCTGCGGATCGGTGGCGGTGACATAGACCGGATTGTCGAGTTTCGGCGCCGGCTGCGCCGATTGCGCCGAGCCGACGGGCGCCGGCGTCGGCAGGGGGGCGGTGTCGATCAGCGGCTGGGGTTGACCGGCAGGCGCCGCCAAAGGCGATGCCGCAGTCGGGACTGGCTGCGCCGGAAACGCGGGCGGGGCCAGCGGATTCGCGGTCGGCAGGTATGCGATCTGCTCGGGCAGCGACGTGTCCCCTTCGCCGAAGACCGTGGCAACGGACGTCGATTCGGCGGGGCTGGCAGGCATTGCCGCCGTTGCGGCGGACGATTTTGCGCCAGGCTGCAGCGCCGCGACTTCCGACTGTGCGACCGGGCCGCTCGGAATGGCCGAACGCGGACCGGCGAGACCCGGCGTGGCCGCCTCGCTCGCCGCATCGGCCATTACGCCGGCGACGCTCGGCGCGAAGGAAGGAGATGCCATCTCGAAGGACGTGTCGCCCGATGTCGTGCAGGACGCGAGAAACACGGAAACGAATGCGATCGGTGCGATGCGCCAAGTCCCGGTCGCATTTCGCGATCGATCCGCTCTCAATACGCTTCCCCTTTTCCGCTTTCCGGTCGCCGCGAACGCCGCCGCGCCCGGTGCGAACCGACCGAAACCCGCCCCGGGTAGCCGGACTGTGCGAAATCGCCGTCGTCACGATCGGGCGATCGGCGAAGACGGCGCCGTGAAGTGGCCAGAGGTTTCGCCCGGTTTCCCGACGCGGTCAATTCAACGGACATTACAGAATGTTACATAATGTCTGCGGCCGCCGATCGCGCCCTAGACTCGTACCTTCACGTAGCTGCCCGGTGCGTCGCCGAAGACGCGGGTTCGCTCGCCCGGGATGCGTGCCGGAACGCGCGTCGCGTCCCGTGCCTCGACCCATGCCTGCCAGTGCGGCCACCACGACCCCGGCGTTTCCGTCGCCCGCGCCACCCACTCGGCGAAATCGCCCTCCGGCTTGCCGTCGGTCCAGAACTGGTACTTCTTCGCATCGGGATGGTTGATGACACCGGCGATGTGCCCGGAGCCGGCGAGCACGAACTCGACGTCGCCGCCGAAGTAGCGGCAGCCGAGAAAGACCGACTTGGCCGGCGCGATGTGATCTTCCTTGGCGGAGAGGTTGTAGACGGGGATCTTGATGTCGGCGAGCGAGATCGTGCGGCCCGCCAGCACCATGCGGCCCTGGGAAAGGTTGTTCTCCAGGTAGCAGTTGCGCAGGTAGAAGGAATGGTTTGCCGCGCCCATCCTGGTCGAGTCGGCGTTCCAGTAAAGCAGGTCGAACGGCAGCGGATCCTTGCCGCGCATGTAGTTGTTGACCACATAGGGCCAGATCAGGTCGCCCGAGCGCAGCATGTTGAAGGCGGTGGCCATCTTCGTGCCCTCGAGATAGCCTTTCTCGTTCATCGAACGCTCGATCGCGGCGACTTGGTCCTCGTCGACGAACACTTTGAGATCGCCCGCATAGGTGAAGTCGACCTGGGTCGTGAACAGGGTCGCCGAGCGGATGCGGTCGTCGCCCTCCTGCGCCATCAGCGCCAGTGCTGCCGCCAGCAGCGTGCCGCCGACGCAGTAGCCGATGGCGTTGACCTCGCGTTCGCCGGTCGCGGCCTCGATCGTATCAAGCCCGTACTCGATGCCCTCGCGGATATAGGCTTCCCAGCCCTTGGCGCCGTGGCGCTCGTCGGGATTGATCCAGGAGATGACGAAGACCGTATGTCCCTGTTCCACAGCCCAGCGGATGAACGACTTTTCGGGGTTGAGGTCGAGGATGTAGAACTTGTTGATCCAGGGCGGGCAGATGAGCAAGGGGCGTTTCAGCACCGTCTCGGTCGCCGGCGCATACTGGATGATCTCGGCGACATCGCTTCTTCCGACTACCTTGCCGGGCGTCACGGCGATGTTCCTGCCGATCTCGAAGCGCGAGTAGTCGGCCTGGCGCAGCTTCAGGTCGCCCTTGCCGGCAGCGATATCCTCGGCGAGCATTTTCATGCCGCGTACGAGGTTCTCGCCGTCGGTGGCAACGGTCTCTCGGAACAGTTCCGGGTTGGTCAGGATGAAGTTCGACGGCGATATCGCGTGGCTGATCTGCTTGACGTAGAAGCCGGCCTTATGACGCGTGTGCTCGTCCAGACCTTCCGCATGCTCTACGAGATCGCCCGCCCAGCGCGAAGTGACCAGATAGGCCTGCTTGAGAAAGTCGAAGAAGGCGTTGCGCCCCCATTCCGGATCCTGGAACCGCTTGTCACCCTTTTCCGGCTTCACCGCCTCGGCCTCGGCAGCATCCGGCTCGGCACCGAAACGTCTGATGGCGTTAGACCAGACCTGCATATAGCCGGAGAAGAGCCGCGTCTGCGCGTCGAGCGCCCGTTTCGGATCGGAAAGCCAGTATTCGCTGAGTTTGGAGAAGGTCTTGACCATGTCGGCGACCGGCTCGGCGACCGTATCGCGAACCTCGCCTTTCTCGCGCGGCTCGGCCCACGCCGCGGCGGCCTTGCCCGCATATTCGACCATGCGCGCGAGATTCAGCGCAAAGCGCTCGGGATCCTTGACGAGGTACTGCTCGACCGACGAGGCGGCCTTGCCGGCCGCCTCGCCCGAACCGGATGGCTTCGTCATGACTGGCGCTTCTGCTCCCCAGGGCGTTATGTTGACACAATATAATGACAGCGGAGGCCCGGTCCAATGAAGTTACGTCGGGACGTGGCTCTATGGCGTGCCCGCGCGGGAAAACAATGACGGCACCATCGAACGGACGTGAATTGTCGAGATGGCGGGGCGTGGCGCTGGCGGCGGCGGCCATCGCCGGCCTTTCCGGCTGCACAACGGCAAGCCTCGAGGACGCAGCGCCGACCGCGACGGGAGCCCCAATGGTACTCCCCGAGCAGACTTCCGCCGTTCCGACGCCACAGTCTTCGGGCGAACCGGTGGCGGCAACGCCCGAAACCGTCACGGCCGCGGTCGCCGCTGCGACCGACGAAAAACCGAACGAGGTGGCCGGCGAAACGCAAGGGGCGCCACGCCAGACCGGCCAGTATCCGAACCTGAACATCGTTCCGACAGCCGCGGCGCCGCAGCTGACCGCGGCCGAAAAGAACGCCAAGCTTGCCGAACTTGAAGCCGCCAGGAAGCAGGCCGTGCAAGGCGCTTCCGGCGTGCCGGTGTCGAACGACGCGAAATTGAAGAAACTGGCCAAGACCCATGCGGAAAAGGTCCTCAAACAGATCGAGGGCGAATAGGGCGGCCGCAACGGACGTATGCGCGCCGGGCCGGCTGCCGGAAGGGGTCGGACGCGATCTTCACGCGAAATTGCCGTCCGCGGCGGCTGCAATCCGTCTATGAATAGAGGCTCGCCGAACAACGGCACGGAATCTCGGCCGGGACACGCATGCGCTTTTTCCCATTTGCCAACCTTCGCGTGAACGTCGCCGTCATCCTTTTCCTTGTTCTGCTGACGCCCGCGGCGAGGGCGGAGAAAGCGGGCTGCGCCGCAGCACCCGGCGACGCGCCGCAAATCGACGTGTCGCAACCGGGTGCGGAGGTGACCGTCGGCGAACCGGTCACGTTTCGCTGGACCCGCACGAAGGCGGCGTCCGCGAAGTCGAAGGTATCCGCCTATCTCGTCTTCGCCGTTCCCGAGACGACGCGCTTCGAGGGCCGAGGCTTTTTCGCGCTCGCGCAGGGTGCGCGCGGGCCGCACGACATGGAGTTCGGCAGGGACCGGTCACGGGCGGTGGTGGTGCTGTCGACAAGGTTCTCCCGTCCGTCTGGCGCCGTCGAGGTTCTTTCCTACAGGGCGGGACCGATGGAGGCCGAATGGGCGGTCGTCGTCGTCTCGTCCTGCGGCGAGACGATCGCGGCCCGCGGCAGTGCGCGCGTCGACGTCGCTCCGGGGCCTCCCAAGCTCGTCGCCCGCGATCCGTTCTCGGCGCGACGGCCGACGGCGGAGGTGGTGCCTCTCGCCGGTCCGTTCCGGGCGCGGGTCTTCGAAGGCGCTGTCGAAGTCGCCGACAGCCGCAGCGGGGAGGTGATCCTTCAGGTGACCGGGCGTGACCCGGTCTTCTCGCCTACCGGCCGCTTCATTGCCCTGCGCACGGACGAGGAGCAGGTCGCCGACGTCTACGACCTCGTCGCCGAGCGTCGCGTCGGACGGTTCCAGAGCATTGCCATGTACTGGAGCCACGCCGACAGTTTCCTTTACCTCGACCAGGAATGGGACGGCACGCTGCAGATCGTGCGCACGCTGCACGGCCGGCGCGACGCGCCGGAGGAAACGCCGCGGCTTGCCTTGCTCAACGAGTTCCGCCTGGAGGAGCCCGTCATCGGCGAAGGCGCCATTCACGGGGGTCTCGATCCGGATGGCGAGGATCTCGATCCGGGCAAAGGCGGGGCGTCTTTCACCGCCGGCAGCGAGGCATGGTCGCTGGAACTGTCTGTGGAAAGCGGAGTCGTCGCCTTCCTCGCCACCAACCCCTTCTTCTACCCGGATCCCACCGACGAGCTGCCCGGCAGGATCATCGATCTCGGCCTGCTCAATCCGATGATCGTCACCGAACGGCGCAGTCAGTTGGGCAGGATCATGTCCCGGGATTTCGCCGTGAAGGCGGCGAACGTGGCCAAATGGAACGCCCACGACACGCTGCGGCGTACGTTCGTCTACTACGACGACCAATCGGGTGGAGTTGTGGAAGAGGGCACCGATGCGACGGAACTCGCGCCCGAGGATACCGACGTGGCGCTTGAACCGGTCGAGGAGCCGATCGATTTCAGCGAGGAGCCGACCCAGACGGTCACCAAGGACGGCAACGGGATCGCCGGAGCGGGGACCGGCCCTCCGGACGACGCCGATGGAACCGGAGCGATCCTTCGCGGCGCGGTCGCGATCGTCCCGTCGGTCCGCCCCTTCGCCGCAACCGCCGACGCGATGCTCGACCTCCTGCCGGACCGCGCGATCCCGGCGCTGCGCTCGGGGATCGACGATGACCGGCTCAGGTCGATCGCGGCCGAACTGGATGTTCTCTATGACGACGCCGTCATCCGGGTCGGAACGGGACCGGAAGACGACGGGAACGGGTACTTGACCTGGCCGTTCCCCGATCCGTCGCCCGCTGCGCCGCCGGAGGAGGCCGTCACCATGAACCTCCTCGCCGAAGGACGGGACACCTGGCGATGGATTATCGGCGGCGACCGCTTCTGGATGACACAAACCGTCGAGTCCGGCCGGCTCTCCCACGCCTTCAGCTTCACGCTTCTTCGCGAGGAGGGCGGAAGGCTGCGCCATGCCGACCTGCTCGCTCACGAGTCGCTGAAGGCCGAGCGTGCCAGCGAGGACGACGGCGCGCCGCGCGCACTGATCGACCGCGGCGACGCGCGCGGCGAACTCGGCAGCACCTTCGGCGAACCGAGTTATGTCGGAATCGCCGGGGGGCGCCTTCTCCTCGTCGCGACGCGCCCGATCGTGCGGCTGATCGCCTTCGACCTCGTCGACTGGACGCCGGCCTGTTCGGTGGCCGATCCGCTCAACGCGGCGGACATCGACCGCCTGTCGATGGCGGAGGACGGCCGCCATCTCGCGCAGATCAACAAGGACGGACGCGTCGAGATTTACGCCTGCGCCGAAGGCAGCCATGTGCTGAGCGGTCTCGTCGTCGACGACGAGCTCGTGCTGATGGACCGCAACGGCTATTTCGACGGCTCCGAGGACGCCGCAGGCTATGTCGAGCTGAAGATTGCCGGCCTGCCCGGCCGCCACCTCCTGTCGCAGTTCGCCGGTCGCCTCCGCTATCCCGGCCTGGCGCAGGCGGCCTTCGGAGGCGCCGCGGGGCGTGCCCCGATTGCGCTCGATCCGCCGTCGCTGACGGTCACCGCGGCGCCGGGGACATCGTCCCCGCCAACCTCTTTCGGCATCGAGATGCGTGCCGCGCGCGGCCTCAGGTCGCTCGACGTCTACGTCCACGGTCGTCTGGCGCGGCGAACCGCGCTCGACGGCACGGCGGTCGCGCTGACGCTCGATCCTGCCGGACTGCCGCCGGCCGCCTTCGCCACGCTGCTGGCGAT
>DUSC01000293.1 GCA_012842935.1 Hyphomicrobiales bacterium | reverse complement strand
CGGCCCGTGCGCCTGTCGCTTCCGCGGCCCGCAGGCGATCCGCGTGAACCGCTGGCGCGGCTGCGCCGCCGGGCAGCATCATGGCGGTGAAGCGGCCGTCGGCCGTAAGGCGCTCGGCCACCACGCAGCCGGCCGAGCCTGCGCCGACGACGACGTAGTCCCAATCGGTCAACATCACCTCCTCAATCTGTATGACAGTACGACAATCAGATAGCCATTTGTCGAGAGTGTCAAGCTGCGATCGGTAGCGGAGAAGCTCGGCATTCGCTCGTCCTGCGGGCCTTTGGTGTTTTCCTGGTCAACGAGGTCATGAAGCCCGACGTGCCCGTCGAGGCGGTGGATCGCTGGATTGCCGACGTCCTTAGCTGCAGGCTGCTCTCCGTGCGGTCGGTCGAGGCGATCGTAAGCGCCGGAAAGGGGCTTGGCGCGCACGACGCGCAGATATTGCGGCTACCGCAACGGGACGGGACGCTTCGGTCTCGGAATCAGGACGGGAGCGGCGCCGCCTCCCACGGGAAGCGGCCGCCCCGCTGGTCCGGAAGGTGACGCATCGCTGACGCCATCGCCTCGCCCTGCGTTGACGCCAAGGACGGCGCGTGACAAGTCATCTGCCCGGTCGACGCGACCTTCGCCGACGACGGATTGCCAGCGCACGAGCAGCGCTGCCGCGCCATCAACGCCAGGTCCTTCGGAGACAGCGTCACTGGCTGGGGCGCGTCGGGCGGGGCGAGCGAGACGAACCGTACCCGATCCCGACCCCGCCGAGGTCGCCGCCTTCCGCCGCCGCGAGGAGGCGGTGTCGTGACCGCCGGTCAACCGCTGGATCCTGCGTAGCGGGAGTCGTGAACGCGGCGACAGTCTGGTGGAGCCGCTTGTGCGCCGGACGCATATCGTGAAGAACAGCCACGCCCAGCACATCCGGGAAGACGAGACATGACAAAGCTCAGGGGCGTCATCGCCGCCGCCGCAACACCGTTGCGCGAAGACCTCTCCATCGACCTCGACGCGCTGGTCTCGCACTGCGCCCATCTCCTCGGAGACGGCGGCTGCGACGGCATCAACCTGCTCGGCACGACAGGCGAGGCAACGTCCTTTCCCGTCGATCAGCGCATTGCGGCGATGCGCGTGATCGCCACCTCAGGATTGCCCCTGTCGCGCTTCATGGTCGGCACCGGCGCCGCCGCGCTCGACGACGCCGTGGCGCTGACGCGGACCGCGAAGGAACTCGGCTTCGCCGGCGCGCTTCTGCTGCCGCCGTTCTACTACAAGGGCATCGGCGCCGACGACCTCGTCGCCTATGTTCGGGCCGTCATCGAGAGGGTGGGCGCCGATGGTCTGCCTCTCTATCTCTATCACTTCCCCGCTAATTCCGGCGTCCCCTATGGGCCGGAGGCGGTCGCCCGACTGCGCGAGGCCTATCCCCGAACCGTGCTCGGCCTCAAGGATTCTTCCGGCGACCTCGACTATTCCGCGGGCTTGGCGCGCGACCTGCCCGGCTTCGCCGTGTTCCCCAGTGCCGAATCCGCGATCGGCCGTGCCGCCGAACTCGGCTTCGCCGGCTGCATCTCGGCGACCGCCAACGTCACCGGTCCCTTCGCCCAGGCCGCGCTGACGGCCTTGACCGCCGAGGCCCGTGCCTCGGGTCTCGCGGCGGCGGTCGCGATACGTGCCGAGATCGCGAAGTTCCCGCTCGTCGCTGCCGTGAAGGAGGCGCTGGCGATCCGTTCCGGCCTACCCGGCTGGCGTCGCCTGGTGCCGCCGCTCTCCGTCCTCTCTTCGGAGCAGTCCGGCCGGCTTGCCGAGGCCCTGCGGCAGGTGACGCCGGCGACGTAATCCTAGTCCTTCTCGTGGGGACAGGGCCTGCTTCAAACCGGATCAGCCAGAGAGGGCAACGTCACCTTCTCCGCCGTCAGCGGATCGTCGGTCGCCACGGCCGTCACCATCGGCAAGGTCGCGTTGCCCGAGATGAAGCGCTTTGGCTATTCCGACGCGCTCGCGACCGAAGCCGTCGCCGCGGGCGGTACCCTGGGTTTCCTGATACCGCCATCGACTGGGTTCGTGCTCTACGCCATCCTGACCGAGGAGAGCATCGGACAGCTTTTCATGGCCGGCATAGTTCCGGGCCTGCTGCTGACGGCCTTCTTCATGTTCACGGTTGCGATCGTCACGGCGCGCAATCCCGAAGCCGGTCCGCGCGGCCCGGCAATCTCTTTCGCCGAGCGAATGCCGGCGTTGTTGCGGGCGTTTCCTCTTCTCGCCATCATCGTGACCTCGATCGGCGGCATCTATCTCGGCGTCTTCACGCCGGTCGAGGCAGCCGGCATCGGTGCGGGCTTGATCATCCTGCTGGCCCTTGCCATGGGCAAGCTCGCCTGGGGCGTCCTCGGCAGCGCCATCCTCTACACGGTGCGCACGACCGCGATGCTCTACCTCATCATCATCGGCGCCAGCGTGCTCAACCCGTTCCTCGCACTCACCCACGTTCCCGCCACACTCGGAGAGTCCCTGACGTCGCTTGGTTTGGGCGCCTACGGCGTCCTGTTCATGATCGTCGTCATCTATCTGGTGCTGGGCATGTTCATGGACGGCCTCGCCATGCTCGTGGTCACGATCCCCATCTTCTTCCCGATCATGATGGACTTGGGCTTCGATCCGATCTGGTTCGGCGTCATCGCGGTCATCCTCATCGAGATGGGCATGATCACACCCCCGGTCGGGCTGAATGTCTTCGTCGTGAAGAGCGTCGCGCACGATGTGCCGATGATGACCATCTTTCGCGGCGTGCTGCCGTTCTGGTTCGCGATGGCCGGGTGTCTCCTCGTGATCATCGTCTTCCCGCAGATCGCCCTGGCGATCCCTGAGGCCATGTTCCGGTGAGGGATCGCGGGCCGACGGGGCCGATGCGGCTCAATCCAGGGTCACGGCTATCGCTGCTTCCGCTGCCTTCGCGGCGAGTTCGACGAACAGCTCGTATTCGTGATCGTCGAGGCCACCCAGTATCTCGCGCTGCAACCCCTCGACCACCGGGGCGACCCCGGCGAGCAGGACGTTGCCCGCCGGCGTGATCGCGAGGACGCGCGCGCGCCGGTCCCGCTTGCTGACGCCGCGCGCCACGAGACCCTTCTGTTCGAGCCGGTCCACGACCGCGCCGATGGTTGCCCTGTCCTTGGCGACCGCGTCGGCAAGGCCGGCCTGGTCGATTCCCTCGCTCCGGCTCAGCGCGTCGAGGGTAGCATACTGCACCGGCGTCAGATCGAAGCCCGCCTCTCGCACCCGCTGCGTGAAGATCTGGGTCGAAATCTGGTGCAGGCGACGGATCAGATGTCCGGGCATTCTGGAAACGGTGGTCATCGGTGCCTCGTGCTGTCTCCGCGTCGCGTTTGGCGATTCGGTCGAACCTTAGCGGAAAAATGATATCTGCACATATTATTTTGGATGACGACGCGCCGGCATTATAGTAAGTAGACATATCAATTCGTTTTGGCGGAGTGGACGATGCAGTACCATCTGAACGGTTTCCGTGCCGGCGATCCGGAAGTGGCGGATCCGGCCCCGGGCCGGCCGCTGCGCGACGACGATTTTCGCGAGCCCGTCGACGTGCTGATCGTCGGTTGCGGCCCGGCGGGCCTGACGCTCGCGGCGATGCTCTCCGCTTATCCGCGGATCCGGACGAGGATCGTCGAGCGCAAGCCCGGCCCGATCGAAAAGGGGCAGGCCGACGGCATTTCCTGCCGATCGATGGAGATGTTCAATGCCTTCGGATTCGCTGACAAGGTGATCAGGCAGGGCTATCAGGTCAACGAGACGACGTTCTGGAAGCCCGACCCGCGCCAGCCGGACAGGATCGTCCGCAACGGCCGCATCCAGGACGTCGAGGACGGCTTGTCCGAGATGCCGCACATGATCCTCAACCAGGCGCGCGTGCATGACATGTATCTCGATATCATGCGCAATTCCCCGTCGCGTCTCGAGCCGGACTATTCCGTCCAGCTCGTCGACCTGATCGTCGACCCGGCGGGCGGCGACCATCCTGTCACGGTCACCCTCGAGCGGCTGGATGCCGGCCGCGAGAGTCGGACCGTCACGGTGAGGGCACGCTACGTTGTCGGCTGCGATGGCGCGCGCAGCACCGTACGCAAGTCGATCGGCCGGGAACTCGTCGGCGACGCGGCCAACCAGGCCTGGGGCGTGATGGACGTGCTCGCCGTCACCGACTTTCCCGACATAAGATGCAAGACGCTGATCCAGTCGGCCGGCGAAGGCAACATCATCATCATTCCGCGCGAGGGCGGCTATCTGGCGCGGCTCTATGTCGAGCTCGACAAGCTCGAGGTCGGCGAACGGATCGCGAGCCGCAACATCACCGTCGAAAGGTTGATCGCGGCGGCCCAGAGCATCTTCCGTCCCTACTCGATCGACGTGCGCGACGTCGTCTGGTGGTCCGCCTACGAGATCGGACAGCGCCTGACCGACAAGTTCGACGATGTGCCGGGCGGGGAGGTGTCGTCGCGCTTGCCTCATGTCTTCATCTGCGGCGACGCCTGCCACACCCACAGCCCGAAGGCCGGGCAGGGAATGAACGTCTCGATGGGCGACGCCTTCAATCTCGGCTGGAAGCTCGTCTCGGTGTTCGAGGGTCTTTGCCCGCCGGACATCCTGCACAGCTACTCTGCGGAACGTCAGGCGGTTGCGAAGGATCTGATCGATTTCGACCGCGAATGGTCGCGCATCATGAGCGAGCCGCCGATGCCCGGCGATGGGGAGAACGGGGAGGCGCCGCGATTCCAGCGCTACTTCATCCAGCACGGCCGCTACACGGCGGGCATGTCGGTCACCTACCAGCCATCGCGCCTGACCGGCGGTGACCGCTGGCAGCATCTTGCCGCCGGTTTCGCGATCGGCGCGCGGTTCCATTCCGCGCCGGTGGTACGCCTCGCCGACGCCAAGCCGCTGGAGCTCGGCCATGTCGTCCGGGCCGATACGCGCTGGCGCCTCTTCGCCTTCTGCCCCGACGAGGATCCGTCCGCCAGCGAAGCGGCGATCGCGCGGCTCTGCCGCTTCCTCGCCGGCGCGCCGAACTCGCCCGTGCGTCGCCATACGCGCCCGGACGACGACGTCGATTCCGTGTTCGACGTCCGCGCCGTCTTCCAGCAGCCGACACGCGAGCTCGCGCTCGGGACCATGCCGGACTTCCTGAAACCCCGCAAAGGCCGCTTTGGACTGATCGACTACGAGAAGATGTTCTGTGCCGACCCCAGGGCAGGGCGGAACATCTTCGACATGCGCGGCATCGATCGCAAGCGCGGCTGCATCGTCATCGTGCGTCCGGACCAATACGTGGCCCATGTTCTGCCGATCGACGCGCATGCGGAGCTCGCCGGGTTCTTCGAAGGTTTCATGCTGTCCGGCCGGATGTGACCGGTCCGAGCGCCGGCCCGGCAGCCAGCCAGTCGCGCGGATGGCCGGGTCGGTTGTGACCGACAGCGTCGCGGGATCAGCAGAAAACCGGCATGACAGTCGAAGTCTCTCTGCTCGCCAGGGTATTGTCGCCGCACCTCGCTCGGCCGGATTCCATTCCAAGGACGCGGGGTCGGTCTAAGAATTGGGGCGGGCGTCCTTGTCCGGTTCACGGGTCCCGAGGATTGGCCGTTCTCCAGTTCCATCGGCCGCCCGGCGGTAAAGCCGATCATCTCGCGCAGAAGATCGGCGCCAGGGGTTTACTCGACGAAGTCGCGCGGGTTCATCATCTCCACGGTTACCCGTGGAATCTCGGGTCCAGGTTGGCGTAGCGACAAGACCCTGCCGGCAAATCGCCGGTGACCACGTCAACCGGAACCCACGCCACGCTCCGGGAGAGCATCTGTCCACAACGAGAAATCTACCGCCGGTCGACGGCTCCGCCGCGCCACCCGCCACGCGCGCGCCGCTGTTGTCAGGGGTGCCTTCGTGGCACGCGTCGAGGCGCTTCCAGGGGCAATAACCAAAAAAGCGTAAAATATTCAATATGATCTGGCGGAGAGGGGGGGATTCGAACCCCCGATACCCTTGCGAGTATGCCGCATTTCGAGTGCGGTGCATTCAACCACTCTGCCACCTCTCCGCGGTCGTGGTCGGGCCGTCGCCGGCGCGGCGCACACATAGCCACTCGCAGAGACTAGGACAAGGGGATTCTGCCGCGTCCGACGGCCTTTCGCCGCCACGCGCCGCCGGCCGTGGCGCCGGCTGCCATGCGGGTCCGCCCCGCGGCCTTGACTTTGGCGCCCGTTCCTGTCTTAAGCCGCGTGAAAACCCGCGAAGAGTCTTGACTCAGAGCCGCTGACCGGGACGCCGGCCCGCCTGTTAGGCAAGGGTCGTCACGATCCCGGAAGCCAACATCCGGCAGCGCGAAGCGCCCCCGGGTGCTTTTCGGCTTTGGCAGTCGGCTTGGATACCGGCCTCGCGGGCACTACCTCCCGGTTACGAGCGACCGGGAAAGAGGAAGACGAATGTTCGAATCGCTGCAGGAACGCCTCGGCTCGATCCTGAACGGCCTGACCGGCCGCGGCGCGCTGTCGGAGGCCGACGTCTCTGCCGCCCTGCGTGAGGTCCGCCGCGCGCTGATCGAGGCCGACGTGGCACTAGAGGTGGTCCGCTCGTTCACCGACAGGGTCCGTGAGAAGGCCGTCGGCGCCGCGGTGCTGAAGTCGATCAAGCCCGGCCAGATGGTCGTCAAGATCGTCCATGACGAGCTGGTCGAAACGCTCGGCCACGAAGGCAAGGCGATCGACCTCAACGCACCCGCTCCCGTCGTCGTCATGATGGTCGGACTGCAGGGTTCCGGCAAGACGACCACCACGGCCAAGATCGCCCGGCGGCTTTCCGACCGTCAGGGCAAGAAGGTGCTGATGGCGTCGCTCGACACGCGCCGCCCCGCCGCCCAGGAGCAGCTGCGTCAGCTCGGCGAGCAGGTGAGGGTGGCGACCCTGCCGATCATCGCCGGCCAGACGCCCGTCGACATCGCGCGCCGCGCCGTGCAGGCCGCGAGGCTCGGCGGCCACGACGTCGTCATTCTCGACACCGCCGGCCGGACCCATATCGATGAGCCGCTGATGGCCGAGATGGCCGAGATCAAGCGGGTCTCGTCGCCCCACGAGATCCTGCTGGTTGCCGACAGCCTCACCGGCCAGGACGCGGTCAACCTCGCCCGCAGCTTCGACAGCAGGGTCGGTATCACCGGCATCGTGCTGACCCGCATGGACGGCGACGGCCGCGGCGGCGCGGCGCTGTCCATGCGCGCCGTCACCGGCAAGCCGGTCAAGCTGATCGGCACGGGCGAGAAGATGGACGCGCTCGAGGAGTTCCATCCCAAGCGCATCGCCGATCGCATCCTCGGCATGGGCGACATTGTCAGCCTGGTCGAGAAGGCGGCCGAGACCATCGACGCGGAAAAGGCGGCGGCGATGGCGAAGAAAATGCAGGCCGGCAAGTTCGACCTGAACGACCTCGCCGAGCAGCTACGCCAGATGCAGAAGATGGGCGGCATGGGCGGCATCATGGGTCTCATGCCGGGCATGGGCAAGATGAAGGACCAGATGGCCGCGGCAGGCCTCGACGACAGGATGTTCAGCCGCCAGATCGCCATCATCCAGTCGATGACCAGGGCCGAGCGCGCCAATCCCGACATCCTCAAGCACAGCCGCAAGAAGCGCATTGCCGCCGGTTCCGGCACCGATGCAGCGGAGATCAACAAGCTGCTCAAGATGCACCGGCAAATGGCCGACATGATGAAAGCCATGGGCGGCAAAGGCAAGGGCGGCGGCCTGATGCGCGGGATGATGGGCGGCCTGGCGTCCAAGATGGGTCTCGGCGGCATGATGCCCGGCATGGGCGGTATGCCGGATCTGTCGAAGATGGATCCGAAGCAGATCGAGGCGCTGCAGAAACAGGCGGAAGCCGCCGGCCTCGGCGGGGGGCTGACGAAGGGGCTCCCCGGAGGCCTGCCCGGGCTGGGCGGCGGCCTCCCCGGCTTGGGAGGCCCGAAGCTGCCGGGGATTGGCGGCCTGCCGGGCAGCGGCAGGAAGAAGTGAGGGGGCGATGACGGACGACAGTACCGATGCGGCGCGCGTTCAGCTCGCCCAGTACCGCGCCTCGATCGACAATATCGACGCGGCGCTGATCCACATGCTCGCCGAGCGCTTCCGCTGTACCCAGGCGGTCGGCGTGCTCAAGGCCACCCACGGCCTGCCGGCGGCGGACCCGGCGCGCGAGAGCCAGCAGATCGCGCGGCTCAGGCAACTCGCCCGCGATGCACATCTCGACCCGGATTTTGCGGAGAAATTCCTCAACTTCGTCATCAAGGAAGTAATCCGCCATCACGAACAGATCGCGGCCGACAGTGCCGCCAAGAAGGACACGGCCCCGCAGGGGGCGTGAGATTCGCCGGCGACGGCGAGAAGAAACCGGAAGAACCCAGGAACCGAACGATCAGGAGACCAAAATGGCATTGAAGATCAGACTGGCCCGCGCGGGCTCGAAGAAGCGCCCCTACTACCACATCGTCGTCGCCGACGCGCGCAGCCCGCGCGACGGGCGCTTCATCGAGGCGATCGGTTCGTGGAATCCGCTGTTGCCGCGCGACGGCGACCGCGTCACGATCGACGCGGACCGCGCCCGCCACTGGCTGGGCAACGGCGCCACGCCGACCGACCGCGTCCTGCGCTTCCTCGACAAGGCCGGCATCGCCAAGCGGGACGCTCGCTCGAACCCGATCAAGGCCCTGCCCGGCAAGAAGGCTCAGGAGCGCGCCGACGCCATCAGGAAGGCCCAGGAAGAGGCGGCAAAGGCGCTCGCCGCCGCCGGCGAAGCCGCCGCGTCCTGATCGATCCGGGCGCCGGCATCGGCAAGACTGGTGCGGGCGGGCCGTTGGTCCGCCTGCCGCTGTTTCGGTCCGGCCGGGCGTCCGCCGGGGGCAGTCAGACGGTGGACAGCGGCACGTCCCATACCTCGCCGGCCAGCATCGGCCGGAAGCGTTCGCGCGGAATGCCCTTTCGGTCGAGCGCGGCGAGCAGGCGCTGGCGCGGCTCCTCGATCGGTTCGTCGGTCAGCTGAATCGTGCCCCAGTGGCAACCCGCCGCGTAGGAGGCGTTGCAGATTTCCATCGCCTCCACCGCCTCTTCCGGATTCTGGTGGTGCGGTTCCATGAACCAGCGCGGCTCGTAGGCTCCGATCGGCAGGATCGCCAGGCGGAAGCCCCCATGGCGCTCCGCAAGTCTCCTATAGTTCAGCCCGCCGTGGAAGCCGGTATCGCCGGCGAAGAAGATCCTGCCGCCGGGCGTCTCGACGACGAAGCCCGACCACAGCGCCATCAGCCGGTCGCGCGTGCCGCGCGCCGACCAGTGGTGCGCCGGCTCGATGTGAACGGTGATGGAGCCCGCAACGTCAACTCGTTCTCCCCAGTCGCGCGTCTCGACGCGAAGCCGCGGCGACAGCGGAGCCACCAGGCGGTCGTTGCCGAGCGGCGTGATTACCAGCGGCGCGTGCTCGCGGCCCAACCGCCGCAGCGTCTGCGCGTCCAGATGATCGTAGTGGTTGTGACTGAGCAGCACGACATCGATGGGCGGCAGGTCCTCGAAGCGGATGCCGGGATCGCTGACGCGTCGCGGCCCGGCGAAGCGAACCGGCGAGACGCGCGCCGACCATACCGGATCGGTCAGGATGTTGGCGCCACCAGTCTGTATGAGCATGGTCGAGTGGCCGACCATGGTCAGGCGCAGCGCCGTTCCATCGAGCCGCTGGTCGGGCACGGCGGGCGGATACGGGCTCGGCCACGCGGCCGGCCATTTTGCGCGGACCCCGTTCAGCCGCCAGCGCAGCAGATCGCGAAGACCGCCGGGCGCCCGGCCGCCGGGATTGAAGAAGCGGATGCCGTCGAAATGGTCGCTTTCCGGCCCATGGTAGTAGGGGTTTCCCGTGGACGTCCTCTTCGCCATGCCAGCTCCCGCGCCTTCGCCCGGGAAAATAGGTCGCTGTGACGTTGGCGCAAGCGCTCGGCCGCACAATGCCAAGCCGGGCGAGTGGCGTCCGCCGTAAGGTGATCCGCCCCTGACATCGGACTTGTGGAGAAGCCTGATGGCGATGAAACGGACCCGCGAACCCTGGATGAAAGCCGACGATTTCGGCCGTTCGCTGCCGCGCGGCGTCGGGCTGAACCTTCTCGTCCCGGAGATTGTGCCGATGGAGTCGTTCTGCCGGACGGTCCTCGGCGCCAACACTGTCTATTCCGACGAGGATTTTGCGGCGATCGAGCTGCTCGGATCGGTTTTCCTGCTCCACGCCGACCACTCCTATCGCGACCATGAACTGGGCAAGGCCACGGCCGGCGTCGAGCCGCGCGGGGTCGGCGTGGAGATCAGGCTATACGGCGCCGATCCGGACCGAATCGAGGCGCGTGCTCGCGAGGCGGGCCATATCGTGCTCTCCGGCGCCGTCGACAAGCCGCACGGCCTTCGCGAGGCTCACGTCGTATCGCCCGGCGGCTACGTCTTCGTGCCGAGCCGGCCGATCGGCTGATCGTGCTCTGCCTCGGTGTAGCAGATCGGCAACATTTTTTCTTTCGACACGCATAATTAACCATATCCGGTTGCAATTCTGCCACCATCGCCGATTTGGGTGCTGTGGGATTTACGGCCGGAGTACCGCCGGGCTCCGACGGAGGAATTGGATGAAGTCGTCGAAGATGGTTCTCGTCGTCGTCTCGCTGGCGGCGCTCACTGCCGCGGGGTGCTCGAGCACGCGGATATCGTCACTGAACACGAGTCCCGCGCCGCTCCCGGCTGCGCCTGCGGGAACGGTGTCGACCTCCCAGCTGCCGCCGCCGGCCGCCCCCGGCACGACGGATCCCACGGCCTTTCCGCCGCCGCCCGGCGGAGGCACGAGCGTCGCTGCGCTGCCGCCGTCCAGCAGCCAGCCGCCGGCGGGTGCGCCGGACCTGACGGCTGGAAGTGTCGCCGGAGTATGGAACGCGACCGTCGCCGGTCAGGGATGCAGGATCGCCACGCCGCAAACCAAATTCGGCCAGGGCTATCGCGCCGGTCCCTTGCGCTGCCCCGCGCCGCTCGATGGCGTGAAGTCGTGGAACGTCGCCGGCAAGCAACTCACACTCTACGACGAGACCGGGGCTGTGCTGGCGCGCCTCTATTCGTCGGGTGGAGAGAAATTCGACGGGCAGACCGAAGGCGGCCTTCCGATTTCGCTGACCCGGTGATAAGCGGCCGCACGCCCCCGGCCAGCGAGAACCGCCCCGAACAATGATCATGCGCGACGGCAACCAGACGCACCCGACCGTCGTGCAGCGATACCGGCACCTGGCCGAAACCGGGGCGATCCAACACGATCCGGCACAGGAGGCGATCGCCGGCGCCCTGGACGATCTTATCGACCGCATCGCGGACCGTCGCCTGGAGGCGAAGTCGAGTGCGCTCGGCTGGCTGTTCGCCCGCAAGCACCCGCGCCGCGAGCCGGTCCGCGGGCTCTACATCCATGGCGGGGTGGGTCGCGGGAAGACCATGCTGATGGACATGTTCTTCGAGATGGTTCCGGCGCGACGCAAGCGGCGGGTCCACTTCAACGACTTCATGGCCGACGTCCAGGACCGCATCCAGAGGCATCGTCAGGCGCGAAAGGAGGGCACGGTCAAGGAGGACGATCCGATCCCGCCGGTGGCGAGGGCGCTGGCCGACGAAGCCTGGGTGCTGTGCTTCGACGAATTCTCGGTGACCGACATCGCCGACGCGATGATCCTGTCCAGGCTTTTCTCGGTGCTGTTCGCCGCCGGGGTGGTGCTGGTGGCGACGTCCAACGTCGAACCGGAGAACCTCTACCGCGACGGCCTGAACCGCCAGCTGTTCCTGCCCTTCGTCGACCTGCTCAAACACCATGCCGAGGTCCGCACGCTCGATGCGCGAAAGGACTATCGTCTCGACCGGCTGAACAGCCTGCCGGTCTATCTGAGCCCCTCCGACGCATTTGCCGACCGGCAGATGGACGAGCGCTGGGAGTTGATGACCGGAGGCGCCGCGGCCGCCGCGACCGAGGTCGCGGTGAAGGGTCGCCATGTCGCCGTGCCGCGCGCGGCGGGCAAGGCGGCGCGTTTCTCCTTCCATGATCTCTGCGAGAAGCCGCTCGGCGCGCGCGACTATCTGGCGATCGCCGCACGCTTCGACACCGTCTTCGTCGACCGCGTGCCGGTCATGGACGATCATCGGCGCAACGAGGCCAAGCGCTTCATCCTTCTGGTCGACACGCTCTACGACCACAAGGTACGCCTGGTTGTTTCCGCCGCCGCGGCGCCCGCAGAGCTCTACCGCGGCCGCCGCGGCCAAGAGGCGTTCGAATTCGATCGCACCGCCTCGCGACTGATCGAGATGCAGAGCCGCGACTGGCTCGACGCGTGGTCCGTATCGCATGGGGATTGCAAAGGGGGATCAATATCAAATAACAATTCCATTTCAACTAAATAGAAGGGTAGGGAAACATGGATTACCGACATACGATTTTACTAGTGGCATTCGCGACAGCTTCGTGTGCGACACCGCCTAAACAGACACAATTTACGAACTCCCAGACCTACGCGATGACGAAGGACGAAGTCTGGTCGAGGCTCCTTCAGTTTTTTACGTCCAACAACATTCAGATCAAGACGATCGAGAAAGTTAGCGGCGTAATCTACGCCGAGCGGGCATATGCTGACGCATCGATGGCTGATTGCGGTCAGGACTTCGCTGCCGAACTGGGGCGACCGGCAAATCTGAATGTTTTCGTGAAGCCTTTGAGTTCCGGGACAGAAGTGACCGTCAACGCCAGTTTTGAAGTTATACGTACCTTCGACCGCACAACCTGGACCGCACAGTGCTATTCGACCGGCGTTCTTGAGAACCTCATCTTAAACAGCATCGCCCAGTCTCATACTTGAGGCTTGTCAAACGAGAGCGCAAGGGCAATATTTTGACGTTTACGTAAGCCCTGGTACGTCTAACCGATTGAAAAACCTGACAACAAAAGAATCGGTTGAATAAATTCGCCTTCCGGTCTATTGCAGCGGCGAAATCCCCCGGCCTCCCAGGCTCGCCTTCCAACGCCTTTTACCGGTCCGTCCACGACGGCCTCCAGACAGGGATACGCTCCACCATGGCACGCAACAAGATCGCGCTCATCGGATCCGGCATGATCGGCGGTACGCTCGCCCACATGATCGGCCTCAAGGAACTTGGCGACGTGGTCATGTTCGACATCGCCGAGGGCGTTCCGCAGGGCAAGAGCCTGGACATCGCCGAGTCTTCGCCGGTGGAAGGGTTCGACGCGCGCTATGTCGGCGCCAACGACTATTCCGCGATCGAGGGCGCCGACGTCTGCATCGTCACGGCCGGCGTGCCGCGCAAGCCGGGCATGAGCCGCGATGATCTCCTCGGCATCAATCTGAAGGTCATGGAGCAGGTCGGCGCCGGCATCAGAAAGTATGCGCCGAAGGCCTTCGTCATCTGCATCACCAACCCGCTCGACGCCATGGTCTGGGCGCTGCAGAAGTTTTCCGGCCTCCCCAAGACCCACGTGGTCGGCATGGCCGGCGTGCTCGACTCGGCCCGCTTCCGCTACTTCCTCGCCGACGAGTTCAAGGTCTCGGTCGAGGACGTATCCGCGATGACGCTGGGCGGCCACGGCGACGACATGGTGCCGATGGTCCGCTATTCCACCGTCGCCGGCATCCCGCTGCCGGATCTCGTGAAGATGGGCTGGACCACCAAGGAACGGCTCGACGCCATCGTCGAGCGCACGCGCAAGGGCGGCGGCGAGATCGTCGCGCTGCTGAAGACCGGCTCCGCATACTATGCGCCCGCGGCCTCGGCAGTCGCCATGGCCGAGAGCTATCTGCGCGACAAGAAGCGCGTGCTGCCATGTGCCGCGCATCTGTCGGGCCAGTACGGGCTGAAGGACATGTATGTCGGCGTGCCGGTCGTGATCGGCGCCGCCGGCGTCGAACGCGTCATCGAGATCGACTTCAACAAGGCCGAGCAGAAGATGTTCGACAAGTCGGTGGCCGCGGTCCAGGCGCTCTGCGAGGCGTGCATCGGTATCGCGCCGTCCCTCGGCAAGAAGAAGTAAGGGGCCGCGACCGATGAACATCCACGAATACCAGGGCAAGCAGCTGCTCAAGGCCTACGGCGCACCGGTGGCGGCCGGGATGCCGGTCTTCAAGGCGAGCGAGGCTGAAGCCGCGGCGAAGTCGCTGCCGGGACCGCTCTACGTGGTCAAGAGCCAGATCCATGCCGGCGGTCGCGGAAAGGGCAGATTCAAGGAACTGTCGCCCGACGCCAAAGGCGGCGTGCGCCTGGCGAAGTCCGTGGCCGAAGTCGTCGCCAACGCCGAAGAGATGCTCGGAAACACGCTCGTCACCAAGCAGACCGGCCCCGCCGGCAAGCAGGTCAACCGTCTCTACATCGAGGACGGCGCCGATATCGAGCGCGAGCTCTACCTGTCGATCCTGGTCGACCGCTCGGTCGGCCGCGTCGCCTTCGTCGTCTCGACAGAAGGCGGCATGGACATCGAGGCAGTCGCCCACGACACGCCGGAAAAGATCGTCACGCTGGCAATCGATCCCGAGACGGGCGTCACCGCCGCCGACGTGGAGAAGCTCAACGCGGCGCTGAGGCTTTCCGGCGACGCGGCCCGGGACGGCGAGACGCTGTTCCCGCTGCTCTACAGGGCGTTCGTCGAGAAGGACATGAGCCTGCTCGAGATCAACCCGCTGATCGTCATGAAGAACGGCCGGTTGCGCGTGCTGGACGCCAAGATCTCGTTCGACAACAATGCGCTCTTCCGCCATCCCGAAATCGTCGAGTTGCGCGACACGACCGAGGAGGACGAGAAGGAGATCGAGGCGTCCAAGTACGACCTCGCCTACGTCGCCCTCGACGGCAACATCGGCTGCATGGTCAACGGGGCCGGCCTCGCCATGGCGACCATGGACATCATCAAGCTCTACGGCGCCGAGCCGGCAAACTTCCTCGACGTCGGCGGCGGCGCCTCGAGGGAGAAGGTCACCGCGGCGTTCAAGATCATCACCGCCGATCCCGCAGTGAAGGGCATCCTCGTCAACATCTTCGGCGGTATCATGAAGTGCGACGTCATCGCCGAGGGTGTCATCGCCGCCGTCAAGGAAGTCGGCCTCAAGGTGCCGCTGGTCGTCCGGCTCGAAGGCACCAATGTCGAACTCGGCAAGAAGATCATCAACGAGAGCGGCCTCAACGTCATCTCGGCCGATGACCTCGACGATGCTGCCAAGAAGATCGTCGCTGCCGTGAAAGGGAAGTGACCGGATGTCCATTCTCGTCAACAAAGACACCAAGGTCCTCGTCCAGGGCCTGACCGGCAAGACCGGCACCTTCCACACGGAACAGGCGCTTGCCTACTACGGGACGAAGATGGTCGGCGGCATCCACCCCAAGAAGGGCGGAGAAACGTGGACCGGCTCGAAGGGTGAGAGATTGCCGATCTTCGCCTCCGTCGCCGAAGGCAAGGAGCGAACAGGGGCGAACGCCTCGGTCGTCTACGTGCCGCCGGCAGGCGCCGCCGAGGCCATCATCGAGGCGATCGAGGCCGAGATCCCGCTGATCGTATGCATCACGGAGGGCATACCGGTCTTGGACATGGTCAGGGTCAAGGCGAGGCTTGACCGGTCGAATTCTCGGCTGCTCGGGCCGAACTGCCCGGGGGTGTTGACCCCCGAGGAGTGCAAGATCGGCATCATGCCGGGCAACATCTTCAAGAAGGGGTCGGTCGGCGTCGTCTCGCGGTCCGGCACGCTCACCTATGAAGCGGTGTTCCAGACTACCAATGTCGGCCTGGGCCAGACGACTGCGGTCGGTATCGGCGGCGATCCGGTGAAGGGTACGGAGTTCATCGACGTGCTTGAGATGTTTCTCGCCGACGACGCTACCCAGTCGATCATCATGATCGGCGAGATCGGCGGATCGGCGGAAGAGGACGCGGCGCAGTTCCTGAAGGACGAGGCGAGGCGCGGCCGCAGGAAGCCGATGGCCGGTTTCATCGCCGGGCGCACGGCGCCGGCTGGCCGCACCATGGGCCATGCGGGCGCCGTCATCTCCGGCGGCAAGGGCGGCGCGGAAGACAAGATCGCGGCGATGGAAGACGCGGGCATCCGCGTATCGCCTTCGCCGGCGCGGCTCGGCGTCACGCTGGTCGAGGCGATCAAGGGATAGAACGTCGGGAGTAGGCAGTCGTAGCGGAACAGCTCGATTTTCCGGACTGCAGACTGCCTACTGCCGACTGCCGCAAAGAAGGAGACGGAGCGCTCGCTCCGGTGAGACGATGGCACGGCAGGATCAGGCCAACGACCAGTTTTCGCTGACTTCGTTCCTCTACGGCGGCAACGCCGACTACATCGAGGAACTCTACGCGAGCTACCAGGAAGATCCCTCGTCGGTCGATGGCGAATGGCAGGCATTCTTCGCCGCGCTGAAGGACGATTCCACGGACATCCGCCGCAATGCTCAGGGTGCTTCCTGGGCGAAGCCCGGCTGGCCGATCACCGCCAACGGCGAGCTCGTCTCCGCGCTCGACGGCAACTGGGGAGCGGTGGAAAAGCAGATCGCGACGAAGATGAAGGAGAAGTCGGCGGCGAAGGGTGCCGGGCTTTCCGAAGCCGACATCACCCGGGCGACGCGCGATTCCGTGCGCGCGATCATGATGATCCGCGCCTACCGCATGCGCGGCCATCTCCATGCCAACCTCGACCCGCTCGGCATCGCCAAGCCGTTCGAGGACTACGACGAGCTTTCGCCGTCGGCCTACGGCTTCACCGAAGCGGACTACGACCGCAAGATCTTCATCGACCATGTTCTCGGGCTCGAGTTCGCGACCATCCGCGAAATGATCGAGATCCTGAAACGCACCTACTGCTCGACGCTCGGTGTCGAGTTCATGCACATCTCCAATCCCGAGGAGAAGGCCTGGATCCAGGAGCGTATCGAGGGGCCAGACAAGGGCATCGCCTTCACCAAGAACGGCAAGCTGGCCATCCTGCACAAGCTGGTCGAGGCCGAGGGCTTCGAGCAGTTCATCGACGTGAAGTACAAGGGCACCAAGCGCTTCGGTCTCGACGGCGGCGAGGCGCTCATCCCGGCGCTCGAACAGATCATCAAGCGCGGCGGTGCGCTCGGCCTCAAGGAGATCGTTCTGGGCATGGCCCACCGCGGCCGCCTCAACGTGCTCAGCCAGGTGATGGGCAAGCCGCACCGGGCCATCTTCCACGAGTTCAAGGGCGGCTCGTTCGCTCCCGACGATGTCGAAGGGTCCGGCGACGTCAAGTACCACCTCGGCGCCTCGTCGGACCGCGAGTTCGACGGCAACAAGGTCCACCTGTCGCTGACCGCCAATCCCTCGCATCTGGAAATCGTCAACCCGGTCGTCATGGGCAAGGCGCGCGCCAAGCAGGACCAGATCTTCGGCCGCAAGCGCGAGGACGTGGTGCCGCTCGAAGAGCGCGCCAAGGTCATGCCGCTGCTGCTTCATGGCGATGCGGCCTTTGCTGGCCAGGGCGTCGTCGCCGAAGTCCTCGGCCTTTCCGGACTGCGCGGCCACCGCGTCGCCGGGACGGTGCACTTCATCATCAACAACCAGATCGGCTTCACCACCAATCCGCGCTTCTCGCGATCGTCGCCTTATCCCTCCGATGTCGCCAAGATGATCGAGGCGCCGATTTTTCACGTCAATGGCGACGACCCCGAGGCGGTCGTCTACGCCGCCAAGATCGCCACCGAGTTCAGGATGAAGTTCCACAAGCCGGTGGTCATCGACATGTTCTGCTACCGCCGGTTCGGTCACAACGAGGGCGACGAGCCCGCGTTCACCCAGCCGATCATGTACCGGAGGATCCGCGCGCATCCGACGACGACTCAGATCTACGCCCGGAAGCTGATCGATGAGGGACTCATCAGCGAAGGCGAGTTCGAGAAGATGAAGGCCGACTGGCGCGCCCATCTCGAGGCCGAGTTCGAGAGCGGCCAGAGTTACAAGCCCAACAAGGCCGACTGGCTCGATGGTGCCTGGTCCGGTCTGCGCACCGCCGACAACCAGGACGAGCAGCGCCGCGGCAAGACCGCCGTGCCGGTGAAGACGCTGAAGGAAATCGGCAGGAAGCTGACCGAGGTGCCCAAGGACTTCGAGGTCCACAAGACGATCGTGCGCTTTCTGGAGAACCGCCGGCAGGCGATAGAGACCGGCGAAGGCATCGATTGGGCGACCGGCGAGGCACTGGCCTTCGGCTCGATCCTGCTCGAGGGACATCCGATCCGGCTCTCCGGCCAGGATTCCGAACGCGGCACTTTCTCGCAACGCCACTCGGTTCTCTATGACCAGCGCGACGAAAGCCGCTATATCCCGCTGAACAACCTGTCGGCGGCCCAGGCCCACTACGAGGTCATCAACTCGATGCTCTCGGAAGAGGCGGTGCTCGGCTTCGAATACGGTTTTTCGCTCGCCGAGCCGAAGGCGCTGACGCTGTGGGAGGCCCAGTTCGGCGATTTCGCCAACGGCGCCCAGGTCGTCTTCGACCAGTTCATCTCGTCGGGCGAACGCAAGTGGCTGCGCATGTCCGGCCTGGTCTGCCTGCTGCCGCACGGCTACGAGGGCCAGGGTCCGGAGCATTCTTCGGCGCGCCTGGAACGGTTCCTGCAGCTCTGCGCTGAAGACAACATGCAGGTCGCCAATGTTACTACGCCGGCGAACTATTTTCATATCCTTCGCCGCCAGCTGAAGCGCGACTTCCGCAAACCGCTGATCCTCATGACACCGAAGTCGCTGCTCAGGCACAAGCGGGCAGTGTCCTCGCTCGCCGAGATGTCGGGCGAGAGCTCCTTCCACCGCCTGCTCTGGGACGACGCGCAATACCTCGCCGACCAGCCGATCAAGCTCGTCAAGGATTCCAAGATTCGCCGCGTCGTGCTGTGCTCGGGCAAGGTCTATTACGATCTTTACGAGGAACGCGAGAAACGCGGCATCAACGACGTCTACCTGCTTCGCGTCGAGCAGCTCTATCCCTTCCCGGCCAAGGCTCTGATCACCGAGCTTTCGCGATTCCGCAACGCCGAGATGGTGTGGTGCCAGGAGGAGCCGAAGAACATGGGCGCCTGGTCCTTCATCGACCCTTACCTGGAGTGGGTCCTGGCGCACATCGACGCCAAGCACCAGCGGGTCCGCTACACGGGTCGTCCAGCGGCGGCATCGCCGGCCACCGGCCTGATGTCGAAACACCTGGCGCAACTCGCAGCGTTCCTCGAGGACGCGCTGGGCAGCTAGGGACATTCCGGTGGCCTATTTTTTCCTCAAGCTCGTGTCGCCTCGACCGTCATTTCCCTTCGACATCAGCGACGTCGAACGGAGGGCGATGGGCGAGCACGCCGACTACTGGCGCAAGCTGTCGCGCGCCGGGCATGCTGTAGCGGTAGGCCCCGTTTTCGACCCGAAGGGTCCCTGGGGACTTGCGATCGTCGAAACGGAGAACGAAGCGGAGGCCGAGGCTTTCGCCGCTGCCGATCCGATCATCGGGGCCGCGCTGGGTTTCCGCTACGAAGTGGCGCCGATACCCCAGATCATTTTACGCGAACCAAAAGACTGACACCGAAGACATCCGCAATTCAACATCAGGACTTCGCACCATGGCTACCGAAATCCGCGTTCCCACGCTCGGCGAATCCGTCACGGAAGCGACGATCGGCAAGTGGTTCAAGAAGGCAGGCGATTCGGTTGTCGCGGACGAGCCCCTGGTCGAGCTGGAGACCGACAAGGTCACCGTCGAGGTTCCCGCCCCGGCTACCGGCACGCTGGCCGAGATCGCCGCGAAGGATGGCGAGACGGTCGGTGTGGGCGCCCTGCTCGGAACGATCGACGAAGGCGCGGCCGGAGCGAAGGTGCCGCCGACGAAACCGGACGCCGTTGCCGCCGCCTCGGGTCGTGCCGGTGCGGGAACCATGAGGAAGGCCGAGGAAAAGACCGCCGAGATCGCCGGCGAGCCACCGGTGGTCGAGCGCAAGATGCCGCCGGCGCCGGCGGCCGCCAAGCTGCTCGCCGAGAACAATCTCTCGGCCGACCAGGTTGCCGGTTCCGGCAAGCGCGGCCAGGTGCTCAAGGGCGACGTGCTCGAGGCTCTCGCCAAGGGTGCAGCCGCCCAGCCGGCCATTGTCGCTCCGGCGGCCCCGGTCGCGGCGCGCGCTCCCGTCAGCGCAGACGACGAGTCGCGTGAAGAACGCGTGCGCATGACCAAGCTGCGGCAGACGATCGCCCGCCGGCTGAAGGACGCGCAGAATACGGCCGCAATGCTGACCACGTTCAACGAGGTCGACATGAAAGCCGTGATGGACCTGCGCAACAGGTACAAGGACGTCTTCGAGAAGAAGCATGGAGTGAAGCTCGGCTTCATGGGCTTCTTCACCAAGGCGGTGACGCATGCGCTGAAGGAGATCCCGGCCGTCAACGCCGAGATCGACGGCACCGACATCATCTACAAGAACTATGCCCATATCGGCGTCGCCGTCGGCACGGAGAAGGGCCTCGTCGTGCCGGTCGTGCGCAACGCCGACGCCATGTCGATCGCCGAGATCGAGAAGGAGATCGGCCGCCTCGGCGTCGCCGCGCGCGACGGCAAGCTGTCGGTCGCCGACATGCAGGGCGGTACCTTCACCATCTCCAACGGCGGCATCTACGGCTCGCTGATGTCGACTCCGATCTTGAATGCGCCGCAGTCGGGCATCCTCGGCATGCACAAGATTCAGGATCGGCCGGTGGTCGTCGGCGGCCAGATCGTCATCCGGCCGATGATGTATCTGGCGCTGAGCTACGACCACCGCATCGTCGACGGCAAGGAGGCGGTCACCTTCCTGGTGCGTGTCAAGGAGAGCCTGGAGGATCCCGAACGGCTGGTGCTCGACCTGTGATGAGTGTTCGTCGGCGCTGCGCGGCCGCGGCCGTCGCGGCACTGCCACTGTTGTCGCCTGGTCCTGCGGCGGCGCAGGAGCGCGGGTCCTTCGAGAGCAGCGCCGACGACCTCTCCGTGATGATGGACCGCTATGCAGGCGGCGTGACCGATCTGCGCGACTTCGTCGATGCCTGCGTGGACTCGCCCCCGACCGACTGGGATGACGGCGCGGCGCTGCTGCTGGCTTCCGTCATGAAAGCCGGGCTCGGCCCCGACGCGGCAATGTCGCTCAGGCGGCGTCTGTCGAAACCGGCAGGCAGGACGCCTGTCGATTGCGAGAGCGCGCTCTCCGTATTCCGTCAGCAGTTGCAGCCGGTCGAGAGCTGGAGTGCCTATCATGCCGGCATGCTGGAGGCGGCGGGCATTCCGGTCGTCAATCCCGAAACGGCCGAAGACGGGCGGCTGGCCGGGATCCGCTCCGCGCTCGCCGAGTTCACGGAAAGACAGTCGAAGATGCTCGCCTGTATGGCCCTGATCGAACCGCGCTACTTCCCCTTCGCCTACACCGATTGGAATTCGGTTGTCGACGACATTGCTCACGCAATGGGAGATGCCGGCATCGATGAGGCGCAGGTCGCGGCCAGCGTCGATCCTGTCCGAGCCGGCACCTTGCTGGCGAAGACGTCCGAGACGCCGGAGGGCTGCGCAGCTGACCGCGGCTGGATGGATTGGTACGCGAACTTCGGCTGGTACGCGATCAAGTCACGGGTCGGCGGCGTGCTGGCGGGAAGGGAGTAACCGGTGTACCGCTGCGGAGCCATATCCGGCGCATTTCTTTCCGGCATGCTCTGCTTGGTCGCGGCCGTCCCCGCCGTTGCCGACTGTGCCATCGAACGGGCCACCTATCGCGACCTAGAAGACGCCGCGTCCGTCGAGTTCACGCCGACCGGCGAAGGCGCTGCTGTCACCAACACTTTTCGGATGGTTCTCGAAAGCGATGTCGTGCTCGACGGCGTCGTCATGTGGTCCGAGGGTGTCGGACGGCCCTACGGCATGCTCACCCACAACTGCCCCGAGGGCGACTCGACCGGTGCCGAGCTTGCCGCCTGCACCATGTGGGAGGGCGTGATCTACACCTCCGACGATTTCGGCAACATCGAACTCCTGCCGCCGGAGGCAGCCGATGCGCCGCAGAAGCTGATCTTCCCAGATCTCGCCCCGTCGCTCCGCCATTCCGCCGTCTACGGTGCGAACGGCTTTTCCAGGGTGCCGTGGGACGTATTCAAGTTGAGCGGGTGCCAGGAATGAGAGGCAGGACGCTTCTCGTCACCGGCGGCAGTCGCGGCATCGGCGCCGCCATAGCGACGATTGCCGCCTCCCGCGGCTGGCGCGTGGCGGTGAACTACGCGTCGAACGAGGCGGCGGCGACCGCGCTTGTGCGCTCGATCGGGAAAGCCGGCGGCGAGGCCATCGGCATCAAGGGAGACGTCGGCGTCGAAGCCGACGTCCTGCGCCTGTTCGAAGCCGTCGACGCGGCCTTCGGTTCGCTAGACGCCCTGGTCAACAACGCCGGCGTCGTCGATCGCAAGGCCCGCGTCGACGAGATGAGCGCGGCACGGATCGAACGCATGATGCGCGCCAACGTCATCGGATCGTTCCTCTGCGCCAGGGAGGCGGTGCGGCGCATGTCGACGCGCCATGGCGGCAGGGGCGGCGCCATCGTCAACGTGTCGTCGGTGGCCGCGGTGCACGGATCGCCGGGCGAGTACGTCGACTACGCCGCCTCAAAGGGCGCGATCGACAGTTTCACCGTGGGCCTTGCCCGCGAGGTGGCCGATGAAGGCATCCGCGTCAACGCGGTACGACCCGGCATCGTCGCCACCGAGATCCATGCGTCGGGCGGCCAGCCCGACCGGATCGAGCGGCTGCGCGGCCTGGTGCCGATGAAGCGGGAGGGTGAGGCGCACGAAGTCGCGCACGCCATCCTCTGGCTTCTCTCGGACGAAGCGTCCTACACGACGGGCGCGATTCTGAACGTCAGCGGAGGCCGCTAAGGTCCGGGAGTTGCGCCATGAGTCTCGCAGTCGCGCGTCTTTCGCCGGAAATGTTCTATCTCGTCCTTTCGATCGTTCTCCTTCTTGTCCACCTGTCCGTCCAGTCGTTCACCTTCAAGGCGCAGGTCGGCAACCGCTATACGGTCGGCGCTCGCGACGAGGGCTTGCAGCCTGTGCATGTCGCCGGCCGCGCGGCGCGCGCCTACGCCAACTTCCGCGAGACCTTCCCGGCTTTCGCAGCGCTGGCGCTTGCGATCGAGGTGCTCGGCGCCGCAGACTGGTGGACTGGTCTCGGTGCCATGCTTTATTTCTGGAGCCGTGTCGCCTATCTCCCCGCCTATCTGGCGGGCGTCGTCTGGATTCGATCGTTCATCTGGAATTTCAGTGCGATCGGCCTTGTCATCATGCTGTGGCGGCTCGTCGTGTAGCCGAAGCCGCCGGGAAATCTGAAGAGGGGACCATATGTCCACCACATACGACGTCGTCATCATCGGATCGGGCCCCGGCGGCTACGTCTGCGCGATCAAGGCTGCGCAACTCGGGCTGAGAACGGCCGTCGTCGAGAAACGCGCCACCTATGGCGGCACTTGCCTGAACATCGGCTGCATCCCGTCGAAGGCGATGCTGCATGCTTCGGAAATGTTCGCCGAGGCCGGTCACTCCTTTGCAGCGCTCGGCATCTCCGTCGGCTCGCCCAAGCTCGACCTGAAGGCCATGCTGGCGCACAAGGACGCGACGGTCGCGGCCAATGTCGGCGGCGTCGCCTTCCTGTTCAAGAAGAACAAGATCGACGGCATTCGCGGTACCGGCCGCGTCCTCGGCGCCGGCATGGTTGCGGTTACCGCCGAAGACGGCAGCGAGCAGGTGCTGGAAGCGCGGAACATCGTCATCGCCACAGGTTCCGACGTCGCCGGAATCCCGGGCGTGCCGGTCGACATCGACGAGAAGGTGATCGTCTCCTCCACCGGCGCTCTGGAACTCGACAGGGTGCCGGAACACCTCGTGGTCGTCGGCGGTGGCGTCATCGGCCTCGAACTCGGCTCGGTCTGGGCGCGCCTTGGCTCCAGGGTCACCGTCGTGGAATATCTCGACACGATCCTCGGCGGCATGGACGGCGAGGTTGCCAGGCAGTTCCAACGGATGCTCGGCAAGCAAGGCTTTGCGTTCAGGCTCGGCGCGAAGGTCACGGCGGTCGCCAAAGCCGGGAGCGGCGCGACCGTCACCTTCGAACCGGTCAAGGGGGGTGCGGCCGAAACGGTTTCCGCCGATGTCGTGCTCATCGCCACCGGCCGCAAACCCTATACGGACGGTCTCGGTCTTGCCGAGGCCGGCGTCGTGCTCGACGAGCGCGGCCGCGTGCGCACCGACGGCCACTACCGCACCTCTGTTCCCGGCATCTACGCGATCGGAGACGTGATCGCGGGACCCATGCTGGCGCACAAGGCGGAGGACGAGGGCGTCGCGGTGGCCGAGATCATGGCCGGTCAGGCCGGGCATGTGAACTACGGGGTCATCCCGTCGGTCGTCTATACCAGTCCTGAGGTCGCTTCGGTCGGCAGGACGGAGGAGCAGCTCAAGGCCGACGGGATCGCCTACAAGGTCGGCAAGTTTCCGTTCTCGGCCAATGGCCGGGCGCGCGCCATGCTGCAGACGGACGGCTTCGCCAAGGTGCTGGCGGCGAAGGAGGACGACCGTGTGCTCGGCGTCCACATCCTCGGCTTCGGCGCCGGCGAAATGATCCACGAGGCCGCAGTGCTGATGGAGTTCGGTGGTTCGGCCGAAGATCTCGCGCGCACCTGCCATGCCCACCCGACCCTGTCGGAATCGGTCAAGGAAGCCGCGCTCGGCGCCTTCTTCAAGTCGATCCACATCTGAATGCCACGGCGCCCCGGCCGTGTAGCGACGAACGGCCCGCCTCGGCAGGCCGTTCGCGTTTCGTCGCTGTGGTAGGCGACCGGCGGGCTACTGCGCCGGAGAAGGTGAAGACTGGGCCGGCGCGGGTTCGGTCGTCTGCGTCGCCCGCGGGGGAGGTGCCGCGGCTTCCGTCGTCTCGGGATTCGGCGCGGTGGCGCCAGGGGCGGGCGGGGCCGGCTCGGTGGTCGCGAGGGTTGCCGTGATTCCGTACCGGGTCAGCCATCGGGAAGTTCCTCCGCCGGAAAGGCGACGAGTGAACGCCCGAAAACGGCTACTGTTTCACCGGTCGCGCGCGGCGCGCGAACTGGCGGCCGGCAGCGGCCTCTTTCGCGGCACGCCTGCGACCGTCCGGATCAGCCTTCGCTGTCGGCGGAGACTTCGGGCGCGGCGGTTGCGTCCGGGCGGACGGGTGCCGACATCGGCGCGGCGATCGTACTCGCCGCGGTCGTCTTGCCGATCCCGGCGGCTGCGCTGCGCATCCTCTCGCAGGCGCCCGCGGCCGACATGACTGGAACGAGTGCGGCGGTGATCGTCAGGAGTCCGATCATCATCATATCCGGTCCTTTGCCACCGGAGACGACCAGTAGCCGGTTGACCGCGCGGGAAATGAGGTGTGCGTGATCAGGTCGCGGGCGTGACGGTGTAGCCTGCCTCGCGCAGGAGTTCGACCACACCTTCCTTGCCCGGCAAGTGCAATGCGCCGATGGCGATGAACGCGCCGCCCTTCCGCAGCACTGGTTCGGCCTCGAGCGCCATGGTCCTGTTGCGCGCCGTGACCATGACTTCTTCGAACGCGGCATAGCCGTCCGCTTCGGCGCTGTCCGGCAGGACGTTTCTGAACAGTGGCCAGATCGCGCCGACCTCGCCTTTCAGATAGAGGGCGATCATGGATTCGACGACGTCGTCCATTCGGTCGCCGAGCTTAAGCGTGTCGACGAGGCCGCGGACGTGGAACTCCATCGGCAAGGAGGCCATCGCTTCGAGTTGGTCGGTCACCGTTTCCAGACCCAGCAGCTCCTTGCCGGCAGCCTTGGCGTCCTCGGCCAGCTTGACATCGAGCACGGGCATGCCGGCGGCCTTGCGCGCCATTTCGCAGGCGGGCAGCGCTACCATGGCCGACAGCATCCACGGTTTCATCTTGGCGACGCTGGCGAGCGGGATGCCTCGGGCGGCGAGCGCTGCCTCCACCGCGGCCGCGTCGTCCGGCGCCAGCAGGGACTGCAGCGTCGTCTGGTCGGTGAACATCATCAGTTCGGGCTTCTGCATGATCGCCGCCATCATGCCAGCCTGATCGAGAACGTCGGTAGTCTCGATGACGACGGTCGAGGAGGCGTCGTAGGCGGCTTGCGCGGCGGGCGGAAGTGTCGTGACACGCGCGTCGGTCATGTGCATCGTGCCAAACAGGAACGAGGTCGTCAGTCCTGCCTTCTCGATACGCCACAACAGTCCGCTGCCGTTAGGCGTCGCCCGGGCCTCCTCCTCGATTTTCCGGGCAGCATCGGGGTCTTCCTTCTTCAGGGCTTCCATGAGGTCGACGCCTTTGCATGCCGGCGTCTCCGCCTGCGCCTGTTCGACCGCGAGTGCCGCCACCAGCAGAAAGGAGAGGAAGAAGATGACGTTGATCGCCGCCAGCAGCTTCAGCGCCGGCAAGGCGAGACGGTCGGCAAGGAAAACGGCACGGTTCATGAAACGATTCTAGGCACAATTGGCGGCGAAACCGTTAATCCGGTCACGACAATTGCCGTAAGGTTGCCGTTCGGGCGCGCGGATGCGCCGCGTCGTAGATATCGAGGAGTCGCGCCGCGTCGACTCCGGTATAGACCTGTGTGGTTGACAGGCTGGCGTGACCGAGCAGTTCCTGGATGGCGCGAAGGTCCCCGCCGCGCGCCAGAAGGTGCGTGGCGAAGGAATGGCGCAGGGCGTGCGGCGTTGCCGTCTCCGGCAGCGCCAGCGCCGAGCGCAGCCGCCGCATCTCGCGCTGCACGATGGCCGGATCGAGCGGGCCGCCGCGGGCGCCGCGGAACAGTCGCTCCTTCGGGCCGACATGATAGGGGCACAATCGCCGGTACTCGGCGACGGCGGCCGCGGCCACCGGCAGAACGGGAACGAGGCGGGTCTTGCCGCCCTTGCCGGTGACGCGCAGCGTCTGCGCGCCGTTGCCGGAAAAATCCTCGCCGGAGAGACCGAGCGCTTCCGAGATGCGAAGCCCCGAACCGTAGAGCAAAGTCAGGACGGCAGCGTTGCGTGCGGCGATCCAGGGCTCCTCGGCCGACTGAACCTCGGCCGATACCACCCTGCGCGCGTCGTCCGCCGTCAGGGGCTTGGGCAATGATTTCGGCTGGCGCGGCGAGCGCAGTGCGACCGCGCCTGCAGCGTTGACCAGGCCGCGGCGCTCGAGGAAACGGAGCAGCGAGCGAATGCCTGCCAGACCACGTCCCAAAGTACGCGCCCCGGCGCCGTCCGCGCGGCGCCACGCGAGAAAGGCGCGCAGGTCGGCCGGCCGCAGCCCTTCGATGTCGGCAATACCGGGCGGGCCGCCGCAATGACCGGTGAGGAACTGCAGGAACTGGCGCGTGTCGCGCTCATAGGCCTCGACGGTCAGCGGCGCCATGCGCCGCTCGCGCGAAAGCGTCTTGAGCCAGTCAGCGCGCGCTTTGTGCAGATCGTCCTTCGCCGGGATGAGGAATTGCTGCATGTCGGGAGCCTCTCGGCCCAAAATGACGCGGGCAGGTTAGCATCCGGTGAAGCCGTGTGTGATTGAAATGCGCCACCGCCCGGAATAGATCAGATGAAAGGATATCGCCCATGCCGAAGCCGAAAAAGCCCGTGAAAATGGCGGTCATCGGAGCCGCGCATGGCATCCGTGGGGAAGTGCGCGTCAAGACGTATACCGCCGACCCGCTCGGCCTCGCTCATTACGGGCCGCTCTATGCCAGCGACGGCCGAGCCTTCGAGGTCGTTTCAATCCGGCCGCAGGCGACCGTGGTCATCGTTCAGTTCCGCGGGGTCACCGACCGCAACGCCGCCGAGGCGCTCAACGGCATCGAGCTCTTCGTCGACCGCTCGGCACTCCCCGCCGACCTCGAGGACGAGGAGTTCTACCACGCCGACCTCGTCGGGCTTGCCGTGCGCGACACCGCCGGCGACACGATCGGCAAGGTCAAGGCCGTGCTCAACTATGGCGGCGGTGACATCCTCGAAGTGGCGATGGACGAGGGCGACGACGCGCTGATCCCGTTCACCAAGGCAGCCGTCCCGCAGATCGCGACCGGGGACGGCTATCTTGTCATCGATCCGTTCGCGGCGGGGCTGGTGACCGGCGACGACGAACTCAGCGAGCACCACGCCGAGGCCGAAGACGGCTTCGACCCGAAGCGGCGGCCGCGCGGCCCGCGCGGCGCCGGGGGCAACCGGTGACGTTTCGCGCAACCGTCCTGACGCTTTATCCCGACATGTTCCCCGGCGCGCTCGGACTGTCGCTCGCCGGTCGCGCGCTGGAGCAGGGCGTCTGGTCGCTGGAGACCGTGCAGATCCGCGACTTCGCCATGGACCGGCACCGGACGGTCGACGATACGCCGGCTGGCGGCGGCGCCGGCATGGTCATGCGCGCCGACATCATGGCCCGTGCCATCGACCACGCCGCGCCGGCCGGCGATCCTCGCCCGAGACTCTTGATGAGTCCGCGCGGCAAGCCGCTGACCCAGGCGAGGGTACGCCAGCTCGCCGCCGGGCCGGGCGCGGTGATCGTCTGCGGCCGCTTCGAGGGCGTCGACCAGCGCGTCATCGACGCGCGCGGCCTCGAGGAGGTGTCGATCGGCGACTACATCCTTTCGGGCGGCGAACCGGCGGCGCTCGTCCTGCTCGACGCCGTCGTGCGCCTTCTGCCGGGCGTGATGGGCAACGAGGCGTCGGGCGCGGAAGAGAGCTTTGAGGGAGGTCTGCTCGAGCACCCCCACTACACGCGCCCGCAGGAATGGGAAGGCTGTACCATCCCCGAGGTGCTGACGTCCGGCAACCACGCGAAGATCGCGGCCTGGCGGCGTGAACAGGCGGAGCGCCTGACACGGGAAAGAAGGCCGGACCTTCTGGAGAAACGCGCCGTGCCTCAGCCGGTGACGAAATAGTAGACCGCCAGGAAGACGCCGACCGCAATCACGAAGCCGCGAACGGCCACCTGCGGCACGCGCTTGGCTGCCCAGACGCCGGCGTAGCCGCCGAGTGCCACGCCCGGCACCATGACCAGCGCCGCCGGCCAGGCGACGACGCCGCCCGAGACGAAGACGGCGATGGCGACCGCAGCAATGACGATCGACAGCATGTTCTTCAGCGCGTTGAGGCGGTGGTAGTCGCCGGTCCGGGTCAGCCCCAGTGTCGCCAGCATCATCACGCCCATGCCGGCGCCGAAGAAACCGCCATAGACGGCGGTGGCGAACTGCACGACCGAGCCGGCGGCCTTGCCGATGGTCGCCTCGCGACCGGTCGTCGGCGTGGGCTTCAGCCAGGGTCCGGCGGCGAACAGTGCGGTGGCGCCGATCAGCAGCCAGGGCACCAGCGCACGGAAGGACGGGTTGTCGAGGGCCAGCAACAGTAGCGCGCCGGCCAGCGCACCGATGCCCGAGATGACCGCCATTACGACGGCATCGCGCCACATGGTGCGGATGTCCTTCCAGTAGGCGAGCGTGGAGGTGATATAGCCGGGGAACTGGGTCACCGACGACGTGGCGTTGGCCGAAATCGGCAGGATGCCGGCGAGGGAGAGCGCGCCGAATGTGATGAACGTGCCGCCGCCGGCGACGGCGTTGACTGCACCGGAGAGGAAGCCGGCGAGAAAAAGCATGGCGGCGATGGCAGTCGTCATATCGGGGGTATCCGGCGGAGGGTCCTGCCGGGTTTAGGCAGGCGTGCCGGACAATGCAACCGGGCAGCCTGATATCCCGGCCAATCTGCCTGTCCCCTAGCTCACCTGGTTACGACCCAAGATCGCCGTGCGGTGGACAAAGGTCGCGCGATGGTGTATCGGCCCACCCGGAAATCGGGAAAACCCGGTACCGAAACCAAGACCACGTGAATTCGCCCCTGCTCCCCCTCCGCGGAGCATAGCCGGACGGTCGACGAACTGATCGGCAAGCGCGGGCGCTCTGGCTGGCGCAAGAACGAAGAAAGGTTCCGCAAGATGGACATCATCCGTCAGCTCGAGGCCGAGCAGGCCGCCAAGATCGAAGCCAAGCGCAAGCTCCCCGAATTCCAGCCGGGCGACACCATCCGCGTCCAGGTGCGCGTCACGGAAGGCTCGCGCACCCGAGTCCAGGCCTATGAGGGCGTCTGCATCGCGCGCTCCGGCTCCGGCTTCCAGGAGAATTTCACCGTCCGCAAGATTTCGTACGGCGAAGGCGTGGAGCGCGTGTTTCCGGTCTATTCGCCGCTGGTCGAGGCGGTCGAGATCGTCCGCCGCGGCAAGGTGCGCCGCGCCAAGCTCTATTACCTGCGCGACCGTCGCGGCAAGTCGGCCCGCATCTCCGAGAACACCGGCGTGCGCGCCCGCAAGCTGAACGACGCCGAGCGCGACGCGCTGAACGCCGAGAAGGCGAAGATCGAGGCCGAGAAGGTCGCGGCCGCCCAGGCGCTCGCCGCCGAAAAGGCCGCCGCGGAGGCTGCCGAGAAGAAAGCCGCCGCGGCGGAGTGAGGCGGGTCTCGCTGCTGGATTTGACAGCGAGTCCCACCTGATTCATAGTTGAAAGAAGTCGCCGGGGATGACCTGGCGACTTTTGACTCGCGAGGCAGTATGGAAACCGTCAACGCGAAAATTGGTGTCGCCGACCTTGAAGGTCCGGCAGTCGAAAAGCTTCTGAAGCTGAAAGACGACAACCACGCCGACGCTGCGGACAGCGAACAAGCGTTGCGCAACTTTGACTCTTTCGCCGAATCGTTCTTTTCTAGGACGAAGAAGTTCATCGAGTCTGCCAAGAACTGATCCAGGGTATTTCGTGCCGGACGGGGATTTGATTGGCCGCGCTCGGCAACGAGCGGCCTTCTTCGCCGGTATGGCGACCCGGGTGGCTGACGCGTTGCCCAAGATCAGGCAGGGTACCGAGTTTCGGGCTGACAGCCCCTTGCTGATGGCCTGGGTCTACTTCCTGCTGAGCGATGCCTACAAGCCGTTCCGCACGGATGGTCTCACCGAAGATTACAAGAAGGCCGCCCTTTCCGCCGTTTCGGTCATGGTGGTTCGGCCCTTCACACACCTTGACCCGCACAATGTGAGAGACCTCACGGTCTACCTGGCGAACCCGATCCTGGCGATGGCCTGTGCCAACGCATGGGCCGCAGACAGGAACCTGCTCGAGCATTTTCCCTTCGACTATCTGAAGCGGTTCTACATCTCGCTTCTCAACATCCGGATGCCGTCCTTGGATCGCTTCTGCGAGGCGATCAACGAAGGCGGGGACTACGGCGGCTTCACCATGGTCCGGCTCACGCCCGCCGAGATTGCCGTCCTGGATGACTGGACCCTTAAAATCTACATGCTGGTGAACCTCAAGCGATAGCAACCGGCAGCCGCCCGGCGGCGGCTTTTCGCGCGGGTCCCTCCCACGCTCCCGCTTGCATGCTCCTGCCCGCGCGGTAAAGTCGGGGCGAGTCCCGCCGGCCCGACCGGACGATCCTTCAGGAGCTTTCGATGAACCGTCTTTCGCTCGCTATCGCCGCGCTTGCGGCGCTGTTCCTGTCGCCCTTCGCTGCCCAGGCGCAGACTCTGCCCGACCTCGGCGGCAAGACCGTCACGGTGGTCACCGAGAACGCCTATTTCCCGCTGCAGTTCGTCGACACGAAGACGGGCCAGGCGGTCGGCTGGGAATACGACGCCATGGCGGCGCTCGCCGAAAGGCTGAACTTCAAGGTCGAGTACAAGAACACGTCCTGGGACGCCATGATCCAGTCCGTCTCGGACGGGCAGTACGACATCGGCATGACCGGCATCACGATCAAGGACGAGCGCAAGGAGAAGGTCGACTTCTCCGATCCCTACATGCTCTCCGAGATATTCATGCTGGTCCGCGCCGATGAGACCCGCTTTGCCGATCCGAAGGCTTTCGCGGCCGACGACAAGCTCCTGGTCGGCGCCCAGGCCGGGACCTCGCCCTTCTACGTTGCTGTCTACAACGTGCTCGACGGCAATGAGCAGAACCCGCGTATCAAGCTGTTCGAGACCTTCGCAGCCTCTGTTGCCGCTCTGCAGGCGGGCGACGTCGATCTCGTGCTCACCGACAGCGCGGGCGGCGCCGCGCTGGTGAAGGCGTCGGGCGGCAAACTCAAGATGGTCGGCGACCCGCTGCAGTCCGAGGAGTTCGGCTTCATCTTCCCCAAGGGCTCGGACCTCGTCGCCCCGATCAACGCGGGCATCGCCGCGCTCAAGTCCGACGGCACCTTCGACGCGATCACCAGGAGGTGGTTCGTCGACTACAAGCCCTGACTGCTCGGCGCGGACTGTGCACGATTTCGCGGGATACCGGCCGGGAGGCCGGACCGGTCTTGGCGCGGCCCGCGCCCTCCACGATGGCCACGGCTTCGTCCTTGCCGAACAGAGCGCCGTCGACCAGCGGCGGGGCGTAGACCGCTCGCAGCTCGTCGTCCGCCCGGCGCGGCGCTGAGCATGGCCGCCCGCGCCGCGGACGGCGGCTTCCCCTGGTGGCTCGCCGTAGCCGCGGCATTCGCCGCCGCCGCGGCCGTCATCATCGCTGCGAACGCCCTCTACAGCGAGATCTTCGCCATCGTGGCCAAGGGCGTCGCCATCACCCTGTTCGTAACGGTGGTCGCCTTCGCGCTCGCCTCTGCGCTCGGCCTCGGTATCGCTCTGATGGCGCTGTCTCGGTCGCGCATCCTGTCGCAGACCGCGCGCTTCTACACCGAGATCATCCGCGGCGTGCCGATCATCGTGCTCCTGTTCTGGATCGCGTTTGCCGGCGTTCCGGCCTTCGTTGCAGCGTGGAACTCCGTCGCGGCGCCGCTCCGGCAGGCCGGACTCATCGGCGAGCTGCAGGTGCGCGACGTGTCGCTCCTCTGGCGGGCGGTCATCGCGCTGACCGTCGGCTACTCGGCCTTCATCGCCGAGGTGTTCAGGGCCGGCATCCAGGCGGTCGAGGTCGGGCAGATCGAGGCGGCCAAGGCGCTCGGCCTGTCGCGCTGGCACCGCTTCCGCCTGATCGTCATGCCGCAGGCCATCCGGACCATCCTGCCGCCGCTCGGCAACGACTTCGTCGCCATGGTCAAGGACTCGTCCCTCGTCTCGGTTCTCGGTGTCGCCGACGTCACCCAGATGGGCAAGATCTACGCGGCCGGTACGTTCCGTTTCTTCGAAACCTATTCCATCGTCGCCTACATCTACCTGATGCTGACTGTCGGCCTCTCGCTGGCGCTGCGCGCCCTCGAGCGGCGCATGCGAAAGGGGCTGTCGCAATGAGCGAGCGCATGAGCGAAGGGCTGGAGAAGGTCTATGCGGCGCGTACCGCTGCCGGCCTCGCCGACGCCTATTCGACCTGGTCCACGGACTACGATCGCGAGACGCTGTCGCTCGGCTACTGCCTGCCCTTCCTCATCGCCGCCTGGGTGGCCCGCCACGTGCCGCGCGGTGCCGGCCCGCTGCTCGACGCCGGCTGCGGCACCGGCTTGTCGGGACCCTTCCTGCGCGCGCTGGGCTATGACGCCGTCGAAGGCCTCGACTTTTCCGCCGACATGCTGGCGCTCGCGGCGCGGCGCGGCGCCTATTCGGTGCTGACGCGGGCGGCGCTCGGCGAGCTGCTGCCCTATGAGAACGGCCGCTTCGCCGCCTTCTTCTCGACCGGGGTGTTCACCGAGGGGCATGCGCCGGCCTCGGGCCTCGACGAACTGGTGCGGGCGACCCGGCCGGGCGGCCATGCCGTGTTCACCGTGCGCGACGTCGTGCTGGAGCGCGACGGCTTTCGCGCCAAGTTCCGCGAGATCGAGCGCGCCGGTCGCTGGCGCCCGGTCGAGGAGAGCCCACCGTTCCGCGCCTTCGCCATCGCCGAACCGGACGTGCTCGTCCAGACCTTCGTCTTCGAGGTGTTATAGGAGGCCGGGGCGGATGCGGCCGCCTCAAGGCGTCCCGACCCGCCGCCTCCGGCCGGTGCCGACCCGCGCCAGGTGCTCCGCAACAATGTTTTCGAGTGGCTCAGGCCGGTGGAGGAAGTATCCCTGGCCGAATCCGACGCCCATCTCGACGAGCATGTCGAGCGTCTCACGGTTTTCGATGTGCTCGGCCACGACCGCGTAGCCGAGGCTCTTGGCGATACCGTTGATGGCGCCGACGATCTCGCGGTCGAACTTGCTTTCCGTCATGTCCTGGACGAACGACCCGTTGATCTTTATGGCGTCGATCGGAAACCGGCGCAGGTATTCGAAGGAACTCAGCCCCGCCCCGAAATCGTCGAGCGCCACGAGACACCGCCGGCTCCGGGCGCTGCGCACGAAGCGCTCGGCGGCGTCGAAATTGGTGACGGCGGCGGTCTCGGTGATTTCGAAGACGATCCTCCGGGGTGGCGCGCCCGTTTCGTCGATCAGGCGATCGACGAATGACCAGAGTTGCGGGTCGCTCAGGGTCTGCGCCGAGAGGTTGAAGCCGAGCACCAGTCCGCTCGAGGACATCACCGAAGCGTACCGGCGCAGGGCGGTCGCGATGATCCAGCGGTCGAGTCGCGCCGCGATGCCGAACCGCTCGGCTGCCGGGATGAACTCGCCGGGCGGAATCAGCCGCCCGTCGCGCCCGACCAGCCTGGCGAGGATCTCGGCGCCGCCGAAGCGCGAATCGTCGAGTCGGCGGACCGGCTGGCCGTAGAGCACGAGCCGGCCGGTATCGATGGCATCCAGCGTTTCCGCGGCCATGCGCGCTGCGTTGAGACCGCCGACGGTGCCGCCCGCGTCGTGGCTGAACACCGCGCAGCGGTCGCGGCCGGCGGCCTTGGCCGCGTAGCAGGCGTCGTCCGCGCAAGCGAGCGCGTCTGCGGCCGAGGCGGTCGCGTCGCGGATGATTGCGATGCCGATACTGGCTGCAAGGCGCCGGTGGTCGACCGCGAGGCCGAGTTCGGCCGCCCGGATCGCCGCAAGCATGGCGTTGCCCAGCGCTTCGGCTTCGCTTCCTTCACAGCGCGGCGCGATCGCCGCGAACTCGTCGCCGCCCAGTCGGCCGACATAGCCCTCCGCGGGCAGCACGGCTCGGATGGCGGTGGCGATGGCGCGCAGCGCGGCATCGCCCGCGGCGTGGCCGGCGAAGTCGTTGAGTGCCTTGAAGTAGTCGAGGTCGATGTAGAATACCGCGATCGGAAGGTGCTCGGCGAGCGCCACGTGCTCGGCAAACAGCCGGTCGAAGGCGGTCCTGTTGAGCAGACCCGTCAGCGGATCGTGGCACGCCGCATAGGCCAGTTCCTCGTCATGCAAGACCTTCTCGGTCACGTCCCTGACCGTGCCGAGGATCTGCCCTGCGGCGCCGGCATTATCGACGAAGCGCAGCAGGCTCTCGACGTGGCGCACCTCGCCGTCGCGGCGCACGATCCGGTAGCAGACCGTGGTGACGTCCCGCGTGACGGCGCCGATGTCATGGGCGCGCTCGGCGCGCTCCTTGTCCTCGGGATGCAGATAGCCATGCCACGCGTCGCGCGGCATTTCGGGCGCGTCGGAGTCGATGCCGAAGATCTCTCGGGTCTTCTCGTCCCAGTGGCTCTGTCCGGTGGCGAGGTCGAAATGCCAGACGCCGATGCCGCTGGCGGCGAGCGCCAGCTTGAAGCGGGCGTTGATCTGCTCGAGCTGGTATTCCGCGAGCTTCTGTTTCGTGATGTCGGTCTGAACGCCGACCATGCGCAGCGGCTTGCCGTCTGCGTCGCGCTCGATGACCCCGCCGCGGTCGAGCACCCATATCCAGTGACCGTCCTTGTGTTTCAGACGAAGCTCGGTTTCGATGATGTCGGTCTGTCCGGAGAGGTGACGCTCGCCACTCGATTGGGCCTGCTCTCGGTCGTCGGGGTGGGTCAGCCGCAGCCACAGGTCGGCGTCCTGCGGGAGTTCGTTTTCCTGATAGCCGAGCATCTGCGCCCAGGTTGCCGAATAGAAGCAGGTCCCGCTGCTCAGGTCCCAGTCCCAGAGACCGAGTTTGGCGCGGGCGAGCGCGGTCTGCCAGATTTCCTTGTCGCGTCTTTCCGTAGCCATCGGAAGGTCCCAGACGTATCCGCAGGGAAAATGAACAGCCATCGGAGAATATTCCGTTAAGCATGGGGCAGAGCCGGGTCGCGGGCCGCCGGATGAAGGCTGGGGCCCGGGTTTCGCGTCGCGGCGGAAGCGGGTGAACGACACCGCGTTGCCCGCCGTAGGTCAGCCGTGATCGAACTCTTGTCGGAACGCCGCCATGGGACCGCGACGCCGTTCGCGATGGTCACGGCAAGACTGCTACCGGCGGTCGCGTGTGGCGCGGCGGTCGGCTTCGAGCGGGACAGGCGCAACCGTCCGGCCGACCTGCGTACGCACATCCTCGTGTGCCTTGCCGCGGTGGTCCTCGCCGTGCTCGCGCCGGAGATGGACAACCTGCCGATGTTCGACGAGGTGGCAGTGCTTTTTTTTTCCGATCTGCAGCGTCGAAGCTGTCACCTCCGGTGGATTCCTCGCTGTCGGCGTCGTCATCGTCGCGCGGGCGGACACATCGCCCGACCAAAGGCCCGGGTCCGTGGCTGTCCGTCGCGATCGGCGTCGCGGCGAGGCAGGGTCTCCGGCAGATCGCGCCGTTTGCGACGCTGATCACGCTTCTCGCGCTCGGGCTGCTGCACGTGCCGACGTGCAGGCTCGATCCGGACGAGGGTGAGGACTGACAGGTACGCAATTGCCGACCCGGCGAAACGCTGGTATGAGCGGCGCAATGGAAGAGCTTTTCGGCGACCACGCATACAAGGGTTTCGTGCTGCAGGATCGCAAGCGCCTGCCGGCACGTTTCTTTGCGCGGATATCTGGCGCCCTGACCAGCCGCCTCGCCTGATGCGACAGGCCGCCGGCGCCGCGCCGGACGACCCCATTCCTTCCTGATCGATCGACGGAATTGACACCATGAGCGCACCGCGCACCCTCTACGACAAGATCTTCGACGACCATGTTGTCGACCGTCAGCCGGACGGCACCTGCCTTCTCTACATCGATCGTCACCTCGTCCACGAGGTCACCAGCCCGCAGGCCTTCGAAGGGCTGCGCATGGCCGGCCGCCGGGTTCGCCATCCCGAGAAGACGCTGGCCGTCGTCGACCACAACGTGCCGACGTCGCCCGACCGCAAGATCGGCATCAAGAATGAGGAAAGCCGCATCCAGGTCGAGGCACTGGCCAGGAACGCCGCCGACTTCGGCGTCGAATATTATTCAGAGAACGACCGCCGCCAGGGCATCGTCCACATCATCGGGCCGGAACAGGGCTTCACCCTGCCCGGGATGACGATCGTCTGCGGCGACAGCCACACATCGACGCACGGAGCCTTCGGCGCGCTGGCCCACGGCATTGGCACGTCGGAAGTCGAGCATGTGCTCGCCACGCAGACGCTGATCCAGCGCAAGGCGAAGAACATGCTGGTGCGTGTCGACGGCGCGCTGCCCGAGGGCGTCACCGCCAAGGACATCATCCTTGCCATCATCGGCGAGATCGGCACCGCCGGCGGCACCGGCTACGTCATCGAATATGCCGGCGAGGCGATCCGCTCGCTGTCGATGGAAGGTCGGATGACCATCTGCAACATGTCGATCGAGGGCGGCGCCCGCGCCGGCCTGATCGCGCCCGACGAGACCACGTTCGCCTATATCAAGGGTCGGCCGAAGGCTCCCACCGGCAAGGCTTGGGACATGGCGATGGAGTACTGGAAGACGCTCCACACCGACGAGGGCGCGCATTTCGACAAGGTCGTCGTGCTCGACGCTGCCAAGCTGCCGCCGATCGTCACCTGGGGCTCGTCGCCCGAGGACGTCGTCTCGGTCACCGGGGTCGTGCCGGACCCGGAGCTCATCGAGGACGAGAACAAGCGCAACTCCAAGAAGCGCGCGCTCGAATACATGGGCCTGACGCCGGGCACGAAGATCACCGACATCACCATCGATCGCGTCTTCATCGGCTCATGCACCAACGGCCGCATCGAGGACCTGCGCGCTGCCGCCAGGGTGGTGGAGGGCAAGCACGTCGCCCCGACCGTCAACGCCATGATCGTTCCCGGCTCCGGCCTGGTGAAGGAACAGGCCGAGGCGGAAGGCCTGGACAAGATCTTCATCGCCGCGGGCTTCGACTGGCGTGAACCGGGTTGCTCGATGTGCCTGGCGATGAACGACGACCGGCTGAAGCCGCTCGAGCGCTGCGCCTCGACGTCGAACCGGAATTTCGAGGGTCGCCAGGGCTTCAAGGGCCGCACCCACCTCGTGTCGCCGGCGATGGCCGCGGCGGCCGCGATCGCCGGCCACTTCGTCGACATCCGCGACTGGCACTGAGCGGACGTCGGTCGTTCCCGGGCCCGATACCGGCCCGGGCTCTCTCCGCCGGACGGTTCAGTCGGCGCGGCGGATGATTTCGTGGAACTGCTCGCGCCGTCCCGGCTGGTCGCGGGCGACCACGAGCGCGAGTTTCTGCTCGTCGAACAGCCTGAACCACTCGTCCCACTCGACAAGTTCGAAGCCGCCTGCGTTCATTGGCCGCTCGGCGCGATCGTTGTCCAGATAGGCGGCCTGGTCGAAAACCAGGCGGAGCATGGGCTGCACGCCGGCCGCCGGCGAGACGTCCACGATGGCTGGGAAACCGGCCCGCGCCGCCGCCCAGTCCCTGATTGCCTCGTGTTCGGTCAGCGTCACTGTATCGACCATTGTCGTCTCCCGTCTTTCACATTCGACTCGTCCGCCCCGCGCAGCGAGGTATTTCGCCCGACGGTCGGGACGGCTGCCAAATTAACCCGATCTTCGCCCGGCTGTGTTCCAATACGATGGAGTCACAGAGAAGGTCCATGGGCAGCGCGGTCTTCATCCTTGCCATCAACATGTCCGTCGCGAGCCTGCTGGCGACCGCCTTCTTTCTCGTTGGTCTCTATGACCGCGGCCAGTCCGCGTCGCGGTGGCTCGCCTTCGCATATCTCTGCGGCGTCGGCTACTACGCCGTCGAGGCGGCGATCCCGTTCTTCGTGGATGCCACCCTGCCGGTTGTCTTCGGCTTCGCCCTGTTTCTCGGCGCCACGGTGCTGTTCAATGTGGGTGTTTCGCGGAAGTACGGCGTGTCCTGTCCGTGGCGGTTGATGGCGGCCCTTTTTGTCGTTTCCGTGGCCGGGGTCGCGGCCGTCCAGGAGCTGCCGCGCCATGCTTTCCCCCGGATGATGGCCTATCAGGCACCGTTCGCCGTCATGCAGATCATCGCCGTGGCGATCGTCCTGTCGGGGCGGACGCGGCGACCGATTGACACGGCCTTCGCCGTGCTTCTCGCCGCGAGCGCCCTGCATTTCATCCTGAAACCGTTTCTCGCCCAGGCGGTCGGCGGCTGGGGCGAGAATCCCCAAGCCTACCTTAGCAGCAACTACGCGCTTTTCTCGCAGACCGCCGGTGCCGTGTTCGGGATGGCCGTCGCGCTCACCATGCTGGTCATCCTCATCCGTGACACGCTGCTTGAGATGGCTGCGCGCTCGGAGACCGATGCGCTGTCGGGTCTGCTCAACCGCCGAGGGTTCGAAAGACGCGCCGACGTGGCGATGATGGCCGCGGTCGACCAGGGACTGCCGGTCTCGCTGGTCATCGCCGACATCGACCACTTCAAGTCGGTCAACGACACTTACGGCCATGCAGCCGGCGACAACGTCATCGCTTCCTTCGCCTCCTTCCTCGCCACGGCAGCGTCCGACCATCACGTCGCCGGCCGAATCGGCGGCGAGGAATTCGCCATCGTGCTGCCAGGGACCAACCTGATGGCGGCTCGGCTGTTCGCCGAAGGCGCGCGCAGTGCGCTCGCGGCCATGCCGGTGGAAGGACTGCCGGAGGACCGGCGGGTCACCGCGAGCTTCGGCGTAGCCGAACTGATGCCCGGTGAAGGCGTCTCGTCGCTGATGCGGCGCGCCGATGCAGCCCTCTACGAGGCAAAGAACAGCGGCCGCGACTGCGTCCGGCTGTCAGGCGACACGCCCTCGCACCGGGCGCGGGAATTCCGTTCGGGCCAGCGCCGCACGGGCCCGCCCCGCTAGCGGTCAGTCGCAGTAATCGAGCGCCGGCTGCGGCACCACGCGGTCGGGCAGGCCGTACATGTAGCTTCGACCTTTCAGCAGGACGGCGGGGCATTCGCGCACGACGACGCGGCCCGGCTCGTATTCGACGACCGCCGGCTCGTCGCTGCCGCCCGTATAGGCGCCGAGTTCCTTGGCGAGATGGCCTTCGCCGACGACGATGCGCTTGTAGCCGGCCGCGCTGTAGATCACCAGGTTGCCGAACGAATCGGCATAGACCCGGTCGCGGACACGGCTGTCGGCGCCCGCCTGCGAACCGAGCGTCACGACGGCGGCGCATGCCAGCGCGGCGGTGCAAAATCCCCGGGTGGTGAGCATGAGCGTCCTCCTTCTCTCGCGAACGTCCCGTCCATGCCGCGAAATTAACCTCTTGTTAACCTTTGTCACGGGGGCGGGCGGCGCCAATTGACAGACATGGTTAATTTTCCCATGGAGTGCTCATGGCCGAGAACCACACCATCGACATCGGATTGCTCCGTCTGAAGGACGCGCTCGAACTTGCTCCCCTGCTCGCGGCATATGCCCAGGCGCTGAAGCGTGGCGCGCCGCGGCGGCCCGACCTCTACTATGCGGAGACGCTGCTGCAGGATCGCTCGGCAGAAATCCTCGGCGCGCGAATCGACGGCAAGCTCGTCGGCTTTGCCATCTTCACCGACCTGCCGGAGCCGGTGTCGGGCATGCGCTGCGGCGCCTGCGATCATATCTACGTTCACCACGACCACCGGGCGAAGGGCATCGCCAAGGCCCTGATCGACGTGCTGGCGGATCAGGCCGAGGAACGCGGCTGGACGAAGCTGATACTCAACGCGCCGCGCCAGCCCGAAGATGGACGCAAGCTGTACGAGCAGATCGCCGTGCCGGCGGACTTCTCCAGCTTCATCCTGCGGTTCGACGGACGCTGACGCATGACAACGCCTCGCCCCGCCGGTTCGCGTACGGCCGCCCGCTAGCCATGGCCGCCGCTCAAGAATGCGCGCCGGCGACCCGCCGCGTTTTACGCCCGGTCGCCATGGCCGTTCTCACGCTCGTCTGCGGCTGCGTGGATGAGCCGAAACGGGCGCCTGCTCCCGCGGTGACCAATGTCGCGGCGGCGCCGTCGGTTGCCGGCGTCTACGACTGTGCGGAGGACGGCCGCATCCAGGTGGATCTCACGGGCGCCGGGATTCGCGTCACCGAAGCCGACGGCTCCGTCCTCGAACTGCCCGCCTCGCCGCCCGGCCAGCAGACCCGGTTCGGCGAGGGGGTATCGGCAATCGTGATCGAAGGCCGCGAGGCGCTCTACATGCGCGGCCGCCGCGAGCCCTGGACCTGCACGCGCTGATACGAACAGGTCGCTGCCACGCTCATAAATCGGTTCAGGGGCGATGCTGCCGCAGCGATCGATTCGATTGAAACTAAATTGATGGCAGCAAAGGCTTTTTCCGCCTTTGACGCGGTGCGGAAAGCGCATTAGAAAGCGGCAGTCCGAAGTCGCATCCGGGCGCGTCCATGCCGTTTTCGGGGTCGTCCGGGGCCTCGACCTGGGGGAGCCATGAGCCGATCACCAGCCACCCGCCAGCGACCGCTGTCGCCGCACCTGACGATCTACCGTCCGCCGATCACGATGACGATGTCGATTTTGCACCGCATCACCGGCGGGGCGCTCTATTTCGGCACGCTGCTGCTCGTCTGGTGGCTGGTTGCTGCGGCGACTTCCGAAGCCTACTTCGATTTTGTCGCCTGGGTTTTCGGCTCGTGGATCGGTCGGATCGTCCTGCTCGGCTACAGCTGGGCGTTGACGCATCACATGCTCGGCGGAATCCGCCACTTCATCTGGGACACGGGCGCGGCGCTGGAGAAGCACACCGCCTCGAAGCTCGCCTGGGCAACACTGGCCGGCTCTCTCTCCCTGACCCTGCTGATCTGGATCGCCGGCTACGCGGCGCGCGGAGGATTCTGATATGGCCGATATGCGAACCCCCCTCGGCAAGGTGCGCGGCCTCGGTTCGGCGCGCGAAGGCACCATGCACTTCTGGCGCCAGCGCCTCACGGCGGTCGCCAACGTCCCGCTCGTGCTTTTCCTCGTCGGCCTGCTGATCTCGCTCAATGGCGCCGGATATGCGGAGACGCGGGCGGCGCTGGCCAATCCGTTCGTCGCCCTGATGCTGGCGCTGGCGATCTTCTCGATGCTCTACCACATGCGCCTCGGCATGCAGATCGTCATCGAGGACTACGTCCATGGCGAAGGCGCGAAACTGGCCCTTCTGATGCTCAATACCTTCTTCGCCTTCGCGATCGGCGCCGTCGCGGCGTTCGCCCTGCTCAAACTGGCGCTCGGGAACTGAACCGTGGCTCATACACAGAACAAGGCCTCGCGGGCCTACACCTATGTCGACCACAAGTTCGACGTCGTCGTCGTCGGCGCCGGCGGCGCCGGCCTGCGCGCCACGCTCGGTTTGGCCGAGCAGGGGCTGAGGACGGCCTGCATCACCAAGGTCTTCCCGACCCGATCCCACACGGTCGCGGCGCAGGGCGGCATCGCTGCCTCGCTCGGCAATATGGGGCCCGACAACTGGCAGTGGCACCTCTTCGACACCGTCAAGGGGTCGGACTGGCTGGGCGACGTCGACGCCATGGAATACCTGGCGCGGGAAGCCCCCGCCGCGGTCTACGAACTCGAGCATTACGGCGTGCCGTTCAGCCGCACCGAGGACGGACGGATCTACCAGCGGCCGTTCGGCGGCATGATGATGAATTTCGGCGACGGCCCGCCGGTGCAGCGTACCTGCGCGGCGGCCGACCGTACCGGCCACGCGATGCTCCACACGCTCTACGGACAGTCGCTGAGGAACAATGCGCAGTTCTTCATCGAGTACTTCGCGCTCGACCTGATCATGTCGCCGGACGGTGCCTGCACCGGCGTGGTCGCCTGGAATCTGGATGATGGCACCATCCACCGCTTCTCGGCCAAGATGGTCGTGCTCGCCACCGGCGGCTATGGCCGCGCCTATTTCTCGGCGACCTCGGCGCACACCTGCACCGGCGATGGCAACGGCATGATCGCCCGCGCCGGCCTGCCGCTCCAGGACATGGAATTCGTGCAGTTCCACCCTACCGGCATCTATGGCGCCGGCTGCCTGATCACCGAGGGCGCGCGCGGCGAGGGTGGCTATCTCGTCAATTCCGAGGGCGAGCGCTTCATGGAGCGGTATGCGCCGTCGGCGAAAGACCTCGCCAGCCGGGACGTCGTCTCGCGGTGCATGACGATGGAAATCCGCGAGGGTCGCGGTGTCGGCAAGAAGAAGGATCACATCTACCTTCACCTCGACCACCTCGACCCGGCGGTGCTCGCCGAGCGGCTGCCCGGCATCTCCGAATCGGCGAAGATCTTTGCCGGTGTCGATGTCACCCGCGAACCGATTCCGGTGCTGCCCACCGTGCACTACAACATGGGTGGCATCCCGACGAACTACTGGGGCGAAGTGCTGAATCCGACCGAGGACGAGCCGGACCGGGTCACGCCGGGCCTGATGGCCGTGGGCGAGGCGGCCTGCGCCTCCGTGCACGGCGCCAACCGGCTCGGCTCGAACTCGCTGATCGACCTCGTCGTCTTCGGCCGCGCCGCCGCGATCCGCGCCGGCCAGGTCGTGGACCGCAACGCGCCGGTGCCGGCGCCCGACGCGGCCTCGGTCGAGAAGATCATGGACCGCTTCGACCGACTCCGACACGCCGACGGCGGCACGCCGACGGCGGCGTTGCGTGAAAGGATGCAGCGGACCATGCAGGAGGACGCGGCGGTGTTCCGCACGCAGGAATCGCTGGAAAGCGGCTGCCGGCGCATGTCGGCGCTGTGGAAGGAGCTATCCGACCTCAAGGTCACCGACCGCTCGATGATCTGGAACTCCGACCTCGTCGAGACGCTGGAACTGGAGAACCTGATGGCCTGCGCCATCACCACGGTCTATGGCGCCGAGGCGCGCAAGGAAAGCCGCGGGGCGCACGCCCGTGAGGATTTCTCCGCGCGCGACGACGCCAACTGGCGCAAGCACACGCTGGCCCGGCTCGACGCCGCCGGCAACGTCACGCTGTCCTACCGGCCGGTGCACACCGAGACCCTGCTGCCGGTCGAGCAGGGCGGCATCGATCCGGCCAAGATCGCGCCCAAGGCGCGGGTTTACTGAGGCGAACGTAACAGATGGTCGAACTCACCCTCCCCAAGAACTCGCAGATCCGCCAGGGCAAGACCTGGCCGAAGCCGGAAGGCGCGACCAACCTGCGCGAATACCGGATCTACCGCTGGTCGCCCGACGACGGCGAGAACCCGCGCATCGACACCTATTTCGTCGACCTCGACGATTGCGGGCCGATGGTCCTCGACGCGCTCCTGTGGATCAAGAACAAGGTCGACCCGACGCTGACGCTGCGCCGTTCCTGCCGCGAGGGCATCTGCGGCTCCTGCGCCATGAACATTGACGGCGGCAACACGCTCGCCTGCACCAAGGGCATGGACGACATCGACGGCGTCGTAAAGGTCTACCCGCTGCCGCATATGCCGGTGGTCAAGGACCTCGTGCCCGACCTCACCACCTTCTACGCCCAGCACCGCTCGATCGAGCCGTGGCTGAAGACGGTGTCGCCCGAGCCGGCCAAGGAATGGTTGCAGAGCCATGAGGACCGCGCCAAGCTCGACGGGCTCTACGAGTGCATCCTGTGCGCCTGCTGCACGACGTCGTGCCCGAGCTACTGGTGGAACGGCGATCGCTATCTCGGCCCGGCGACGCTCTTGCAGGCCTATCGCTGGCTGATCGACTCCCGGGACGAGGCGACCGGCGAGCGGCTCGACAATCTCGAAGATCCTTTCCGCCTCTACCGCTGCCACACCATCATGAACTGTGCGCAGACCTGCCCGAAGGGCTTGAACCCCGCCAAGGCGATCGCCGAGATCAAGAAGATGATGGTGGAGCGGAGGGTCTAACGGGGAGGGCGCTCATCGCGGACACGCCGGGCCTGTGACCATGACAGACAGCCTCCCCCTCCTCAACGCCCTCGAAGCCCGCGTGCTCGGCTGCCTCATGGAAAAGCAGCTGCTGACGCCCGACGTCTATCCGCTGACGTTGAATGCGCTGCAGTCGGCGACCAACCAGAAGACCTCGCGCGAGCCGGTCATGGTGCTGGAGCCGGCCGACATCCACCGCACGCTGAAGTCGCTGGAGGAGAAGGGCCTGGCGCGGCGCGTCATGGCCTCGCGCGTCGACCGCTATGAGCAGACCGCCTCGCGCAGGTTCAGCCTGACGACGCCGCAGAGCGCGCTGGTCGCGGTGCTCATGCTGCGCGGGCCGCAGACGCTGAACGAGCTGCTGACGCGTACCGATCGCATGACGAATTTCTCCTCGGAGGATGCGGTTCGCACGGAGCTCGACATGCTGATCGGCAAGCGGCCGCCGCTGGTCAAGGAGATCGGCCGGGCGCCGGGCCAGCGCGAGGACCGCTACGCCCACCTGCTCTGCGGCGACGTCGAGGCCAGCGCCGCGGCGCCGGTCCATGTCCGCGCCCATGCGCCCTCGCCCGACGCGCTGGCGGCGCTGGAGGAACGCGTGCGCGTTCTCGAGGCGAAGATGGCCGAACTGCTGGCGCGGCTCGGAGACTAGACCTCAACCCCTCGCCACCCGCTCCGCTGCGATCGCGCGCGCCACGGCGTCGGGCGTGCGCCCTTCCGCTTCCGACCGGTCGAAGATCGCGGCGAGCGTCGCCGGGATGCACGCCACCTTCTCCATCGCCGCCGCCCCGTCGTAGCCGCCGGAGAAGATTTCCGCCGCGACGTTGATCAGGCCGCCGGCGTTGATGACGAAGTCGGGCGCGTGCAGGATGCCGTGCGCGGCTAGGTGCTCCGCGTCCTCCGCAGTAGCCAGTTGGTTGTTGGCGGCACCGGCGACGATCGTTGCGCGGATCTCCGGGATCGTCGAGGCCGAGAGCACGCCGCCCAGCGCGCAGGGAGCGTAGACGTCGGCGTCGGCCGCGTGGATGCGGTCGGGCTCCGTCACCGCGGCGCCAAACACGGTCGCAGCCTTTTCGGCGCGGCTGCGGTCGAGGTCGGCGACGATGAGGCGCGCGCCTTCGCCGTGGAGAGCGTCGGCCAGCGTCCAGCCGACCGAGCCGAGACCCTGGACGGCGACGGTCACGCCTTCGAGTTCCGGCGAGCCGCACCGGCGGCGCATCGCCTCCTTCAGGCCGAGGAAGACGCCGCGCGCGGTGAAGGGCGAGGGGTCGCCCGAGCTGCCGCGTGTCGTGCCGGCGACGTTGGGCGCCCGCTCGCCGAGGAAGTCGGCGTCGGCCAGCGTCATGCCGACGTCTTCGGCGGTGTAGTACTGGCCGGCCAGCGCCGTCAGCATCTCGGCATAGGCTTCAAGCAGGTCCGGCGTCTTGTCTCGGCGCGGATCGGCCATGATCACCGCCTTGCCGCCGCCGAGCGGCAATCCGGCCACCGCCGCCTTGTCGGTCATGCCGCGCGACAGCCGCAGCGCATCGGTCAGCGCCGCCTCGAAGCTCGGGTGCGGCCAGATGCGCGTGCCGCCGAGCGCCGGCCCCAGCGCCGTCGAATGCACCGCCACGATCGCGGTCAGCCCGCGCGCTTCGTCGCGGCCGAGCCAGACGCGCTCGTGCCCGTCATAGGCGCCCAGCGTCGCCGCCCGCGCGGTGATGTCGGAAAGCGAAAGCGTGGTCTCCGGCGCCGGCAGGCGCAGCTGGCGGGTGTCGATGGCGTGCAGCATGGAGTTCCTCCCCGGGAATTCGCGCTCTGCCGTCGGTTCGGATCGACGGAGTTCGGGTGGCGGGAGGCTAGAGCCGAATCCCATCACGTTGCATCGTAACCTGCGGCAGCGAAGTAGTTTCGGCATTCTGCCGGGGTGAAGAGGTCGATGATGCGGCCGATGGCGTTCCAGAGGCCGTCGACGGTGCGCTCGGCGGCCTTTCTG
>DUSC01000292.1 GCA_012842935.1 Hyphomicrobiales bacterium | reverse complement strand
GGGCGATACGCCCGCCCGTCGCGCGAAAGGAGTCGTGACTGAGTTCAGGACCCCGTCTCGACGGCCGTGACGGCGCCGCTGGAATCGTCGACCGTGATCTTGATCTTCGCGCCGACGGCAATCGCCTCGATCGACGTCGTGTCGGGTACGACGTAGCTGTGACCGTCCTGAAGCGTGACGGTCCGAGTCGCTGGATCGAAGGCCTGGACAACCCCTTCCACCGTTGCGGCATAGGCGGCGCCGAGGAAGGCGAGCGAGGCGAGGGCCGTAGCGAGAATGGTCTTCATCTTGTCTTCTCCGTTCTTGTCTTTCGCCGTGGCAGCGGCGGCAGGAGATGCCGGACCGCTGCCCGACACGCCGGAATTAGAGCTACGGGACGCCTGACCGCAAATCACATTGGATGAAAATTTGTCAGCATATTCATTGACTTAATTCTGACGCATTGCGGCATTCCACCCCGGTTTCCGTCGTTCGGCAGCCTCATTCGGCCGCGGAAGACCCGCAATTCGGCAACCGCACGGGTCGCGTTTCGACCTCGACTTCGCCCATATTCGCGCCGTTTTCGCCGGCACGCCGATCACGAATGGTGCGCGGGCCGCCCGCTCGGATCACGAATTGCGAGGAAACGAGAAAAGGAGGGAGCGGCCGACCGCTACGGCTTTTCGGGCGCCGTGTCCATCGCGCCGACCTTCCTGACGAGCGCGCCCGTTGCGAGCAGCGAGACCATGTCGACGATGATCGGCTTGATGTGCCTGTCGTAGTCGAGGGGTGTGGCGACACCGGGGAGTTCGAAGAAGTTTTTCGTGTGCGGCAAGAGCAGGAAGCCGTCATGTCCCTGCAGCGCGACCCGTGCCGGGTCGTGCGGCCAGATCTCTCGCAACCAGTCGAGCGCCCGCGCCAGCCGTCCGGCGACGAGCGGACGCGCCGCCGACGGATTGTCGGAGCGGAACTCGTACTGCTCGTCGAGATGGGGTATGCCGCTCTGCAATTCCTCGAGGCCGCCCGATCCGAACATGTCGCGGAAGAAGCGCGCCACGCTGCCCGAACGCTTCGCCGCCACAAGCGTTCCGGGAAAAGCCGTCTCGGTCTCGAAGGCGAGGATGATCCCCTTGAAGACGGTATTCGTCGACTTGCCGGCTTTCTGCGAAAGGGTCGCTTCGTAGAGCTCGAAGGAGAAATCCTCGTACCGTCCGGAGATGACGTCGTCGAAACTCTGGCGATTGAACGACCCGGCGGCAGCGCGCGGCAGGCGATCGAACGAGGCCGGCATGCCGTTGCGCGTGTAGCGCATGTTGCCGATGAAGCCGAAGATCGCCGGCAGAACCTTGTTGCGGAACGACTGCTGCAGTTCGGTGGCCGGCTTCATCGCCATGCCGTAGACGAAGAACGACACGACGAAGCCCGTGATGTAGAGGAAGACGTGGGGGGCCGAGAGCCACTGTTCGCGCGGGTCGGCGAAAGCGTTGAACAGATAGGCGATCGCGACGACAGCGGCGAGCAGCAGGCCGAGGAACAACGGCACGCGCCAGCGGACCCGGCGCACCGCCGCCATCCGACCAGCCTCGTAGCCCTCGATCTCCTTGCGGATCCGCGCGAGCGTTTCGGGACTCGGCATGAAGTCCTCGGCGTCCATCGGCTCCACCTCCCGCATAGGTTCCGGAATCGCATGATAGCCTCAACCCCGATCCCAGTCGCGCCTCAATCGCCTTCGGGCGGGTCCCCCGATCGCCCATTCGCGGGCATCGGCGGAAAAAGGGGGCGGCGCCTGCCGTTCGTCCACGGCGGGATTTCACGGAGCCCTGCGTGCGGGCGTCCCAGCCTGCGGCGATCATTGCCCGATGAACCGCGATTGAACGGCACGGCCACGCCGCGTTCAGTCTGGCCGCGCTAGGGTACGATCACGACCGCGAGGCGTCCTCCGAAGCCGCACGGTACGATCGCCACCCGCGGAGCAGGGCCGCCTCGCGGGAGGAAAAGCGGTTCCCGGCGCAGAAGACGCGCCGCCGCAAGACTGAAGGATCGGTATCAGCAAGGCGATCCCTTCGGTCTTGCCCGTGAGGGTCAAGATGCCGGATGGTCCGGCGTCACCCCCGCAACGGGCTTTTCCTCCAGCGAGGCGGCCGCCTCTGTTGAGCCTTTCGCGCGGATCGTAACGCATTGTCGGAATTCGTGAATCGGGACGGGACGCCGGCGCCGCATTGCCGCCGATCTTGAGGTGGAAACTCCGCGGAAAACCCACCGGAGCCGCACCATGCGAATCCTCGCCGTGACCGCCGTTCTCGCCTTCTTCGCTGCCGCCGCCTACGCCGGCGCCGAACAGCGCCTCGAAACGGAGACGTTGTGCGCGACGATCTGGCAACCGGTCTGCGCCATCAGGGGACAGCAAAGCCACACCTTCGCCAACGCCTGCTCGGCCGCTGCCGCGGGCTGGCAGGTCACGCGGGAGGGGAGCTGCGACGGCGGAAACGGCCGCCGCATCAGCCTGTGCCTCGGACCGGACTGCCGACAGCCGGGCGCGGCCGCTCTCGCACAGATTCGCTGACGAGCCGCGCGCTCGGGTCCCTTGCCGAGGTTGCATTTTCCGCAGGACCGGCGAGGATGGACCGGAATATCCGTCCGGGCTTCGAGGAGGAACGGCATGATCGGATTGCGAAAACCGGCAGCGCGGCGCGCAACCGGCCTCATCGCCGGGCTTCTCGTCCTTTCGTCCTGCACGGTGGTCGTCGAGGAAGGTCGGCCGCCGCGCCCGGACCGGCCGGGACCCGTCTGCACGCGCGAATACGATCCGGTGTGCGCCGAACGATTCGGCGAGCGCCAGACTTTCTCCAACGCCTGCCTCGCCGAAAGCGCCGGCTTCCGCATCGTGCGGTACGGCGAATGCCGCCGTCGGCCGAATGAGCCCAGGCCCGAGGACGGCACGTTCTGCCCGAAGATCTACGATCCGGTCTGCGCCCGGCGCGGTCCCGAATTCAAGACCTTCGGCAACGAGTGCCTGGCGGATGCGGCGGGCTACCGGGTTATCCAGAACGGTCCCTGCTGAGGCCAAGGCATCGTCTCCGCGCAACGCCCGCGAAGCCTTCGCAGGGGTTCGGCGGTTTCACGGGCTTGCGGGTGCGGTTCCGGGGCGTCCCGCCGCGAAGGATGGGCCTGAGGCAGACGTCTACATCGCAGGGCCGATCGGCACGGGGTCGATAAGCAGGTCGCGGTCGTCGAGGGGTCCGGCAGGTCGGCCGGCTTCTGACACAGGGATGGCCAAGGCCGCGGCGCTGGCGAGGATCCCTTCGCCGGAGATGTTGACGAGGACGGTGCGGACAAGATCGGTCACGGCAAGGCTTGCTCGGCGAGTCCGGGAACAGTCGCGCGTTCGCCGGAAATTTCCCAAAATCCATTCCCCTGCTTGCCAGGACGTTCACGTTCGTCCGGCCTCTGTCGCCATCCGTGAAGACTACGGTCACCAATTCTCCACAATCGGCGCGCCGCATCGGCGGAGCGCCGGGCCAATGCCCCGCAGCGACGGATCGCATGCACCGGCGCGCGGAGGATTTGTCATGGGTACCAACACGAGAATCCCCGTCCTGACCGAAACGGACTTCCGCGACCTCGACGAGGAAGCGCGGACGGCGATCCTTTCGGTGGCCGACGCGGTCAGCGCCGCCGCGGGCCATCCCGCGGGCGATGCACGCCGTGCCGCCGTCAGGGCGAATGTCGGGAGCAGTTGGAAGCAGGGCCATCGCGTGCCGCTCGATCTGGTCAATGCCGGCTTCGACGCCGCCTGCATCTGATCAGAAGCGCGGGATCTTGTTCGGACCGGCGTCCTGCAGCCCGGCCGCATCCGCGGAGCTTCGACGTCGGAAACCGGCAACGGGATCACCGTCCCGGCCGGCCGCTCTTCTTCGGCCGACCCTTTCGCTTCCGTTGATCAGCCAGATCCTCGTAGGATCCGATTCCGGCACGCTCGCGGCGAATCGGCATGGCGTCGTCCCCGCCTGTACGCCGGACGGTACCTACCCCGGGCTCCATGGACTCCGGTCTTGCCGGACGGTTTCGCTCGATCGGCTTCTCCGTGCGGCGCACGGTCATCTCGTCGAGGTTGTTCTTGCGGAACAGCGAGGGGCCGCTCCCGTCGCGCACGCCGAGATCCGAGGCGTGTGCCTCGCGGTGCGACTGCTTCCTGAACAATGAGCGCGGCGCCGCGCCGGCGGGTGTGGCGTGATCGCCGGATCTGCCCATCTCGTCGAGCGTCGGCTTGGCGAACAGAGACGTCGAAGGCTCGCCCCCGTCGACGGCGCGGTGTACCGCCCGTCCCCTGTTGTGCCTGCCCTTCTCGCGCCCCGACACCGGGCTCTGGCCCTCGACTTCCCGCGCCAGCGGGTCGTCGGAGACGGCCAATTCCATCTCGGTCAGACGCTTGATCTCGTCGCGCAGCCGCGCCGCCTCCTCGAAGTTCAGGTCGGCCGCCGCATCGCGCATCTTCTTCTGCAGGTGCTCCAGGTGCGCCTTGAGGTTGCTGCCCATCAGGGCGCCCTGGCTCTCGGCGAAGCCGGAGATATCGGCGCGGACATGGTCGCGCTCGTAGACGCTGTCGAGGATATCGGCGATGCGCGACTTGACGCTTTCCGGCGTGATGCCGTTGGCCTCGTTCCAGGCCATCTGCTTCTCCCGGCGTCGCTGCGTCTCGGCCATGGCGCGCTCCATCGAGCCGGTGATCTGGTCGGCATAGAGGATGACGCGGCCGTCGACATTGCGCGCCGCGCGGCCGATCGTCTGGATGAGCGAGGTCTCGGAGCGGAGGAAACCCTCCTTGTCGGCGTCGAGGATCGCCACCAGCCCGCATTCGGGGATGTCGAGACCCTCGCGCAGGAGGTTGATGCCGACCAGTACGTCGAACGCGCCGAGCCTCAGGTCGCGGATGATCTCGATGCGCTCCAGCGTCTCGACATCGGAGTGCATGTAGCGGACGCGCACGCCGTTCTCGTGCAGGTATTCCGTGAGGTCCTCGGCCATGCGCTTGGTCAGCACCGTGACCAGGGTGCGATAGCCGCGCTTTGCCGTCTCGCGGATCTCGCCGAGTACGTCGTCGACCTGCGCCTTGGCCGGGCGCACCTCGACCGGCGGGTCGATGAGGCCGGTCGGCCGGATCACCTGCTCGGCGAACACGCCGCCGGCCTGTTCCATCTCCCAGGCGCCTGGTGTCGCCGAAACCGCGACCGTGAGCGGCCGCATGGCGTCCCACTCCTCGAAGCGCAGCGGCCGGTTGTCCATGCACGAGGGAAGACGGAAGCCGTATTCGGCGAGTGTCGCCTTGCGGCGGAAGTCGCCGCGGTACATGCCACCGATCTGCGGCACGGTGACGTGGCTCTCGTCGATGAAGATCAGCGCGTTGTCCGGGATGTACTCGAACAGCGTCGGCGGCGGCTCGCCCGGCTTGCGACCGGTGAGGTAGCGCGAATAGTTCTCGATGCCCGCGCAGGAGCCCGTAGCCTCGAGCATCTCCAGGTCGAAACGGGTGCGCTGCTCGAGCCGCTGCGCCTCGAGCAGGCGCCCGGCGCGCTCCAGTTCGGCCAGCCGGTGGACGAGTTCCTCCTTGATCGACCTGATCGCCTGGTTGAGCGTCGGCCGCGGCGTCACGTAGTGCGAGTTCGCGTAGATCTTGACGCTCTTCAGGTCGCCCGATTTCTTGCCGGTCAGCGGATCGAATTCGGTGATCGCCTCGATCTCGTCACCGAACATGGTGATGCGCCACGCCGAATCCTCGAGATGCGCCGGAAAGATCTCGATCGTGTCGCCGCGAACGCGGAACGAACCGCGGACGAAGTTGGCATCCTGGCGCTTGTACTGCTGGGCGACGAGGTCGGCGAGGAGCTGGCGCTGGTCGAGCCGGTCGCCGACCTGCATCTGGAAGGTCATCGCCGTGTAGGTCTCGACCGAGCCGATACCGTAGATGCACGACACGGAGGCGACGATGATGACGTCGTCGCGCTCGAGCAGCGAGCGCGTGGCGGAGTGGCGCATGCGGTCGATCTGCTCGTTGATCGACGATTCCTTCTCGATGTAGGTATCGGTGCGCGGGACATAGGCCTCCGGCTGGTAGTAATCGTAGTAGGAGACGAAGTACTCGACCGCATTGTCCGGGAAGAACTGCTTGAACTCGCCGTAGAGCTGGGCGGCGAGCGTCTTGTTCGGTGCCAGGATCAGCGCCGGGCGCTGCGTCGCTTCGATCACCTTGGCCATGGTGAAGGTCTTGCCCGAGCCGGTAACGCCGAGCAGGACCTGCGTGCGGTCGGCGCGCTCGACACCCTCGACGAGGTCCCTGATGGCGGTCGGCTGGTCGCCGGCCGGCTCGAACTCCGACTGCATGACGATGCGGATGCCGCCTTCCGACTTCTCCGGCCGCGCCGGCCGGTGCGGGGTCCAGATCTGGCCGTTCTTGTGCAGCGGGTTGCCGCTCTCGATCAGCTTCGACAGTGCCTCGACGGTGGCGGTGACGCCCGACTGAGGCAGCGCCTCGGCATCCTCCAGGCTGATGTCGAGGCCGGCGACCGGATTGAGACCCGCCGCCGACCGTTCCTTCGCCGAGGCGGCGCCGCCCATCGAGGTGCCGCGCGCCGTCCGCGTCGGCGCCTCGGAACGTTCGGGGATCTTTTTCGACGGCTTCGCCGAGCCGGCCCTCCCCTTTGCCGGGCCACTGCCCCGAGACGTCGCGTCGGCCTCGCGCGCGATCTCTTCGGCCCAGTCGGCGATCGGACCGCTGAGCGGCGCGCCGCTCAGCGCCGGCTGCGGCGCCTCGGCGAATCCCTTGCGCTCCAGCGGCTCGGCGGCGTCGATGTCCATCGGCTTTTCCAGCG
>DUSC01000030.1 GCA_012842935.1 Hyphomicrobiales bacterium | reverse complement strand
TCTTTGACGGCGCCGCTGGCGGTCTTACCTTCAGTCCTGGTCATGGTGGCGTTCCTTCACGGGATCAGGTGACGTTGAACATCACCAGCCTGCCATGACCGCCCCTCTCAGCGAATTTGCAGAACTTGACGCACACTACCGAAAAAAACCTAATGATGCGCCGCGGCCTTGGCCGGCGCGGCGCCCTCGGCGGCCCGCCACTCGGCGCCCTCGACTTCGGTCCAAAGATAGCTGCAGTTCTTGGCGTCGAGCGTGCGCGTGCGGCGCACCGCGGCGATCCAGGACTGGTTGACCATGGCGCCGTCGGCGGCCGCTTCCGCCTCGCTCGCCGCCTTCAGCGCCGGCACCGGCGGCGCTCCGCAGACGGGTTCCATGATCACGGCGATGGCGTAGGAGTGGGTGGCCGAGACCTCCGGACGGGGGTCGGGAAGGAGCGGCGAGGTCACGGTGCCGTCGTGACTGCCCTCCCCGTCGTGCCCTCCCCTGGCGGCTTCGGCGGGCGCGAGCAGGAAGGTCCAGCCGGCATAGCCGCCCCCGCCGAGCAGCAGCAGCGGCGCCGACGCGAACAGCGCCAGCTTCAGCTTCGAGCGTTTAGGCTTCGCCGCGGCCTCGCCTTCGGCCGGGACAGCATCCGCTCCCGCCGGCACCTTGGCGGCTGCTTTGCCCTTCGCAGGCGTTCCCTTGGCCGGCTTCTTGCTCATGGCGGCAATGAAGCACAAGGGCGTTAAATCCGCGTAAGCGGAATAGGGATTTCCCGGGGGAGAAGCGCGCTCTAGAAGTGGATCGTCGCGCCGCCCGACAGCGTCCAGACGAGGTCGTTGCCGAAACGCGCGGTGTAGCCGAGCGGATTGGGGAAGCCGCCGGGCAGCACCAGGGTCGAGGCGGTGCCGGAGGTGAGCAGGCCGAGCGTGCCGCCGAGGCGGAACTCGGCGTTCGCCGAGGGGGTGAGCACGCCGGTCAGCCCGGCCGACCAGACGTCGGTCTGCGAGGTGAAGCCGGCCGAGGCGCCCTGGTTCCACGACAGGTTGCCGGCGAGCGAGAACATCTCCGAGAACTGGTGCGCGGCACCCAGCGTGACGCTCCAGGTGTCGCGGAAGCCGAGGGAAAGGCCGGAAACGGCGAAGGGCTGCGTGCAGGCGGGCACACCGGCCGGGCAGATCGGCATCGACTGCACGACGCTCCAGTCGGTCCACTTCACCGCGGCGAAGGCGAGCCAGCCGGGTGCGATGCCCGACTGCGCCTTCAGCTCGACCGACTGCGGCATGGTGATCTGGCCGAACACCGGCAGCGCCGGGCCGAAAGCCGCGTAGGTTCCGGCCATGTCGTAGGAGACGGCCGAATTGTAGACCAGGCTGGCGCGCAGCGCGTAGTCCGGGATCTCGTAGGCGAGCCCCAGCCGCCAGGCGAGGCTTCTGTCGGAGACGTCGGTTGCCGCCATCACCGGGCCGAACGCCTGGGCGAGCCGGTAGCGCGCCTCCTGCAGCGACACGCCGCCGAGGAAGGAGACCCTGCCCCTGCCGGCGGCAAGGCCCGCCGCGCAGGTCAGCCCGTAGTCGCGCGAGGAGAAATGCTGCTCGACCGCCGCCGCCGCATAGGACCAGGCGGTGCCGTAGTTGGCGTGGCCGCTCCACGGCTCGCGGTAGCTCGCCATGCAGCGCGCCATGCCGGCGACATTGACGGCCAGACTGGCCCTCGGCAGCGTGAACGCCTCGGTCTCGTCGACATCGGGGCTCGGCCCGAACGTTCCGGTGATGCCGGTCAGCCGGCGCTGCGGCGCGATGTGGCGGACCCCGGCCTCGAAGGCCACGGCGCGTTCCTGGAAGACGAAATCCCAGTCGCTCTCACCCGTGTCGTAGCCGCCGGCGAAGGCCGGCGCGGCGGCCATGGCCAGCGCGATTGCCGCGAATCGCCAAGGATCGTACCCCACGGCCATGACCGCCCCCCGTCGTTAGCCGGTACGACCATAACGCAAGCAGCAGCAGCCGTTTTGATTTCCGTCAATCGGATCGGCGTCCCCTGCGCCGGGCGGGCGCGAAGCTTCAGGCGCCGGTGGCGCGGCGGCGCGGACGGTCGCGGCCGAGCCCGGTCTCGTCGAGCAGCCCGGCACGCTTGGCGTCGTAATAATAGCCGCGCTGGTAGAGCCGGTCGGCGCGCCGTGTATCGCCGCCCGCCACGAGGTACGCGCCGCGCAGGTATTTCACCGCGTATTTCAGGTTGGTCTCGGGATCGAGCAGTCCTTCGGCGGGTCCGTCGTAGCCCATGCCGCGCGCGGTGGCGTGCTTGATCTGCATCAGTCCCCAGTGGCCCTTGTTGTAGGCCGCCGGATTGAACGTGCTCTCGCGCTTCACCACCTGTCGAACGAAAGCTTCCGGAACCTCGTAGAGCGCGGCGTATTTGGCGATCAGCCGGTCGACATGGGCGGCGTCGTGGCGCTCGTTGACGACCGGGGCGGCCGGCCGCAGCCCCGACGGCGACGGCCCGGCGAAGGCGGCTGGCGCCGATTCGCCGCTCTCGAGCGATGCGAGTTGGACCTCGGCGCCGGTCTCCCCGGCCCCGGTCCCCTGCGCCTGCGGCACCGCCGCGGCGACCGCGGCGACCGCGGCGAGTTCGCCCGTGCGCCACGAGTAGGGCAGTGTCGAGACGGTCTCCGGCAAGGCGATGTCGAAGGTTTCGGCAACCGGCGCGACCATGTCGGCGTTGAACGTGCCGACGTCACGCGAAGTGCTGCATCCCGCCGCGAAAGCCGCGGCGATGAGGGCTGCGGACGACATGAGGGTCCGCAATGGCCGGATCGTCAGAGTCAAGTCGCGCGTCTGTCCCGTTGCTCAGTCCTAAGGAGCTTTAGCGCAGCGGCAGCGCCGCATCAATCGGGATGCCGATCACGCGTTGCTGCAGCACGCGCGCGGCGCGTGAGCGGTGCGGCCCTCAGTCGTCGCCGAAAGGCTGGAAGATCAGCGGCCGGCACTTCAGAACGCGGCAGGACGGCGTGTCGGCGGTCGGCACGAATGCGGCCGCCGCTTCCTCGTCGATCTGGCAGAAGCCGTCATGGGCGACGTAGCGGTCGTAGAGCGTGAGCGACGGGTTCCTCGGCGACGGGTAGCGCAGGATCGCGGCTCCCTCGGCGCGCACGATCTCCTGGACACGGCTGCAGCTCATGCCCGCGATGTCGTGGCGCGAAATCGCGTGGGCATCGAAGGCCACCAGCGACAGGGCGAGCGCGGCAAGGAAGATCTTCTTCATGGATTGTCTCCACGTGGCGACCGCCTGTGCGGCGATCCTCGTATCTGGGTGTCGTTTCCGCGGACTTTGTCCTCGGAAACGACATCTAGGACGCGAGCGGGGCCGAAATTCGGCGGCGATACGCAAAGGAAAGGCAGAGCGCGCGAAAACCGTTCCCCATGCTATCGTCCCGGCGATCAAACCTGCAGGAGGTTCCATGGAACGCGAAAGGATCGGTTTTGTCGGCGTCGGGCTGATGGGCCACGGCATGGCGAAGAACATCGTCGAGAAGGGGTTCCCGCTCGCCGTGATTGCCCACCGCAACCGGGCCCCTGTCGACGACCTCGTCGCGCGCGGCGCAAGAGAAGTCGGTTCGCTCGTCGAACTCGCCGGGGCGAGCGACATCGTCGTGCTCTGCGTTACCGGCAGTCCCGAAGTGGAGGCGGTGGTCAACGGGCCGGGAGGCCTTGCTTCGGCAGGCCGCCCGCTGCTCGTCGTCGACTGTTCGACATCCGACCCCTCCTCGACGGTCCGGCTCGCCCGCGAACTCGCGCCCGGCGGCATAACGCTGGTCGACGCGCCCCTTTCGCGCACACCGAAGGATGCCGAGGCCGGCACGCTCGACGTCATGGCCGCCGGCGATCCGGCGGTTTTCGCCCGCCTCCGCCCCGTGCTCGAGGCCTTCGCCGGCCGCATCGTCCACACGGGACCGGTCGGCAGCGCCCATACGATGAAGCTGCTCAACAATTTCGTCTCGCTCGGCTACGCAGCAATCTACGCCGAGGCGCTGGCGCTGGGCGCCAAGGCCGGCATCACGCCGAAGACCTTCGATGCCGTGATCCGCGGCGGACGCATGGATTGCCCGTTCTACCAGACCTTCTTCCAGTGGGTGGTCGGCCGCGATCCCGACGCGCACCGCTTCGCCATCCGCAACGGGCTGAAGGACTTGAGCTACCTTGCCGCCTTCGCCAACGCGGCGGGCGCCGCCAATCCGCTGGGGGCGGCGGTACGCAACTCCTTCGCGGTCGCTACCACCACCGGTCACGGCGACGATTTCGTCCCCATGCTCGCCGACGTTATCGCCGGCCTGAACGGCGTGTCGCTCGTCGAAAGTCCGACGTGAACGCGCGACGCCTAGAGTGCAATCGGAAAAAAGTGAAGCCCAGGGGGTTGCCGTTCGATGCCGATGCGCCTATTTACGAGCCTGTTGATATTTGGGCCGATCGATCCGGGCCTCGCGTTCTGATACGCGTTTGCTGACGTCTATCTCCAAAATCTCGATACCATCGGTCGTGCGATGTCGCACGGCCTCACTACAACGCAAGCGTACAGGAATGCGAACATGGCTACCGGAACCGTCAAGTGGTTCAACAGCACCAAGGGCTTCGGCTTCATCCAGCCCGACAACGGCGGCGCGGACGTCTTCGTCCACATCTCGGCCGTCGAACGCGCCGGCATGACCAACCTCGTGGAAGGTCAGAAGATCAACTTCGAGATCGAGCAGGACCGCCGTACCGGCAAGTCCGCTGCCGGATCTCTCAGCAAGGCAGCCTGATCTAGCGAGCGCGCCCCCGACCCAGGAGCGCCGTGCGCCCAACTGGACGCACGAAAGGCGCTCCCAGGTTCTGGATCTGCCGCATTGCGCATTGCGACGACCGATTCCGGTTTTCGCGCCAATGCGGCGACCGGGGACCGGCTCGGCAAGTCACGGATGTACTGGCGGCTGCGCAGGATGCGCGCCGGAGCATGCCACCCTGCGGTCATGACAGCAGATAGCTGCGGCAACAGGGCAGGCGAGCTCCAAATCAGGCTACCAGGCGGTTGGAAGGCGGGGTTGTTCCCCGCCTTTTTTCGTTCGGCAGCAAGCATTCCCGGCCGCGTCCCATCACCCGAACAGGTGGATGACGTTGTCGCCGTTGGAGGAAAGCAGGCGGTCGAGAGGTAACGCTTCCTCGCGGAAGATCGTTCCCGCCAGTGCTGGCCTGCCGAGCAGGTGCCCCTGAAGCAGGTCGACCTTCGCGTCGACGGCGATCCTGAGTTGGGCCGGCGTCTCGATGCCCTCGGCGAGAACCTCTGCGCCCGTGCGCCGAATCGTCTGGACGAGCGGGCCGAAGAGGCGCGCGGCGGCCGGATCGCGGCAAAGCGACCGGAACAGGTCACCGTCGACCTTGACGATGTCGGGAAGGATTCGCGCTATCCGCTCGTAGGTCGAACGGCCGGCGCCGAAATTGCCGACGGCGATGCGGATGCCCAGCGCGCGCATGATTTCCGCGACTGCTACGAGCGTGAACTCGTCGAGTGCGATCGCTTCCGTGATCTCGCAGACGAGCAGCCGTGGATCCAGACCGATCTCGACGAGGCAGCCCGCCATCGTCCTGATCTCGCGGAGGGTCGCGTCGAGATCGGCGTTGGCCCGCGGATCGTAGTTGAAGTAGAGGCGGAGCGAGGGAACCCGGACGTTGTGGTGGTTGCGCAGATGCAGGCAACGGCACAGGCTCTCGACGAACAGGCGGTCGGTGGCCGGCACCTTCTCGAAGAACGCCCGGCTGTCCACCACGACGCCGTCGCGATAGGGAGCGACCAGACCCTCGACCGCCACGGGCAGGAGCGACCGGCCGACGCGCTGATAGATGGGTTGGTAGTTGGTCTTCAGGCGGAAGCCGCCGTACAGGCCGGTCTCGATACCGATCTCGTCGACATGGATCGCGTCCTCGATCGAGGCCGGGCGGAGATCGCTGCCGTTCACGAGCCTGCTCCCCTGCGGCCGAACGACTTTGCAGGACGGGCGCGGTAGGCCGGCAGTGCCGCGCGCGCCAGGGCGGGCGCCGCCTGCGCCCGGTTCGCCGCATGCGCAGCGTTCGGGCGGGGCGCGGGCAGCTCCGCGACATTGTCGGCGGCGGTATCGGCGGCGGCAGCGGTTTCGCGGAAGATGCCGAAACGGGTCGGCGCGATTTCCGGACGGGCCAGCACGTAGCCCTGAACCATCGAGGCGCCCGACCGTTCGGCGAGATCGAGCTGCCACCCTTCCTCGATGCCCTCGAAGACGGTGGTGATGCCCTGGCCGGCGAAGGTCTCCACCATGGTCGCCAGCAGCGCGAAGCCAGGGCCCGACTCCATGAGGTGCGTGATCCAGTGCGCGTCGAACTTGACGATGTCGGGCCTGAGCTCCCTGATCCGGTTGATGTCGGAATCGTCCGAGCCGTAGTCGTCGACCGCGATGCGGAAGCCGTGCCGACGCAGCGCCGCGACGAAGCCGTAGAGCGTGTCCTGCGAGGCGCACTTCTGTTCCGTCACCTCGCAGACGATGCGCCGTGGATCGATACCGGCCTCATGGAGGACGAGCCGCATGTCGCGCAGCGCATGGTCGGCGATGGACGGCTCGCTGAAGACGGACGGATCGAAGTTGATGAACAGCGATGCGGCGGGATCGAGGAACCGGCCGGCGTTGAGCAGGTGCAAGGTGCGCGCCAGCGTCTCGACGTGCAGACGGTCGGCGGCGGGAATGCTGTTGAAGAACACACCCGGCGGGACGGGTTCGCCGTTGCGGAAAGGCCTGACCAGTCCTTCGAAGGCCGCGATCGATACCTTGCCGCTGCGGAAGGCGAAGATCGGCTGAAAGGCGCTCTTCAGGACATAGACCCCCCATATGCCGGTGGAGGTTCCGTCATCCTGGCGTACGATATGGGCGAGACCAACGCCACGCGTCACGGCCATCAAGCTCCGCGGATTGCGGCAACGCGGAATTCTGGCACGGAAGGTTTTACCGGCCGTTAATGGATGGATTGACCGAATTCATGGTTCGCGACGCCTCCGGCCTTGCGGATCGTTCGGCGTTCGGACAATAGAGACGCGCGCCGCCCAACCGAACCGCCACCTGCCCGGAGATCCCCGCCATGGCCTTCCTCGCCGACGCCCTTTCCCGCGTGAAGCCGTCCGCGACGATCGCCGTCACCCAGAAGGCGCGAGAGCTGAAGGCCAAGGGCCGCGACGTCATCAGCCTCGGCGCAGGAGAGCCAGATTTCGACACGCCCGAAAACATCAAGGAAGCCGCCATCGCGGCGATCCGGCGCGGCGAGACCAAGTATCCTCCCGTCTCCGGCATCCCGGCGCTGCGCGAGGCGATCGCCGCCAAGTTCAGGCGCGAGAACAACCTCGACTACCGGCCGGAGCAGACCATCGTCGGCACCGGCGGAAAGCAGATCCTGTTCAACGCCTTCATGGCGACGCTCAACCCCGGTGACGAGGTGGTCATCCCGAAACCATACTGGGTCAGCTACCCGGAAATGGTGGCGTTGTGCGGCGGCAAGCCGACCTTCGCCGACACCACCATCGACAATGGCTTCAAGCTGACCGCCGAGGCGCTTGAGAAGGCGATCACGGCGAAGACCAAGTGGCTGGTGATGAACTCGCCGTCCAACCCGTCGGGTGCGGCCTATTCAGCGGCCGAACTGAAGGCGATCGCCGACGTGCTGCTGCGTCATCCACAGGTCTGGGTCCTCACCGACGACATGTACGAGCATCTGACCTACGGGGACTTCGTTTTCAGCACTATCGCCGAGGTCGAACCGGCCCTCTATCCCCGCACGCTGACCATGAACGGCGTCTCCAAGGCCTATGCGATGACCGGCTGGCGCATCGGCTACGCAGCCGGCCCGATCGAGTTGATCAGGGCGATGGACATGATCCAGGGGCAGCAGACTTCCGGGGCCTGCACCATCGCCCAATGGGCTTCTGTCGAGGCGCTCAACGGCCCGCAGGATTTCGTCCGGAAGAACAAGGCGATCTTCCAGGGCCGCCGCGACCTCGTCGTGTCGATGCTCAACCAGGCGACGGGGATTGCCTGCCCGTCGCCGGAAGGCGCCTTCTACGTCTATCCGTCCTGCGCCGATTTGATCGGCCGCACGGCCCCTTCGGGCAGGACGATCGCCGATGACGAAAGCTTCGTCAGTGAGCTGCTCGAAGCCGAGGGCGTCGCGGTGGTGCACGGCTCGGCTTTCGGGCTAGGGCCCAACTTCCGCATTTCCTACGCGACCTCGGAGACCCTGCTCGAGGAGGCGTGCACGCGCATCCAGCGCTTCACGGCCTCGCTGAGTTGAGGCGGAGCACCGAAGGTCTTCGCGAAACGCAACGGGAGGCGTGGCGATGGCGAAGAACCGCATCGACCTGATCCGCCCCGACGCCCCGGAACTCGCCATGCGAGGTTCCCACCCGATCGGCGTGACTACCCATCGCGCCGTCAATTCGGGCCAGCCCGACACTGCCCGCGCCGTCGCCGGCCGGGCGGTGCCGCTCTACGACCGCCCGTTCACGCTGGAAGTCTGGTACCCGGCCGAGGTGGCCGCCGGGACGCCGCCGACGCCCTACGAGAACGTGCTCCTGCGCGACGGCGAGACCCGTACCACCCTCCACGGGCAGGCGGTGCGCGACGCGGCGCCCGCCCCGGTCGGCCCCTGCCCCCTCGTCATCCTGTCGCACGGCTATCCCGGCAACCGCTTCCTCATGAGCCATCTGGGCGAAAACCTCGCCAGCAAGGGCTACGTCGTCGCCTCGATCGACCATGCCGATTCGACCTATGACGACCAAGGCGCCTTCGCCTCGACGCTGGTCAACCGGCCGCTCGACCAGGCATTTGCGCTCGACGAGATGGAACGCCTGTCGCGGACGCCGGGTGGCCGGCTGAGCGGCATGGTCGACGCGTCTCGGGCAGCCCTCGTCGGCTATTCCATGGGCGGCTACGGCGTCGTCGTCTCCGCCGGCGGCGGCCTCGCTCCGGCTGCGGCAACGTTCGAATGGGCGCCACCCCACGGGCTGCTGTCGCGCCACGTCGCCGGTTCGCCGGAACAGATCAGGCTCCCCGACCCGCGCTTCAGGGCCTTCGTCGCCATCGCGCCATGGGGCATGGAAAAGGGACTTTGGGACGCCGCAGGCCTCGCCGGGATCAAGGGCCCGATCCTTTTCGTCGCCGGCGATGCCGATGATATTTCCGGCTATGCCGGCGGTGTGAAGAAGCTCTTCGACCTCTCGACGGGCGCCGATCGTCTGCTGCTGACCTTCGAGAACGCCAACCACAACGCTGCCGCGCCGATCCCTGCGCCGGCCGAGGCGTGGTTCATGTCGGATAAGATCGGCTTCCCGCCCTTCGAACACTACGCCGACCCCGTCTGGGACACGGTGCGCATGAACAACGTCGCGCAGCATTTCCTGACCGCCTTCCTCGGCCTGCACGTGAAAGGCGACAGGCAGATGGCGCCGTATCTGGAAATCTGCGAGCGCGCGGCGGAGGGGATCTGGTCGACGAACGACGACGGCACGCCGCGTCCTGATCATACCTACTGGAAGGGCTTCCGGAACCGCACGGCGATCGGGCTTCGCCTGTCGCGCGCGGCGCCTGGCAAGGCGTAGGCCGCGCGCGCTCTTGCCGCCGGCCGGCCCCGCCGAGAGCGGGCGTCGGGCCGGATTCGCGAAAATCCATGATGCAATGCAGCGACGAAACGGCCCAACCCGCACACTTGCCCTCGGCGCGGTGTCGTGTTTCGATACGCGAGGCAGAGCGATCTGCCTGCGACGGCCGGAGAGGCCGGCCGCCGCCTCAGTGGCCACGCTCGAGGAGGAGGTCGACCAATCATGGGAAAACGCGCCGGAGGCAGACTTTCGGGACCGAAATGCATCGCCATTGTCGGTCCCTTCGCAAGCGGCAAGACCACCCTTCTTGAAGCGATCCTGGCACGGACCGGCGCCATTCCGCGGCAGAACCCGGTGTCGTCGGGAAACACCGTGGGCGACCACTCTCCCGAAGCCCGCAGCCACGCAATGAGCGTCGAGGCGACGGTCGCCACCACCGAATTCATGGGCGAGAGCCTGACTTTCGTCGATTGCCCGGGCTCCGTCGAGTTCGCCTTCGAGGCCGAACCGGTGCTCGCCGCCTGCGATCTCGCCGTCGTCGTCGCCGAGGCGGACGAAAAGAAGATTCCCGCGCTGCAGCTGATCATGCGCCGCCTCGACGAACTGGGTGTGCCGCGCATCCTGTTCCTCAACAAGATCGACAAGACGACCATTCCGGTCCGCGACGCGCTGAAGATGCTGCAGCCGGCGAGTTCGACGCCGCTGCTGCTGCGCCAGATCCCGCTGCGCAAGGATGGCATCGTCATCGGCTCGATCGACCTGGCGCTGGAGCGCGCCTACATCTACCGCGAATACGCCGAGAGCGAGGTGACCGAGATCCCGGGTGACGAAAAGGCGCGCGAGCTCGAGGCGCGCTTCTCCATGCTGGAAACCCTCGCCGATCATGACGACGTCCTCATGGAGCAGCTCCTCGAGGAGATCGAGCCGCCGCTCGACGAGGTGTTCGACGACCTTGCCGCCGATCTCCGCGGCGGATCGGTCACGCCCGTCCTGATCGGCACCGCCGAGAAGGCGAACGGCGTCCTGCGGCTCCTGAAGGCGATCCGGCACGACGCCCCGGACGTCACCGTGACCCGCGCGCGCCTCGGCCTGTCCGACGGCGCGGCGACGGTCGCCCAGGTGATGAAGACGATCCACACGCCGCACGGCGGCAAGCTCTCGGTGGCGCGCATCCTGGCGGGCCAGTTGGCCGACGGAGCGGAACTGTGGCTCTCCGACGGCACGTCGGCGAAGGTGTCCGGCCTTTACCGACTGCTCGGAAAGGAACAGACCAAGGTGCCGTCCGCCAGAGAGGGCGAAACCGTCGCCCTCGGCAAGCTGGACTCGGTCAGGACCGGCGACACGCTGACCTCGGCGAAGGGCGGCATGGCACCGCTCGCCTCGTTCGCGAAGCCGCAACCGGTCTTTTCCATCGCGCTGAGGCCAAAGGAGCGCAAGGACGAAGTGAAGCTCTCCGCGGCCATGCAGCGCATGGGTGAGGAGGATCCGTCACTTTCCTTCCACCACGACCAGGAATCGGCCGAGACGATCCTTTCCGGCCACGGCGAGATGCACCTGCGCGTCATCATCGAGAGACTGGAGGGGCGCAACCAGATCCCGATCGAGAGCCACGCACCGGCGGTCCCCTACCGGGAGACGATCCGCAAGTCGGTGTCGCAGCGCGGCCGCCACAAGAAGCAGTCGGGCGGCCACGGCCAGTTCGGCGACGTGCTCCTCGACATCAAGCCGCTGCCGCGCGGATCCGGCTTCGAGTTCACCGACACGATCACCGGCGGCGTCGTGCCCAAGCAGTACATTCCCTCGGTTGAGGCCGGCGCCCGCGATTTCCTCAAATGCGGCCCGCTTGGCTTTCCCGTCGTCGACGTCGCGGTCAACCTCGCCGACGGCTCCTACCACACGGTCGATTCCTCCGACATGGCGTTCCAGATGGCGGCCAAGCTGGCGATGAAGGAAGGCCTGGCGGCGTGCTCGCCGGTGCTGTTGGAGCCGATCATGAAGGTGCAGATCTTCACGCCGTCGGATGCCACGGCCAAGATCACCGGGCTCGTGCCGCAGCGGCGCGGCCAGATCCTCGGCTACGATGCCCGTCCGGGCTGGCCGGGCTGGGACGTCGTCGAGGCGACGATGCCGCAGGCCGAGATCGGCGACCTGATCGTCGAGCTGCGATCGGCGACGGCGGGCGTCGCCACCTATGTGGCGACCTTCGACCACATGGCGGAGTTGACGGGCCGGATCGCCGACGAAGTGCTGAACGCCCACGGGAAGGCGGCATGAGGTAACATTTTCGCGACCGTGAAACAGCGGCGTCCCCGATCACGTACAACGGGACAGGGACGCCGCAGACCACAACGGGCGCGGCGCCGATACGGACCGGAGGACCAGCCATGGTCAACATTCACCGCCGCAGATCCTGGGAGATCGCGGACCGCCTCGTGACGCCGGAGCACGCTTTCCTCAACCGCCGCGCCCTGCTCGCGGCCATGGGATTCGGCGCCATGGCCGCCGTCGCGCCCAGCCGCGCCCGCGGGGAGGAACCGGACCCGACGGCCGATCTCTATCCGGCGAAGAAGAACGACGCCTACAGCGTCGACAACGGCATCACGCCGGAAAAGATCAACGCCAATTACAACAATTTCTACGAATACGGCACCGACAAGTACATCGCCGCGGCGGCGCAGGCCCTGGTCGTCAGGCCCTGGCCGATCGAGATCGGCGGGCTTCTCGAGAAGCCGCTGACCCTCGAGTTCGACGAACTGATGCGACGCTTCCCGCTCGAGACGCGCCTCTACCGCCACCGCTGCGTCGAAGCCTGGTCGATGACGATTCCGTGGTCTGGGTTTCCCCTCGCAAGTCTCGTGGAATTCGCCAGGCCGCTTTCCGCCGCGAAGTTCATCCGTTTCGAAACCTTCCTCGATCCGGCCATGGCACCCGGGCAGAACAGCTTCCTCTACCCCTGGCCCTATGTCGAAGGGGTGACGATGGCGGAAGCCGCGAACGAACTCGCCTTCCTCGTCACCGGCGCCTATGACAAGCCGCTGCTCAAGCAGTTCGGCGCGCCGATCCGGCTGGCGCTGCCGTGGAAGTATGGCTTCAAGTCGATCAAGTCGATCCGCAAGATAGAGTTCGTCGAGGAACGTCCGGTCGGCCTGTGGGAGGCGATCCAGCCCTCCGAGTACGGTTTCTGGGCAAACGTCAATCCCGACGTGCCGCATCCGCGCTGGAGTCAGGCGCGGGAGCGCGTGCTCCATACCGGCGAGACGATCCCGACACGGATCTTCAACGGCTACGGCGAGCAGGTCGCGCATCTTTACGAGGGGCTGGACCCGTCCGACCTCTATATGTGATGACGCCCGCCCACCGTTCGGGTGGACGCGGCGGATGCCAGAGCGGGACCCCGGCCGCAATGCCCCCACCGCGCCGGGGTCCACCGCCGCGTCCGGACGCAACCATAGGGCGTTCGCCATCCCGGCAAAAGGTAGGCGCAAACGATTGAAGGAAATTTTCGTTCCTTCGCCGGACGTGAATCTCGGCCGGCGAAGGAAAGAATTCCGCTCGAGGCGCGAAAAACGGGCATAAAAAACAAAAAAGCCGGATCAAGAAGATCCGGCTAAGTTTGGTTGGAAGTGCCTGAAAAGGCTGAACCTCCAGAGGGGAACACTCACCGGGCGCCAATGGGATGAGGAATGCGCCCAGGAGATGACCGATATATGTGCGGCATTTGCTCAACAAACAAGCACAGACATTGCAAGGCACCCATGCAAAAAGGCAAGGCCTGTGGTCCAGTCGGTTTGTCCGACAGGTAGACCAGAGAAATCTCGCCGACTCGGCATTCGCTGGACGCCAAGCGACCGATCGCGGTAACTTGGCGAGATCGGGGCATGTCCCGCGTGGAGGTGACCGGGATGCGAACCGGCTACGCGATTGCCGGAAGCGCCGTCTTTTTTGTGGTGGCGCCGTGCATGGTCGCCGGCCTGCTGCCGTGGTGGCTGACCCGGTGGGATGGCCTGACGCGGTCGATCCTTCCGCTCGGCCTCGGCACGCTTGCGATCGTCGGCGGCGTCGCGGTCCTGCTCCACGCCTTCGCCAGCTTCGTTATGGAGGGTTCCGGAACGCCGGCCCCGGTCGCGCCGACACAGACGCTGGTGATCGGCGGCGTCTACCGCTTCGTCCGCAATCCGATGTACCTCGCCGTGATCGCCGTCGTACTCGGCCAGGTGTTGCTGTTCGGTTCGTCCGTCCTGGCCGTCTACTGCCTCATCGTAACGGCCGCGATGGTCGCCTTCGTCCAGTTCTTCGAGGAGCCGACGCTGGTCCGCCGCTATGGCGCCGCGTACGAGACATACAGGCGCAACGTTCCCGGATGGCTGCCGCGGCTGACCCCCTGGCGGGGTCAGTAGGACCAGCTGCGCGCCTTCGCGATGACGAAATCGCGGAAGACCTGCAGCTTCGCCTGATTCTTCATCGTGTCCGGATAGCAGAAATAGGTGTCGAAGGACGGCACTTCCGTTTCGGGAAGCAGCTGGACGAGCGGCGAATCCTTCTCGATGATGTAGTCGGGCAGCATGGCGATGCCGGCGCCGCGCTGCACGGCGCGCTTGATCGACAGGATGTCGTTGATCTGCAGGGTGGCGACGCGCTTGCCGCCCTCAAAGTCGCCGACCGTCTCCAGCCAGTTCAGTTCCGACAGGTGCGGCGGCACGGGTTCCCCGAACGTGACGATGCGATGGTTCTTGAGGTCGCCGATGGAACTCGGCTTGCCGTACTTGTTCACATAGGACGGCGAGGCGAACAGATGGAAATGCACGGTGAACAGGCGTCGCTGGATCAGGTCCGGTTGCTGCGGCTGGCGGAGCCGGATCGCGCAGTCCGCCTGGCGCATGACGAGGTCCAGCTCCTCGTTGGCCAGGATCAACTGCAGCTGGATGTCCGGATAGAGGTCGAGGAACTCCTGCAGACGCTCTGTCAGCCAGCCCGCGCCCAGCCCGACGGTGGTAGTCACGCGCAGCACGCCCGACGGACGGTCCTTGGTCTCGGTAAGCTGGGTGCGGATGTTTTCGAGCTTCATCAGCACGTCGTGTGCCGTGCGGAACAGCATCTCGCCCTGTTCGGTGAGCACCAGACCGCGCGCATGGCGGTGGAAGAGCGGCACGCCGACGTCCTGCTCGAGCGCGCTCACCTGGCGCGAGATCGCCGACTGCGACAGCTTGAGAGTCTCGGCCGCGTGCGTAAACGAGCCAGCCTCCGCCGCGGCGTGAAACACACGCAACTTGTCCCAATCCAACGCCATCGCTTCCCCTCGTTGTGACGGGGCGCCTCTTGGCGTCCCCGGGCGTCCGATTCTCTTATTCTGCTATTCTGCTATTCTGCGGCTTCCCGGTGCGCTTCCACGCCGGCCAGGTACTTCTCCGCTTCGAGTGCCGCCATGCAGCCCATTCCTGCGGCGGTCACTGCCTGTCGATAGGTGTCGTCTGTCACATCGCCGGCGGCGAACACGCCGGGCACGTCGGTCCTGGTCGAATCGGGTGCGGTCCACAAGTATCCGTTCGGTTTCTGCCTGAGCTTGCCGGCGAACAGCTCCACGGCCGGCGCATGGCCGATGGCGACGAACACGCCGTCGCCGACGAGCTCGGTCACTTCGCCGGTGCGTACGTTCCGCAGCCTGACCCCGGTGACCGACGGCGGCAACGGCGCCTTGCCGGGAACGCCCAAGATCTCGTCGACCACCGAATCCCACATGACGGTGACGTTCGACCTGGCGAAAAGCCGCTCCTGAAGGATGCGTTCGGCCCGGAACTCGCCGCGGCGGTGCACGACGGTGACGTGTCGGGCGAGATTGGACAGGTAGAGGGCTTCCTCCACAGCTGAGTTGCCGCCACCGACAACGACAACGTCCTTTCCGCGGTAGAAGAAGCCATCACAGGTCGCACAGGCCGAAACGCCGAAGCCCTTGTAAGTCTCCTCGCTCGGGATACCGAGCCACTTCGCCTGCGCCCCGGTGGCCACGATCAACGCGTCGCAGCGGTAGACCGCACCCGAATCGGTCCTGATCCGGAACGGTCTCACGTCGAGATCGACCTCCGTGACCAGATCGTTGACGATCTCGGTGCCGACATGCTCCGCCTGTTTCTGCATCTCGCCCATCAGCCAGGGACCCTGGATCGGATGGGCGAAGCCGGGATAATTCTCCACGTCGGTCGTGATCATCAGCTGGCCGCCCTGCTGCAGGCCGGCGATGAGGACCGGCCTCAGCATGGCCCGCGCGGCATAGATCGCAGCGGTGTAACCCGCCGGTCCGGAGCCGATGATGAGGACGGGGGCGTGCTTGCCGGTCATAGCGGTCGGTCTTCCCGAAAAGGGGGCGCACGCAACGGCGCCCAGGCTGCATCTGTTCGTGATCTAATCTAGGTGGTCCGCGTGGGTTTCTGCAAGGCGAGCCCGCCGTCGTCCCCCGGTTACCTCCCCCGGCAGGCCACGCGCGCCCTTTGCGCCGTGGTCGTCGTTCTGGCATAGCGGCGACGGGCGCACTAGTTTCGCCCGGACGGCGCGCCCGGGCGCGATTCGCACAGGAAGACCCGCCAATGCCGATCAAGGCCGACCTCGACGCCATCGACTGGAAGATCCTGCGCGAACTCCAGGACGACGGCCGCATCACCAATGTCGAATTGTCGCGCCGTGTCGGCATTTCGGCTCCTCCCTGCCTGCGCCGCGTGAAACGGCTGGAGGAGACCGGCATCATCCGCCGCTACCGCGCCCAGCTCAATGCGCCTTCCCTCGGCTTCGACGTCGTTGCCTTCTGCCTGGTCGGGCTGAAGCACCAGTCGGAGGCGGAACTGAAAGCCTTCGCCGACTCCACGCGCCATTGGACGATCGTGCGCGCGGCATGGATGGTTTCGGGTGATTCCGACTTCCTCCTGCACTGCGTGGCGGGCGATCTGGGCACTTTCCAGACTTTCGTCATCGAGGAACTGACCTCAACGCCCAACGTCGACACCGTGCGCACGGCGCTCACGATCCGCCAGGTGAAAGACGAGGGGCTGGTCGCGATCGGCGAGGTCTGAACGCGTTCCACCGCCGGTCGCGCGGGCCTGCGGCGTCGGGCGACGTCTTCGCTCGATGCCGCCGCTGGCCTCCGGCGCATCGACTTCGCGATCCGCCCAGGCGGCGTTTCTATGTCCGACACCGGTCGCGCCCCCGACCTTCGCCTGGCGGCACGGGTTGTCGGGTGGCGATCTTCCGTCCGCCCCGTTGCTCATCGGTGCGGTCTTCGCGTTTCGGGCCTTCGTGCCGGCGATGCCGGGAATCAAGGAGACGCCGTCGCCTCAGCGGCCGCCGAGCCTCTTCACGTCGCGGGCGAGCGCTGCATAGTCGGCCTCGCCCGCCAGACGGCGGACGGCGAAGCCCGGCGCCGCCGGCGCCTCGGCGTCACCGAGGAGCCAGCCGCGATGCAGCCCCGCGCGGCGACCGGCCTCGAGATCGCGGACGCGGTCACCGACGACGATGGAGCGGGTCAGATCGAGCCTGAGCAGCCTGGTGGCGCGCAGCACCATTCCGGGGTTCGGCTTGCGCATCGGGTGGTTGTCGGCGCCGTAGGGCGGCGGCGCGCCGTCGAGATAGGCGCAGGCGATGACGAGGTCGATGCGGCAGCCGCGAGCAGCGAGCAGGTCGGCGAGCCGGCCGCTGGTCGCGGCGAAGTCCTCCCAGCCGAGCAGGCCGCGGGCGATACCGGACTGGTTGGTGATGACGATCACCGGAACGTCGGCCTCGGTCGCGGCGCGCACCACCGGCACCATCGCCTCGACGAGCACGATCTCGTCCGGGTGCTTCGGATAGCCGGTGTCGACGTTGAGCGTGCCGTCGCGGTCGAGGAACAGCGCCGGCCGGCCGGCGAAACGCTCCGGCCGCTCGGCGCGGAGCTCGACCCAGAGTCCCGGCTCGGCGAGCGGCAGGCCGGTGGTCGGCGCCGCGGCTTCAGCCATGGCTCAGCCGGGCCTCCACCGCCTCGCAGAGATAGTGGTAGAGGGCGAGATGCCCCTGCTGGACGATCGGCGTCTCCTTCGACGGCACGGCGAGGAGCACGTCGGAGAGCGGCGCCAGCAGCCCGCCGGTGTCGCCGGTGAGCGAGACGACCGTCATGCCCATCGCCCGCGCCTGCTCGGCGGCGAGCACGACGTTGCGCGAATTGCCGCTGGTCGATATGGCGAGCAGCACGGCGCCCGCGCCGCCATGGGCTTCGACCTGGCGCGCATAGACCGTCTCGAAGCCGTAGTCGTTGCCCCAGGCGGTCATGACACCGGCAT
>DUSC01000291.1 GCA_012842935.1 Hyphomicrobiales bacterium | reverse complement strand
TCGGACACGGCGCCGGACACCTTGGCCGCTTCGGCAGAAGCGGCAGGCGCCGTAGCCTCGCCGACCACGGCCGTTCTGCCGGCGGGCATTGCCACCTCGTCCACCGGGGCAACACGTGCGCCTGCGGCCGGGCGCATGGCGCGGCCGCTGAAGAGTTCCTGGAGCAGCGTGACCACCGCCATGATCAGCAGGGAACCGACCAATGCCGCGCCGACGATCGGCAGGATCTTCGGGAAGAACGGCTCGGCGGGCACCGTGGCACGGGAAAAGATGCGGGCGTCGGCAGGCAGGTAGCTGCGCTCGTTGCGCGACGACGCTTCGCGATAGCGGGTGAGATAGGATTCGAGCAGTTCGCGCTGGGCTGCGGCCTCGCGTTCCAGCGCACGCAACTCGACCTCCTGATCACCGGCACGCGCCGAAGCGGCCTTGAGCCGGTTGAGGTCGGCGACCAGCTGCTGCTCGCGCAGCTGCGCGGTGCGCGCCTCAGTCTGCAGCGCCTTCAGGACGTTCTGCGCCTCCGTCCTGATCTGCGTCTCGAGGTCGGCGAGCTGCGAGCGCATCGAACGCAGGCGCGGGTGGTTGTCGAGCAGCGTCGTCGACAGATCGGCGATATCGGCCTTCAGCTGAACTTCCCGCTCGCGCAGCCGCTGGATCAGCCCCGACGAGAGCACCTCGGGAAGCGCATCCAGCGATGCCCCCGCCTGCAGCGCCGCTCGAACGCCTTCTGCATTGGCCTCGGCCGCGGCGCGGCTGGCGCGGACGCGCGACAGCTCCGTCGAAAGCTCGGAAAGCTGCTGCGTGGCGAGCACGGCGTTGTTCTGGCCGACAAGCAGGTCAGACTTCGAGCGATAGGCCGCGACCTTGGCTTCGGCCTCCTTCACGCGCTGCGTCAGATCCTCGATCTCGGGCTTCAACCAGTCGGTGGCGTCGGCGTTGGAGAGCTGCTTGGCGTCGCGGCTCACGGCAATGTAGGCGTCGGCAATGGCGTTGGGGACTTCGGCGGCGAGCTTCGGGTCTTCCGACGCAAACTCGATGACGATGACGCGCGACTTCTCGACCCGGTAAACGCTGAGCTTTTCGCGCACGGCCTTGAGCACACGCTCCTCGGCCGGGATCTCGCTCGGATCGCTCTTGAAACCGGCCAGTATCATCAACCGGTCGAAAACGGACATGTCGACCGCTTCGTCGAACTCCTTGAGTTTGGCCAGTTTCAGCTTGCTCGCCACCTGTTTCAGGATGTCGGTCGAGCCGATCACCTCGACCTGGCTGGTGACGCCCTCCTCGTCGAGGATCGGGCGGTCAGCGTCAGCACCCGCCTCCGGCCGCGTGAACACGGATTCGCGGGTCTCGATGAGCAGCCGCGTCTCGGCGCGATAGAGCGGCGTGGCCATCCAGGCGAGCATCAGGGCCAGCCCGGTCACCACGAAGGCGACGGCGACGATGCGTCGCCAGTTCACGACGAGACTGGAAAACAGTCTGCCGAGATCGACGTCGACGTCGCTGGTCGTGGTGTGAACGCCGGACATGCAGCCTACTCCGCGGGTCGGATACGGACACCGTAAACAATCATGGTAACTCAGCGGTTAAGATCGTCGATCGCCCACCAGCGCGAGTTCCGTGCGGATCGACGATCCGCCTGCCCGGCTCCTTGCCGGATCGGCTGCGGCTTTACCGCCCATTAACCCTAACGGGACGATAACGGCACGGAGATATCCCGGCCGGCTCGACCGGCGGCAAGAGGTTCGCGTCCGCCCATGAAGAGAACCCTAGCACCCCTTCACGCGCTCGTCGCGGCGGCGCTTCTCGCCGGTTGCGCCAGCTACCGGCCGGCGCCCGCGGCATTCCACGAGGTGCTGGACCAGCCCTACCGCCTCGGCGCGGGCGACCGGGTACGCATCACCGTGTTCGAGCAGGAAGGCCTGACCAATACCTATTCCGTTGACCAGTCCGGCTACATCGCCTTCCCGCTGATCGGCGCCGTGGCGGCGCGCGGCTACACGGTCCAGCAGATCGAGGGGCAGATCGCCGAGAAACTCCGCCAGGGCTACCTGCGCGACCCCGACATCACGGTCGAGGTCGACCGCTACCGGCCCGTCTTCGTCATGGGCGAGGTCGGCGCCGCCGGCCAGTATTCCTACGTGCCGGGCATGACCGTGCAGAAGGCGATCGCGGCGGCGGGCGGGTTTACGGCGCGGGCCAACCAGTCGGACGTCGACGTCACCCGGGACATCAATGGAAAGGTCATGACCGGGCGCGTCCTCACAACCGATCCGCTGATGCCGGGCGACACGATCTACGTGCGCGAACGGCTGTTCTGAGCCGGGCGGCCCGTGACCCGAAAGAAGCTTCGCATCGTACACTGCTTCCGGTCTCCCGTCGGCGGAATATTCCGCCACGTGCGCGATCTGACCGAGGCGCAGGTCGCCGCCGGCCACGAGGTCGGCATCGTCTGCGATTCAACGACGGGCGGCGAATACGAGGAAAAGCTCTTCGAAAGCATCAGGCCGCAACTCGCGCTCGGCGTCCACAGGACGCCGATGCAGCGGCACATCGGGCCGGGCGACGTTGCGTCGGCCTGGCGCACATACAGGATCATCAGGGAATTGCGGCCGGACGTGCTGCACGGGCATGGCGCGAAGGGTGGCGTCTATGCCCGTCTGTTCGGCTCACTGTTGCGGGTTTCAGGGTCTCGCGTAGCCCGCCTCTATTCGGCGCACGGCGGAAGTCTCCACTATGACGAGAAGACGTTTACGGGAAAGCTGTTCTTCACGCTGGAGCGCCTCATGGAGCGTTTTACGGATCGGCTGCTGTTCGTTTCCGACTACGAACGCCAGACGTTCCGCCGCAAGGTGGGCGAGCCGACCGCGCCGAACAGCCTGATCTACAACGGCCTTCATGCGGCCGAATTCGAGCCGGTTCCGGCTAATCCGGATGCCGCCGACTTCCTCTACATCGGCATGATGCGCGACCTCAAAGGTCCGGACCTTTTCATCGACGCGCTCGCGACCGCGGAGATTCGCCTGGGGCGCCCGCTGACCGCCGTCCTCGTCGGCGAAGGCGACGACCGGTCGCGCTACGAGGACCAGGTGCGGCGGCTCGGACTCGCCGAACGCGCCATATTCCGCCGGCCGATGCCGGCGCGCGCAGCCTTCGCGCTGGCGCATGTGGTCGTTGTTCCGTCCCGCGCCGAGGCGATGCCCTACATCGTCCTCGAAGCGCTCGGAGCGGGCAAGCCGATGATCGCCAGTGCCGTCGGCGGCATTCCGGAGATCTTCGGGCCCGGCCATCCCGCCCTGGTGCGGCCAGACGCCGCCGAGATCGCGACCAAGATGGTCGAGGCCGCCCAGGACCCGGCAGGATACCGCGAAGCGATGCCGCCTCTCGAAACGTTGAAGGCCCGCTTCGGCGCCGACGTGATGGCCAGCCAGATCGAGGCGGCATATTTCGAGGCCCTCGACGGCTGAATTCGCCTCCCGCAGCGGGGCGGGAAACGGTTTCTTAGGCCTCACGTGCTAAGGGTCGACGCTCGTAACCGAGTAAACGGCCATGAACGAGATCGATCCCGCATCCCGCTTTACGGTCGACGCGGTGCGCAAGTTCGACGACGGCGTCGACTACCGCTCCCAGCCGAAGGCGATCAACAGCATCGCCCTGCAGGTCGCCTCGCAATATCGTCGCGACACGATGTCGCCGGTCATGGTGAGCGGCGTCCTGCGTATCATCGAGTTCGCATTGCTGCTCGTCTCGGGCGTGGGATTGTACACCTACTACGTCGGCCTGCACGCCACGCTCTTCTGGCATTATCCGGTGATCGTCGCCGGAGGCTCGCTCCTGACGGTGATTCTCCTCGAATTGACCGACATGTATCAGATTTCGGCCCTGCGCCGGCCGTTCGCCAATTTCGGCCGGCTGCTGCTGGTCTGGTCCGGCGTCTTCGCCCTGTTTGCCCTCGCCGGGTTCTTCATGAAAGTCTCGGCCGACTTTTCGCGCTTCTGGTTCGGCAGCTGGTTCGCCGTGGGCTTCTTCCTGCTCTTCGCGCTGCGCATCGCGGTGGCGCGCCTGGTGCGGCGTTGGGCGCGCAACGGCAGAATGGAGCGCCGCGCCGTGATCGTCGGCGGAGGCGAGGCAGCCGAGGCCCTGATCCGCTCGATCGAACTCCATCCCGACAACGACATCCGCATCTGCGGCATCTTCGACGATCGCGACGACCGCCGCTCGCCGCCGATCGTCGCGGGCTACCCGAAGCTCGGAAACGTGTCGGAACTGCTCGAGTTTGCCCGCATCGCGCGCATCGACATGCTGATCGTTTCGCTGCCGATCACCGCCGAGGCGCGGGTGCTTTCGCTCCTCAAGAAGCTCTGGGTGCTGCCCGTCGACATCCGCCTGTCGGCGCACTCCAATCAGCTGCGCTTCCGGCCGCGCTCCTATTCCTTCATCGGCTCGGTGCCGATGCTCGACATCTTCGACAAGCCCATCAACAACTGGGATTCGGTCGCCAAGCGCGCCTTCGACATCGTCTTCTCGCTGCTCGGCATCATCGTGTTCTCGCCGATCATGCTGGCGACGGCCATCGCCATCAAGCTCGACAGCAAGGGTCCGGTGATCTTCAGGCAGAAGCGCCACGGCTTCAACAACGAGATCATCGAGGTCTACAAGTTCCGCTCCATGTACGCCGACATGCAGGATCCGACGGCGCGCAATGCGGTGACCAAGAACGATCCGCGGGTCACACGGGTCGGGCGCTTCATCCGCAAGACCTCGATCGACGAGCTTCCGCAGTTCTTCAACGCGCTGTTCGGCTCTCTGTCGCTTGTCGGACCGCGGCCGCATGCCGTGGCGGCGCAATCCCACAACAAACTCTACCACGAAGTGGTCGACGGTTACTTCGCCCGCCACCGGGTGAAGCCGGGCGTGACCGGGTGGGCGCAAATCAACGGCTGGCGCGGCGAGATCGACAATGACGAGAAGATCAAGATGCGCACCGAATACGACCTCTACTACATCGAGAACTGGTCGCTCTGGTTCGACCTGAAGATCCTGCTGCTGACGCCGATCCGCCTGTTCAACACGGAAAACGCCTATTGAGCGCCGTCGCCGCAGGGCTGCCGCAGGCAGCGGTCAATGCGAAGCTGATCGCGCTGATCTCGACCGGCGCGGTATCGCTCGGCGTCTTCCTGTCGGGCTTCGTCATCCGTGAGCCGGCCCCCTATGAACTCTACATGGCCGCGCTGATGGGCGTGTGGGCGCTTTTCGGCCTGCGCATCTCGCGCTCGATCGTGCCGCTGGTGGTGCTGCTCGTGCTGTTCAATATCGGCGGCATGATCTCCATGACGCAAATGGCCAACCTGATGAACACGCCGCTCTATCTCGCAGTGTCGCTGTTCCTGGCCTTCACGTCGATCTTCTTCGCCGCGGTAGTCGAGGCACAGCCCACACTGTACCGGCCGATCTTCCTCGCCTGGATCCTCGCCGCGGTATCCACCGCCATGCTCGGCATCCTCGGCTACTTCGGAGTCCTGCCCGGCGCCGAGATATTCACCCGCTACGGCCGCGCCGCCGGTGCCTTCGAGGACCCCAACGTCTTCGGCCCGTTCCTCACGCTGCCGGGCGTCTACCTGCTCTATCGCCTGATGACCGGCCGACCCGTGCTGATGCCTGCCTACGCGGTGCCGCTGCTGATCATCGCCTCAGGCATCTTCCTGTCCTTCTCGCGCGGGGCCTGGGGCCTGTTCGGCGCCTCGTCGGTCATGCTGGTGGCGTGCCTGTTCCTGCAGAGCAACAGCGGCCTGTTCCGGCTGCGCATCGTCATCATGACCGTCGCGGCGGTGACGCTGCTCATCCTCGCCGTCCTCGTCATCCTGCAGATCCCCGGCGTGGCGGACATGTTCACGGCCCGCGCCCAGCTCGCCCAGGACTACGACAGTGACCGCCTCGGCCGCTTCGCCCGCTACGGCATCGGCTTCATGCTCGCGCTTGAACACCCCTTCGGTATCGGCCCGCTCGTGTTCGGCCAGATATACGGCGAGGATACGCACAACATCTGGCTGAAGGCACTCATGGATTACGGCTGGCTCGGCTTCGTCTCGTGGGCGATCATGATCGGCTGGACGGTAGCCGCCGGCTTCCGCATCCTGTTCCGCAACCGGCCATGGCAACCCTATTTCCTGTGCGTCTACGTGGTCCTGCTCGGCCACATCGCGCTCGGCTCGATCATCGACACCGACCACTGGCGGCATTTCTACCTGCTGCTCGGCCTGGTCTGGGGAGGCATTGCCCTCGAGCGCCGTCATCAGTCCGCGCAGGGATGCGCAGTCGGTGCCGCTACAGCGCCTCGCGCAGCTGCCGCCAGCTGAACAGAATCCGCCACCCGAGACCGACGTCTCTGGCGACGACCGGAACGGATGCCTTCCGGTAGGTCTCGAAGACCGCCTTCATGCGGCGGTAGAACGCCGGATCGAGGACGGCAATGCCGTTCTCGTTGTCGTGGATGAAGCTCCTGTTGTTGAGATTGACCGAGGAAGCGATGGCGAAGCGGCCGTCGATCATGAGCATCTTCGAATGGAGGATGACCTTCGGGTCGCGATAGTCATAGATATGGATCCGATCGGCGTGCCTGGCGACGAACAGCCGGTTGAGTTCGGTCAGCACGCTGCCGCCCAGATCGCCGGTGAGATCGATGCGGCCGAGGATCGTGATCGCGACCCCGCGCGCCAACGCCCGATCGATCGCCGCCTCCAGCGCCGGCGTCAGGTTGAGGTAGGGATTGACGATCTCGATGGTCCGTGTCGCGGCGTCGAGCAGGTCAACGTAGTAGCCTTCGAGAGCGCGCCCGTCGACATAGGGAACCGAGACGAAGTGCCGCGCGGAACCGGACGCGCGGACCGCCCCGCCCGCGACCGAAAGCGAAAAGGGCCGGACCATGTGCGTGACCGCATCCTCATGCCACAAGGTCGACAGGTGTGCCGCCAGTGACCGGGTCGCGGCATCGTCATGAAGCGCGAGGTCGAGGTCGCGCCAGTTGGAGTAGTAGTTCAGGGTCAGACCTCGTCTCTGGCCGTACTGCTGCAGCTGGGGATACCTGGAAAGGTCGACCGGCTCGTCGAACAGGAAGCCGTCGTGGATATTTCGCCCGCCGATGATGGCAACCGAGCGGCCGGGCATCTCCGAAATGGCGGCAAGCAGCTTCGAGTGGTGGACCTTGTAGTACTCCGACATCACCTCGTCGAGCGTCCCGCCGTTTGGCGCTTTCCAGGCAAAGGACTTGAACTGGACGTTGAGGTGATCGGCCGCCAACGCCTGGAGCATGGCGCGATCCTTCTCGCGTTCGAGGACATCGGAAGCGATGACCCGAATCGTGGCGCCTTGCCTGGCATGATACCGCAGCAGACGGTCGAAGACCCGGCCGGAAAAGTCGGCCTTGATATCGAGATACGATACGTAGATGAGCGCGAGGTGCGGCGCCCGCGAGAAGTCGAGCGGTGCCTCGGGATCGCCGTTGCGCAGGAACGCCGCGGAGAGCGGTACGCCCAGAAGCGCCTCGACCTTGGCATTGAACCCGTCGACCTCGCCGGTGAGCAGGGCGGGCCGACCGGGGTCGAACGGACAGGTCTGCGAAAGCCAGCGGGCGCCGTAGAACGCCCGCTCGAGCGGCGGCAGAGCGTCCGGATCCGGCATGCGGCAGACATCGACGCGGCTGTCGAAATCGGCAAGACGCGGGTTCTCCGTCTCCTCGCGCACGATTGCGAAGGCGCGGCGCCTGCCGTCAAAGTCAGCCATGGCATCGCATCGCTTCACCACATCCGAGGGGACGAGCACGCTCTCGCCCGCACCGTCGCCGCCGATCACGGTAAACGGGACGCCGGCCGGATGAGAGCGGCTGCCCGCCTTGTCCTCGACCGCCACGGCGCCGTCGCAGGCGAGTGTAAGCCGGAAGGGCTGACCGCCGATGCTGCGCAGTTCGATTTCGCTGCGGATCGCCTGGAGGCCGGAGAACGCGTACGGCGCGACGCCGGAATCGGCGGTCGGCGGAGCAAGATAGAGCGTCTGCCGGGCGACGCGCCAACGGTCGCGGTAGAACTTTCGATCGCCGCCCGTTTCCGGCTCGGCCAGAGGCATCTCGCCGCGATAGGCCGGCTCGGCGATCGCCGCGAGCGTGCGCCTCGCCTTTCCCAGTTCGCTGCCGGATATGTCATCCGGCAGCAGCGACGGCCCGATCCCGTAGGCCTTGTCCAGCCGTTCGAGGCCGTCCCGGGCGATCAGCGCGCCGAGCCGGCGACCATAGGCGCGCTCCTCAGCACTCGCGGTCGTCGGGCGGGAGACCTCCGCCGCCACGCCGGCCAGATAGTCCGGCGTTGCGGCGCATCCGAACAGTCCGGACACCAGCACGCCGAGCGCGGCCGCCCTCGCCAACAACCCATGCACCCCACTCACTCGCCCTGCCCCTCCGGACGGTACCGGGTCTTCAAGATATCCTTCTTGCGCGGAGGAAGCACGCCGTCCGGAAATATCCGGCACATCGGCCAGGTCACCGCCAGATAGCCGCGCACGAACCATGCCTTTCTGCGCAATTCGACTGCGGCGCCGGGATCCGAAATGACCGCCTCCGCTTCCGCGGCAAGAGTGCTATTGCATTCGCACCTGTCGCCTCCCGCCGTGAAACAGACGTCATGATCGAGGCATGCCGCGTCAAGCCTGTCCACAGGCGGTACGCTCAGATCCCCGGTGCGCGTGCCAAATCCGCAATAGTTGCCCGCCACGAGGCGCGACGGCCTGTTCTCCATCCGGCCTGGGGAGGTGGCGACGGTCTCGTTGCGTCGAATCCAGGGATTCGAGCATCCGGCCGACGCGCTCACCGTTGCGGCCACGAAAAGGAGGGCAACGCCGCGCACCCTCACCCCGCTCTCCCGAAGATCGTCCAGCCAACCGCGCCACGACGGTATTATGGCGCCCCGATCCCAGTCAAACGCACTGCGGGTGACAGCGGTGCGTTCAGCAGCAAGACCGCGGCAGTGCCGCCGCGCCGTGAACTTTTCCCTTGCGCCCAAACCATCGTCCCTATAGGGCTTTGCGCGGTTCGGAGCGTAGCGCAGCCCGGTAGCGCACTTGACTGGGGGTCAAGGGGTCGTGGGTTCGAATCCCGCCGCTCCGACCATTCTTCCTTCTGCCGAACCCGATCACTAGCCTATCCGATCCCGGTCCGAGACGGCCGACCTCGGCGCGGCGGCGTCCCTGAGCATCGATTTCCCGATCGCGCCGCAGGTCGCTGCGGCGACGACATGGCCGAGAAGGACGACGCCATATGCCGGCCAGTCCAGGTCTCCGCGATGCAGGTACATCACGCCGCCGAAGACGCCGGCGGCAACCGCCACCGAAATCGCGGGGCGCCCGCGGACTGCCGCCACGGCGGCGAACGCGAGGCCGGCGAATGCCGCCTGCAGACCGCCGAACAACCACGAGACCGGAACGGCAAGAAGGGCGGAGTAGAAGACGAGACCCGCCATGCCGTTGTCGTCGCCGAATGCGAGGGCCAGGAAGCTGCCGGCAAGGCTCACCGTCAGCGCGCCCAGCGGCGGCCCGGCGATAACGAAGACGAGGACGGCGGCAAGCAGGCGCGACGGGCTCATATTGTCAGACCACAGGGCCGGATCGGCAGAGAATACCGGGCTCTCATCGGCCGAACAGTATTCCGGCGAACAAATAGCTGAGCGCGACGATCACGACGGCGCCGAGCAGATTGATCCACAGGCCGACCCGCGCCATCTGGCCGATCGTCACCAAGCCACCGGCAAAGACAATCGCGTTGGGCGGCGTGGCGACGGGAAGCATGAAGGCACACGATGCGGCGAGCGCCAGCGGTACGGCCAGCATCGCCGGCTCGATTCCGATCCCCAGCGCGACCGCGCCGCCGACGGGGAGGAAGGTCGCGGCGCTCGCCGTGTTACTGGTCAGTTCGGTGAGGAAGATCATGCCGAGCGTCGCGGCGAACAGGACAGCCAGAACGGGTAGGCTGCCGAGCTGCGACATGGCGCTTCCCAGCCATGCGGCGAGGCCGCTCGAGGAGATCGCGCCGGCGAGGCTCAGGCCGCCGCCGAAGAGGACGAGAATGCCCCAGGGCAGCGCGCGGGTGTCTTCCCACGCGATCAGGCGCTCGCCATCCCCTTGGCCCGAAGGAACGACGAACAGGCAGAGCGCGCCGATAACGGCGATCACCGAATCGTCCAGGCCGGGGACGTAGGTGCCGTAGAGCGGCCGTGTGACCCAGGCCAGCGCCGTCGCCACGAAGACCGCGGCGACGCGTCTCTCGGCCGGTCCCGGCGGCCCGAGCGCGTCGAGTTCGGCCCGGATTGCTGGGCCGGCGTCCACCGCTGCCGTCGAAATCGGATGCAGCCGTACCAAAAGCGGCCAGGTGACGGCGATCATGGCGAAGACCATCGGCAGGCCGATGAGCATCCACTGGGCGAAGCCGATCGTCACGCCGTGCTCCCGCTCCATGTACGCCGCAAGCAGCGCGTTGGGCGGCGTGCCGATCAGGGTGCCCAGACCGCCGATCGACGCGCCGTAGGCAACGGCAAGCATCACGGCCGTGCCGAGGTTGCGCTGCGAGACCCGATCAGCGCGACAGTGGGAGGCGAACAGGCCGAGCACGGCCGTGGCCACCGGCAGCATGATCACCGCGGTGGCCGAATTGCTCACCCACATGCTCAGGGTCGCGGTGGCGAGAAGAAAACCGCCGATGAGGCGGCGCGGCGACGTGCCGACAAGGAGGATGGCGCGCAGTCCGGCACGCTTGTGGAGGCTGCGACGCTCGAGCCCGATACCGAGGACGAAGCCGCCGAGGAAGAGGAACATCACCGGATCGGCGTAAGGCGCTGCAGCCTCCGCCAACGGCGCAATCCCGAGGAGCGGGAAGAGGACGATCGGAGCCAGCGCCGTCGCGGGAAGCGGGGCGGCTTCGCTGATCCACCAGGACGCCATCAGGACGGCCACGGCGGCGACCCGCCACGCTTCCGCGGGCATGCCGACGGGCGCGGGCAGAAGGAGCATGATCGCCATTGCCGCGGTTCCCACGACCAGGCCGCCGATCCGACCGCCCCCGGAAAGTTCGCCTCCCGGCATGAACGCCCCCTTCCACAGAATCACGGCCGGCCTCGCCCGCGGCACACCCCTGTGCCGAACGGCCTTCTATATGATAGGTTCGGGCATGATCCAGAGACTTGACCCCAAGCGGATCGCGGGCGGCACGCCGGCAACGCGACAGTCCGAAACCCTAACCGTATATCTGCCGCCCGAACTGTCGGCGGCGCTCGACCGGCTCATCGATCGGGATTATCCGGGCATGGGCCGCTCAGAGGCAATCGTCGCCGTGTTTCGCGACTGGGCGACGGCACGCGGCCTGGTCGCGGGAAGCGACGAGGGGCTGCGCCCGGAAGAACTCAACGCCTCGAACGACGACTGACGCTCGGGCGGAAGACATCCGCGGCGATGTGAGGCCCTCTATCATCCCGGGTGGCGAAGGCGGCGCCAGCGCTCCACCGCACGGCGCAGCGGCGCGGTGACCCGCCACGACGTGCTTTCCCGCATCGCCGCGATCCGGCGCTCGAGCGAAGCGACGGTCGCGCGCAAGGCGGCCCGGTCGCGCTCGAGTTCGCGAATCCACGCGATGCCCGTCCTGCCACTGCCGCGCATGCCGACCAGCCGGGGCGCATCGAGGGCGATACGCGGGCCGTCGGCGGGAAGGTCGATTCGCCACAAGAGTTCGGCGAAGCGCTCGCGCGCAAATTGCAGCGTGGCGGAGCGAATCTTCGACGGATGCCGCGGCGGCAGACTCATCGAAGGATTGGTGTTGATCTCGTAGACCTGCGGCCGGCCGTCGACGAGGCCGAAGTCGGCGCGGCCGTAGTCGATGCCGGCGATGTCGAAGACCTGTTTCATCACGTCGGAATAGCGGTTGGCGCGGATGTCGAGATCGTCCTGCCGGTACATCGCCTCGGTCGCGAGACCGGCGGTGCCCCCCTTCACATTCCAGCTATCCTGGGTGACGACATGGTCGAGGTGAATCGAATCGCCGACCCGGAAGGCTCCGTAACGGCGGAAGATACCCGGGCGAACGGGTTCGGCGCAGAACTCGATGACGACGAGGCCGCGCAGCGATTCGCCCCTCGCCATCAGCGATTCGAGGCAGTCGTCGAGCGCCGCCTGGTCGGGCAGGAGACCCGAAAGCGCCGCGTCGTGGTCGGACTGGCGGCGTACGAAGACCGGAAACCGCACCGGCCTGGGCACGCCGTCGGCGCGATACGCGTCGAAACGGTTGAGGCCGGCGGCATGAAGCGCGCGCAGCAGCCCGTAGCGGACGCGTGCGCGGGCCGGATCGTTCAGCGCCCTGCTGCCCGGCGAAGCGGCGATGCAGCGGTGGAGATCCGACGCCCAGAGGAGTTCGGCGTCTGACAGACGCTCGAGGTCGGAAAGGATGTAGGTCCCCGAGGGTAGCGACGCCTCGCGGCTGATGTCGCCGTACGAGATGGCGGCGACCTGGGGTACGGGGACGCCGAAGCCCTTCTTCAGGGGGCCGACCGTGTAGGCGTGCGCGCCGGTAACGACGAAGGTGATCATTGGCTGCTGCCGTTCTTGCCCGGTGGCCGGGTCGCGTATAGTGTTCTGACTACAATTGCATTGTCGATCCTGAGCGAGAAAGGACCAATACATGCAGGATGCCCGCCGCATATCGGTCAATCCCGAGATTCTGCTCAAGGTCAGTTCGACCGGCGTTTCCGTCGGCGTGAAGCCCGCCGACAAACGAATCCCGATCGACGTCGAGGAACTTCTGACCGTGAGTTCCACCGGGGTTTCGGTCGGAATCAAGCCAGCGGAGCGGTAGATCGCCGCCGACGCCGATGCGCTTCTGAGGTGAAGTCCACCGGCGTCGAAGTCGGAACGAAGCCCGCGCAGCCGCCTGCCGGCCGAGCGGCACTCGCGCGCGACGCGACCCCACCGCGTCGAGGCGATTTGACCGACCCGGAGTCTGCCGATTGAGCGAAATCTTCTTCCCGGACGGAGCGCGTGCCGTCAATGTCTACGCGACCGTGCTGCGGCGACTAAGCGAAAGCATTGCCGCGATCGTGGCGGCCATGCCGGTCGCGCCGGAGAAACGCGCGTCGTGGTCGACGATCGCCGAGCGGATTCCCCGTCAAGGTCGACCGGGGGTGGCGGTCTTCGCGACCTATCACGAGCTTGTCTCGGCGGTCGAGCGCGACGATGTCGAGGCCGCCATCCTTCTGCTCGACCGGATCGACGCTGCGGTCGACCAGCCGCCGGGGCCCTTCGCCGTTTCCTGGGCAGGCGTCGGGGCCGAGGAACGGCAGCTCTATCTGCGCGCGCTGAATGCCGATCCGACGACGCCGGTGGCGTTCGCCGCGCCCGACGCCGCCATCGCTGCCGCGGCGATCCGCACCGTCGGGGAAGCACTCGCCGAGCTCGACCGCTCGGCGCCGGAAATCGCGGCCGAGATCCGCGGGTTGCTCACCCAAATCGTCCTCGTCGCCGGCACTGCCGGTTCCGACGGCCGGTTCGACGGTGCGACCACGTTCTACTGCTGGGGTGCGCTGTTCCTCAATGCGGAGGAGCACCAGTCGCTCGTCGACATGATCGACGGACTCGCCCATGAAAGCGCGCACGCACTGCTTTACGGACTTGCACTCGGCGGTCCGCTGGTCACGAACCCCGTGACGGAGCGACACCCCTCGCCGCTGCGGCGCGACCTGCGCCATCTCGACGGGATCTTTCACGCGACTTTCGTCTCGGCGCGCATGCATCTCGCCCACAGCAGGATACTCGCCGGCGGCCGCCTCACCAAGCACCAGCAGGAAGCCGCACGGCACGCCCGCGCCACCAGTGCGGCGGCATTCGCGGCCGGCCTTCGTACCTTGCGCGATCACGCGCGCTTCACACCGCTCGGCGCCGAACTGATCGACAGCGCCGAGCGCTACATGAACGACGACGCACGTATCTCCGCCGAACCGGCGACCGAGACGGCGTCATCCTGAGCTGCGGCGTCACGGCCGCACGGCGGCCGCTTCGCCGCGGGCGGCTTTCAGCGGCTGCAAGGCGGATCAGCGAACCTGGTCGAGCAGGCGCTTGCATTCCAGCAGATCGAACAATGCCTCCTGAAGCAGCGCCCGGTTGTCGCGCGAGAGCTTTCCGCTGCCCGGCGGTACCGGCCCCTCATCGTCGGCCTTGCCGAGACCGAAAAACCGCCGGCTCGGCTTGATCTTCGGCTCG
>DUSC01000290.1 GCA_012842935.1 Hyphomicrobiales bacterium | reverse complement strand
TCGGTGCGCCGGTCTCGTGCCGCTCTTTTCTGAACTGCCCGACGCGGATCAGGACTTCATCAACGACCACCTGCAACACCGACGCTTCGAACGCGGCGACCAAGTCTTTATGCCGGGCGACCAGCTGCGGCTCGATCTCGCGCATGACGTCCCAGACGTAACCGTCGACGCTTCCCGATTGGGCGAGGCCCGAAGCCACCGCGCGGATCACGTTGCGGTGGCCGTATGTATAGAAGTGGCGGGCGAAAAAGGTCTCCGGCTTCAGGCCGTTTTCGGCGAGCAGCGCGCGGGTGACGAGGAAACCGGAGTTGGAATCCGGATCGGAGAAGGCGTGGATATCGCCTTTGAGCGCTTCCCAGCCGGCGGCCTCGCGGTCCGCCGCAGCGATCAGGTACGATTGGTAGAGGGGTCTGCCGTGCCAGGACGGCGTGGCGACGAGGTCGAGCTCGGCCCTGAACTGGACATAGGGGTAGCCGCAGATCCACGCGCCGTGCAACTGGCCGGAGACTAACAGCGCCGTGATCTCCTGATAGGTGCGCCGGCTTACCAGTTCCACCGGTTCGCCGATCGCCTCGGTAAGGTATGCGCGCAGCGCCGCCAGCAACTCGAGGTCGTTGGACAGGAAAACCGGCGTCAGGCCGAACTTGAAGCCGTCGCCCTGCGCGTGCGCCGCACCGCCAAGAGCAGCGCCGGCCAGCGCGCTTGCCGCGAGCGCGACCAGCTGTCGGCGCGTGAAATGCATCGTCGCGGCGGCCTGCCGTGCACTCAACCGAAAGTCCTCCCTGAATGAAGTCTACTATCGGCGGCGCGGGAAATCGACCCGAAACCCGGGACGCGCGCAGCGTGTCCGCTTTTTCGGACCAGCGGCATAGCAGCATGTCCGGAATTCCGGACGCGGCTGCTTCCGCCCACTCCGGAAAGCCTTGAGTCCGCGCGAACCGGGCGCCGCGCGGCGAGTGGCACCGTCCTTGCTTGACCGGCAGCGTACCCAGTCGCGAACCAGGGAGGAATTAGATGGATCGTTGCGACAAGCTGGTGGACGTTGGCCGGCGCCAATTTCTTAGAGGCGGCGCGGTCGCCGCGGCCGGCGCAGTAACCGCAACCGTGTTGCCGGCCGGACAGGCCAAGGCAACGCCGGCACTTGCAGTCATCGACTATCCGTCGACCAAGCTCGGCAATGTCGCCGACCTCGCCGTGAACGTGCCGGTCGACATCGCCTATCCGGACGAGAACAGCCCCGGCATCCTGCTCAAGATCGGTCAGGCGGTCGAGGGCGGTGTCGGCCCCGACGGCGACATCGTGGCCTATTCGGTTCTGTGTCCCCACAAGGGCTGGATGATGAGCTACCGGGCCGAAGACAAGTCGCTCAACTGCCCGGGTCATTTCTCGCGGTTCGACTGCGAGGCGGGCGGTCAACAGATCTGGGGCCACGCCACGCAGAGCGTCGCGCAGTTCACGCTCGTCGTGGACGGCAAGGGAGACATCTATGCCGAGGGCGCAAGCGACCTGATTTTCGGTCGCCCGTCGAACGTGCTCTGAGGGAGGGAAAGTCATCATGGCCTACAAGAGACAAATCGACCGCCTGCCCATTCCCCCCAAGGATGCGAAGGTCCACAACGTCACATGTCACTACTGCATCGTGGGTTGCGGCTACAAGGCCTATACATGGCCGCGCAACAAGCAGGGCACGCTCACCGAGAACGCCTTCGGCATCGACCTCGGCGAGCAGCAGGGCGCCGATGGGATCTGGATCGCTCCTTCGATGTACAATGTCGTCCGTCAGGACGGAAAGGACGTTCATCTCGCGGTGGTTCCGGACCATGACTGCGTGGTCAATTCCGGCCTCGGTTCGATCCGCGGCGCGCGCATGGCGGAAGCCCGTCCGTCCCATGTGACAGGCACCCAGCAGCAGCGCCTCAGCGATCCGATGATGTGGCGCAACGGCGTCTGGCAGCCGACCTCCTGGGAAGATGCGCTTGATCTGGTCGCGCGCGTCACGGCGCGTGTCATCACCCAGGGATCCGAAGACGATCTCGTCGTCTCGATGTTCGACCATGGCGGCTCGGCAGGCGGTTACGAGAATACCTGGGCGACCGGCAAGCTCTATTTCCAGAGCATGAAGATCAAGAACTGCCGCATCCACAACCGTCCCGCCTACAACTCGGAGGTTCATTCCACCCGCGACATGGGCGTCGACGAGCTGAACTATGCCTACAAGGACTACGAGATCACCGACACGATCTTCATGATCGGCGCCAACTCGCTGGAAACCCAGACGAACCTGTTCCTGAACCACATGGTTCCGGGCATGCGCAACGGCGCTCGCTTCATATCCGTGGATCCCCGCCGCACGGTCACCGTCAACGCCGCCGAGGAAGTCGCCGGCAAGGACAACGTGCTGCATCTGGCGATCAACGAAGGCACCGACATGGCGTTGTTCAACGCCCTGTTCACCCACATCGTCGACAACGGCTGGGTCGACAAGGACTTCATCGCCAACTCGACCTTCCAGGGCGGCGAGGCACAGCCGCTGGACGATGCCCATCCCGCTGGCCTCGGCAGTCTCGACTATGCGCTTGCCGCCTGCCGCACTTCGCTCGCGGAGGCTGCCCGGATCTGCGGTGTCGCGGAGTCCGACATCGCCAAGGCGGCCGAGTGGATCGCCAAGCCGAAGGACGACGGTTCGCGCCGCAAATGCGTCACCGCCTACGAGAAGGGCATCATCTGGGGCAACGACAACTATCGCACCATCGGCGCGCTGGTGAACATCGCCCTGGCCACCGGCAATATCGGCCGTGAAGGCGGCGGCGTCTGCCGTCTGGGTGGTCACCAGGAGGGCTATTACCGTCCGTCCGACGCCCATGTCGGCCGGCCGGCGGAATATGTCGACCAGCTCCTGATCCGCGGCGGCGGCAAGATCCACCATGTGTGGGCCTGCGACCACTACAAGACCACGCTCAACGCATCCCAGTTCAAGCGGGTGCACAAGCGCCGCTCCGACATCGTCAAGGATGCGATGGACGCCGCAGCCGGCGGCACCCGCGAGCAACTGGTCGACGCCATCGTCGGAGCGGTCAATGGCGGAGGGCTGTTCGTCGTCGATGTGGACATCATCCACAGCCAGATCGGCCAGAACGCGCATGTGATCCTGCCCGCCTGCGAAGCCAACGAGATGAATCTCACCTCGATGAACGGCGAACGGCGTTTGCGCCTTTCCGAGAAATACATGGACCCCTATGGCAACTCGAAACCGGACTGCCTGATCGTGGCCGGCATCGCGCAGCACATGGAACGGGTCCTGCGGGAAATGGGCAAGGATTCCTATGCCGACCAGTTCAAGGGCTATGACTGGCAAACCGAGGAAGACGCCTTCATGGACGGCTACCACAAGGGCAATCCGGAAGTGACGTACGAGCGCCTGCGGGCCATGGGCAACAATGGTGTGCAGGAGCCGGTCGTTGGTTTCGCCGACGGCAAGCTGATCGGCACGGAGCGTCTCTATACCGACGGCCGGTTCACGCGCCACGGTCGCGAGGACAAGAAGGCGCTGTTCTGCGCCGCCGAATGGCGGGGTTGGCAGGCGGCCGGCAAGGCGCGCGAGAAGGAGAGCCACAAGTACTGGGTCAACAACGTCCGCGCCAACATCTTCTGGCAGAACCAGTTCCTGGATCAGGATATCGATTTCATCCAGGACCGCTTCCCCTATCCGTTCATCGAGATGAACATCGAGGACATGGCGGAAGAAGGGATCGCGGCCGGCGATCTCATCGAGATCGCCAACGAGAACGGCGCAACGCAGGGCATGGCCTATCCCACCGACACCGCCAGGCGTGGCCAGGTGGCCATGGTGTTCGGCTCGCCGGCGGGTAGCCAGGGCAATGTGGTGAATCCGGGGGTGAACGAACTCGTGCTCCCGGACTACAAGCATACCTGGGGCAACATCCGCAAGGTTGCCGGTTCCACGCAGAGGACGAAGGGGGTCTCCTTCAAGTCGAAGGAATACAAGGCGGGCTGACCCGCATGCGTCGCGCCGCCGGGACTGGTTGTCCCGGCGGCGCTTTTTCTTGGCTGCACGCCTGGGCGCCCGCGGGGATGGGCGGCAGCGGCGGGCCGGCGTCGGACTCTCCGCAGGATGTTGCCGGACGTGAAGGCATGCCCGCCCGCGTCCAGCGGGCGCCGTTACTTTGGTGGAACTGCAGGGAACATCCCGGCCGACACCGGCGCCGCTCGGGTCGGGACGTTCGACCGGCGCGGCGAAGGCAAGCGCCTTCGAGGCCGATACCGGCCATCCACGACCCGCGGCCCTTCGATACCTCGGCAATGGACGCAAGTCGGGGTTTTCGGGAGTCGGTCGGCCTTCAGGGTGCGTTGCCGACAGGCCGCACACCCACAGCCCGGCGTGACAACGGCTTCACCTGCATTCCGTTCCCCGTCGGCGTGCCGCATTGGCTGTACGGGCCCCTGCAGACAGGGGGAAACTGGCGGTATCGGCGGATGGGCGTCCGTTGGTGGAGCTGAGGGGGATCGAACCCCTGACCTCGTCATTGCGAACGACGCGCTCTCCCAGCTGAGCTACAGCCCCGTCCAGCGGATGCGGCGCATTTAGGCTGCGCCCGCAATCCTGTCAAGCGACCGATCGGCCCGGGGCTTGCCGCATCCGCGGCCAGTGTCTACATGTCGCGCGACACGGAGAAACGCCGCATGCTCGCGCTCATTCAGACGATCGTCCTTGCCCTGGACATCTACTGGTGGCTCCTGATCGCCTCCGCGATCTTCTCGTGGCTCTACGCCTTCAACGTGGTCAATCCGCGCAATCAGGCCGTCGCGACGATCGGCAACGCCCTGTTCCGCATCACCGAGCCGGCGCTGAGGCCGATCCGCCGCCTCCTGCCGGACCTCGGCGGCATCGACATCTCGCCGATCATCCTGCTGCTCGTCATCTTCTTCGTCCGCCAGTTCATCCTGACGACCGTCGCTCCGCTGGTCGTCTGACGGTCGGCCCGTGGCCGCGCACTACCGCCTGCGCGCCGACGGGGCGGATCTCTTCGTCCGGCTGACACCGAAATCCTCGCGCGACGCCCTGGAGGGCGTCGAGAAGACCGCCGACGGCGCCGCCCATGTCAAGGCCCGCGTGCGCGCTGTACCAGAGAAGGGCGCAGCGAATACGGCGCTGGAGCGCCTGGTCGCCCGCTCCCTCGGTCTGCCGTCCGGCGCCGTAACGGTCGTCGCCGGCGGCACGTCGCGGCTGAAGACCGTGCGCATCGTTGGCGAACCGCCGACGCTCGCCGGGCTTCTCGACGGACTCGCCGCCGCGGACGGCTGCTAGGATTTCGCGCGCGACCGGCCGCGGCCGATCGTTGCCCTGCGACGAAAGAATCCGCTCCCCCGGGGCGTAGCCGTTTGCGGCGGACGGCAGACCCGCTAGGTTCGGACAATGCTCCAATACGGATTCGCGGCAATGCGCCTCCTGCCCCTGCTGTCCGCCCTCGCTTTCGCTGCGACGCCCGCGGCCGCCGAGACGATCGTCAGCGCCTATACCGACATCGACACCGACCGTGACTGCACGGTCTACGAACGCGCCGAGGAGGGCGGCGATTTCGCCAACATCGTCTGCAACGGCTACAGGGGGTACCCGGTGATGATCTTCGCCGGCGACCTCCGCGAATCGCTGTTCTACGGCTATCCGCCGTCGGGCGACCTTCCGCCGGCCTGGGAAAGCTTCGGCTCGTTCAACTCGACCGGTCCGAGGATCGAGTGGCGCATCGCCAGGGACGGCGACATCGAGATCCCCTTCGCCACGATCCACCGCTGGTTCGTCAGCACGGTGGAGGATCCGGAAAAACAGATCGAGGTGCTGGCGATCGCCAAGGTCGGACAGGTTTCCGCGCGCGAGGGCTGCACCGTCGGCCTCGTCGTCGCGAGCGGCAATGCGAAGGCCAACGAGACCGCACGGAGGATCGCCGACGAGCACGCCCGGGGCTTTTCCTGCGGCGTCGACGAGCGCATCGAGGTCGCCGGCAAGGTACCCTTGCCCGACTTCTACCGACAGGAGCGTTGAAGCCGATCGGCGAACGCCGGGGCGGCCGCGCGCCGGGAAATGCAGCCTGGCCCGCCCGTCGGGGTTCAGCCCTTGGCCGCCTTGGCGCGCTCGATCGCCTCGACGATCATCTTCTTGGCATGGTCGGCGTCGTACCAGCCTTCGATCTTCACCCACTTTCCGGGTTCGAGGTCCTTGTAGTGGGCGAAGAAATGCGAGACCTGATCGAGGGTGATCTGCGGCAGGTCGGTATAGTTGAACACCTTCTCGTAGCGCTTGGTCAGTTGCGGGGCCGGAACCGCGACGACCTTCTCGTCCTGGCCGGCATTGTCCTCCATGATCAGCACGCCGATCGGCCGCACGTTGATCACGCAGCCGGGCACCAGCGCCCGCGTGTTGCAGACCAGCACGTCGATCGGGTCGCCGTCGCCCGACAGCGTGTGCGGGATGAAGCCGTAGTTGCCGGGATAGCGCATCGGCGTGTGCAGGAACCGGTCGACGAACAGCGTGCCGGCGTCCTTGTCCATCTCGTACTTGATCGGCTCGCCGCCGACGGGGACCTCGACGATGACGTTGACGTCCTCGGGGGGATTCTTGCCGATGCTGATGGCGTCGATGCGCATGGGGGAATGTCCTCTTCGATCGCCGAACCGATAGCGCCCGGAGCGCCGTTGTGCAATGCACAAAAAGACGGACGCGGCCCCTGGGTCAATCCCAGACGAAGGCGACCTTGCGAAGTGCCTTGTAGTCGAAGACCTCGACACCCTCGGCGACGTCGCGGCCGCCGGCACTGGTGTAGAAATCGATCGCGCCAACGTTTTCCTCGAGCGCCCAGACGACCAGCCCCTTCAGGCCATGGCCGCTCAGCCGCGCCCGGGCCTCGGCGAACAGCCGCGTGCCCAGTCCGATGCCCTGGTATTCCGGCCGCAGGTAGAGTTCGTAGATTTCGCCCTCCTGACGCAGTTCGCGCGCCCGGTTGCGGCCGATCGTGGCGTAGCCGGCCACCTCGCCGCCGACCTCGACGACGAGCACCGAGGCCGCGCGCCGGATGGCGCTGGCCCACCATTCGCGGCCCCGGCGGCTGATCATGGCGGTCAGCGCCCGGTGCGGAATGATTCCGGAATAGGCACCGCGCCAGGCGTCGTGGTGGACCTCCGCGATGGCCCCGGCGTCACGGGGCTCGGCCTTCCGGATGTCGATCGCGAGCGTCTTCATGGCACGTTAACCATAACCGCTCGATCGGCGGCGGCGCAACCCGGACATGTCCCCGCGGGGCGTTTCCGCACAGCTCAGCGCGATCAGATCTCGACAACGTGGTCGTCCAGTTCGTTGGCGTCCGCCGCGCTGACGGGGAAATGCTCTGCCAGGAGTGCGCCCACCGATCCGACCGCGGCGACGAATCCGTCCGCGACCGCGCCGCGCCGGGCATGGCCGACCAATTCGCGCACGACGCCGTCCCACGTCTCCTGCGCGACCCGCCGGTTGATGCCCGCGTCGGCGATGACTTCGGCATAGCGCTCCGCGAGGGAGACGAACAGGAGTACGCCGGTGCGCTCCGCGGTGATGTGCACGTTGCGTGCGAGGAACTGGCGCATGGCGTTGTCGTGGGCGCGGCGAAATCGCAGGCGGCGCGGCACCAGGTGGATCCGCACGGCGGGAGCGAGCCAGAGTACGGCGAGCGCGCAGCCGATCGCGGCGAGTTGCGCTGCAACCAGCGTCGTCGGACGCAGGTCGTACCAGTAGAGGTGAAGGCCCCATGCCACCGCGAGACTGACCGCGACCATGCTCGCGGTGACGATGAAGGCAGCGGGGAAGAAGTAGTCGTCGCTGCGCCGGGCCACCACGCAGAAGATCTCGCCCGAGGTCCTTCCCTCGGCCGCGCGGATCGCTGCGGCGACCGCCTCATGCTCGTCGGGCGTCATCGCGCGTGCTGTCATTGTCCTCACCAGCTCCCCGACGACCCGCCGCCGCCGGACGATCCGCCGCCGCCCGAGAAACCGCCGCCGGAACTGCCGGACGACCAGCTGCTCGACGAGCTTCCGGACGACCAGCCGCCTCCCGAGGACGTCCCCGACCCGCTGTAGGAGATATCCATGCCGAGCCACCTGTAGCGCCCGGGGCCGATCTTGCGTCCGAACACCGGCGCGAGCAGCGCCATGGCGAACCCGCCGAAGAACAGCACGACCCACAGGATGACGAACAGCGTGACGAAAAGGTCTTCGGAGTTGAAGCCGACGTCCTGATTGCGCTTGGCACGCGCCTCGAGTTCGGCGGCGTTGCCTTCGAGGACCATCACGATGTCGTCGACGGCGCGCGAGATGCCACCGGAGAAATCGCCGGCACGGAACGCCGGCACCATCGTGTTCTCGATGATCAGCTTGGCGTGCAGGTCGGTCAGCGTGCCTTCCAGCCCGTAGCCGACCTCGATGCGCATCTTGCGGTCGTCGCGGGCGACCAGAAGCAGGATGCCGTTGTTCTCGCCCGCCTGGCCGAGGCCCCAGGCGCGGAACAGGCGGTTGGCATAGGGCTCGATCGCCTCGCCGCCGAGGCTGGGAATCGTCGCGACGACGATCTGGTCCGACGACTTTTTCTCGAAGGCTTCGAGCCTGGCGACCAGCGCGGCCTCCGTCGCGGCGTCGATCAGGCTCGCATTGTCCACCACCCGACCGGTGAGGGCCGGCAGTTCGGCCGCCGGCGCCGCAACGACGGACAGGCCAATCAGCAGCAATGCGAGCAGCAGGCGCATGATCATCCCCGCCGTGGCGCGAAGCCGTTCGCGCATCGCCCGCGTCCGCTCAGCCGCCCTGCTTGGTGCCGAAGTCGACCTTCGGCGCTTCGATCTTGTCCTCCGCTACCGTGAAGTTCTGGTAGGGCTTGGCGTCGGTGAACCAGAACGTCGCCCACAGCACCGACGGAAAGGTCCGCAGCGTGGTGTTGTACTCGCGCACCGCCTCGATGTAGTCGCGCCGCGCCACGGCGATTCGGTTCTCCGTGCCCTCGAGCTGTGCCTGCAGCGCGAGGAAGTTCTGGTTGGCCTTGAGGTCGGGGTAGTTCTCGACCACGGCGAGCAGCCGCGACAGGGCGCTGGTCAGGCCGGACTGGCTCTCCTGGAAGGCCTTGAACGCCTCGGGGTCGGACAGCGCCTCCGGCGGCACGGTCACCTGGGTTGCCTTCGCCCTTGCCTCGACCACCGCCTCCAGGACCTCCTTCTCATGCGCGGCATAGCCCTTGACCGTCTCGACGAGGTTGGGGATCAGGTCGGCGCGGCGCTGGTACTGATTGAGCACCTCGCTCCACGCGGCCTTCGCCTTTTCGTCGGCGGTGGGGATGGCGTTGTAGCCGCAGGCCGACAGGAGCGGCAGCAGCAGGCCGAGGAGGAGGAAGACGGGAAGGCGCCGGGAAAGGCCGGGCAACGCTGTCGCTTTCATGGAGGACCCCTGGTCTGTGGTTCGGCGGTCGGACGATAGTCCGAATCGCCGCGCGGCGAAACGGGGCGATCGACCAGGCGGTATCCCGGCCGGACCATTCGCGCCGCAAGCTGTCACTCACGTGCGCCCGGCAAAAGTCCCGGCTAAAAGTCCCGGCAAGGCCGGATGCGGACCTGTGACTTTCGCCGGACAACACGCTATGGTCGCGCCGAACCGGCGGCCTGGTGCCGCTGGCCAGGAGAAGAATCCGCACATCGCGCCGATGACCGACGATCCCGCCGACCAGTCAGAATCGCGCCGTATCCTCGAGCGGGTCGCGCACGATTCGAGCGGAGGCCTCGCCGGCGCGTCGGTCATGGCGCGCGTCGTTCAGCGATCGAAGAGCCATATGACCGCCGGCGACGCCGACCGGGACGATGCGATCGAGGTCTGGGGCACGCGGATCGGCCGCGTGCTCGGGTTGGGCTTGGTCTTCGGCCTCGCCGTCTGGCTGATTCTCCACCTTTACCGCGGATGAATCGCATGACCGCCGAGCAAGCCGACGCGCCGCGGGCCGTCATCGTCATATCCAGCCACGTCGCGCGCGGCTCGGTCGGCAACCGGGCCGCCGTGTTCGCGCTGGAAACGCTCGGCCACCCGGTCTGGGCGGTGCCGACCGTGATACTGCCCTGGCATCCCGGGCACGGCCGCGCCACGCGCATCGTTCCCGACGCCGCCCGGTTCGCCGCGCTGATGAAGGACCTCGAGCGGTCGCCATGGCTGGGCGAGGTCGCCGCGGTACTCTCCGGCTATCTCGGCGAGGCGGGCCAGGCCGAAGCCGTCGCCTCGCTGGTCGCCGCCGTCAGGGCGCGGAATCCGAAGGCGCTCTATGTCTGCGATCCGGTCATGGGCGATCTCGGCGGCCTCTACGTGCCCGAGACTACCGCTGCCGCGCTGCGCGACGTCCTTGTGCCGATCGCCGACATCGCCACGCCGAACCGCTACGAACTCGCCTGGATGGCGGGGACGCCGCTCGACGACCTGCGCTCGGTCATGGCCGCAGCACTCGACGCCGGACCGCCGACCATGCTGGTGACCTCCGCGCCGTCGTTGATGTCGGGCGGCACCGGAAACCTGCTGCTGACCGCTACCGAGGCTCTGCTCGCCGAGCACCGCATGATCGAGCGGCCGCCCAACGGCCTCGGCGATCTCACCGGCGCCGTCTTCCTGGCGCGGCTGCTTGCCGGTCAGCCCGCCGGCAAGGCGCTGCAGTCGACGACGGCGTCGGTGTTCGAGATCCTCGCCCGCACCGCCAAGCGCGGCGCCGACGAGCTGACGCTCGAGACCGACGCGCAAAGCCTGTCGCACCCCATGGCGATGGTGCACCTGCGCCATCTCTCGCACCCGTCGCGGGACCGCCGGGCGTGACGGCGCGCGCGGTTGCCGGTATCGACGGCTGCAGGGCGGGCTGGATCGCGGTCATCCGCGTTCCGGGCACGGCGACCGAGGCGCGCGTTTCCCCCCGCATCGCCGAACTCATCGATCTGCTTCCTCCCGACGCAGCGATTGCCGTCGACATGCCGATCGGCCTGCCCGAGCGCACAGGTCAAGGCGGACGCGGACCGGAAGCGCTGGTCCGGCGCTTCCTCGGGGCGCGTCAGTCGAGCGTCTTTTCCATCCCCTCGCGCGCTGCCGTCTACGCTGCGGAGGAGGATTTCACGTCGGTCGAACGCTGGCACGAGGCACACCGGCTGGCGAGCAGCGTCGCGCGGGCGACATCCGATCCGCCGCGCGGCGTTTCCATTCAGGCCTTCGGCCTTTTTCCCAGAATCCGCGAACTGGACGGCCTGCTGCGCGCACGTCCCGACCTCCTCGGCAGGGTTTTCGAATCCCACCCGGAAGCAGCTTTCTGGCGCCTTGCGGGCGGGCAGGCGATGTCGACGCCGAAGAAGGTGAAGGGCCAGGTGAATCCGGCCGGCATGGCGGAACGCAGGGCGCTGCTCGCCGCCTGCGGCCACGACGGCGCCTTCCTCGGGCGCCCGCCGCCGCGCGGCGCGGCCGCAGACGACTTCCTCGACGCGGCGGCGATGATGCTCGTCGCCGAGCGCTTTTCGCGCGGCGAGGCGATCAGCTTTCCCGATCCGCCCGGCCGCGACGCCCAGGGGCTGCCGGTCGCGATCTGGACCTGAGTCTCGCATGCGCGCCGAAAGGCGTTGATCGCTGTGCCGGAATGCCGTTAGAGACGACCCCCATGCCGCACTTGCCCGAGATCCTCCTCAACGGTTATCGCAACTTCATGACCGGGCGCTATGCGTCGGAGAGCAGCCGGTATCGCTCGCTGGCCCGCGAAGGCCAGGCTCCCGCAACGATGGTGATCGCCTGCTGCGATTCGCGCGCCGCGCCGGAAGCGATCTTCGACGCCGGGCCCGGCGAACTGTTCGTCGTTCGCAACGTCGCCAACCTTGTGCCGCCCTACGCCCCGGACGGGGAGTACCATTCCACGTCTGCCGCCCTCGAATTCGCGGTCCAGAGTCTGAAGGTCAGCCACATCGTGGTAATGGGCCATGGTCGGTGCGGCGGCATCCGCGCCGCTCTCGACCCGTCGGCCGCACCGCTGTCGCCGGGCGACTTCATCGGCAAGTGGATGAGTCTGGTCGCGCCGGCTGCGGAAGCGGTAGCCGGCAACGCCATGATGACGGCGGGCGAGCGCCAGACCGCGCTCGAACGCATATCGATCCGCTACTCCCTCGCCAATTTGCGCACGTTTCCGTGCGTCAGCGTCCTCGAAGGCAAGGGCAGGCTCTCCCTCCACGGCGCCTGGTTTGACATCTCGACCGGCGAGCTCTGGGTCATGAATCCCCGGACCGGCGATTTCGAGCGGCCGGACATCGACTGAAGCGCAGTACCGTCGGGGCGCTAGTTTTCGCCGAGGCGGTACGAGAGCGGGATTTCCGGCTGCGGCAGCGACCGCCACGCGATCCAGCAAAGGATCGCGAGAAGGCCCATCGCCGGGATGACGGTCGCCATGGCGACGACCGGATCGCCGATCATCGCGGCCACGGTGCCGCCGGCCAGTCCGCTGCCCATCTGGAAGAAGCCGCCCAGCGACGAGGCGGCGCCGGCGATATGCGGATAAGGCGCGAGCGAGGCGGTCAGCATGGCCGGCATCACGAAGGCGATGCCGAAGGCGAAGAAGGCGACCGGTCCCATCACCGACAGGAAGCTCGGCGCGGCGGTCGGCGTCGCCATCTCGCGCGCCGTCGTCCGCGACCTGTTCACCAGCGAGCGCTCGGCGCGCATCATGAACCTCATCGGACTGATCCTCGGCGTGGG
>DUSC01000289.1 GCA_012842935.1 Hyphomicrobiales bacterium | reverse complement strand
GTTCAGCCATGCGTATTCTCCGGGAAAAGCTCCGTCCACCGCTGCGTCACCCGCTCGGCGACGGCGCGGTCCATCGACAGGCCGACGCCCCATTCGCGGCTGGTCTCGGAACCGATCTTTTGCGTGGCGTCGATGCCGAGCTTGCCGCCCAGCCCTTCGAGCGGCGAGGCGAAATCGAGCTGGTCGACCGGCGTACGCTCGAGCGTGGCGAGGTCGCGGGAGGGATCCATGCGCGTCGCCACGGCCCACATCACGTCGGACCAGGAGCGGATGTCGACGTCGCCGTCGACGACGATGACGATCTTGGTCATCGAGAACTGCGGCAGGAGCGACCAGAAACCCATCATGACGCGGCGCGCCTGGCCCGGGTAGCGTTTGTCGATTGCGACGACCGCAATACGGTAGGAACAGGCTTCCGGCGGCAGCCAGACGTCGAGGATTTCGGGGATCTGCCGCCTGAGCAGCGGCTTGAACACCTCGAGCAAAGCCTCGCCGATCACTGCCGGCTCGTCCGGCGCGCGGCCGGTGAAAGTCGTGAGATACGGCGCGCCGTCGCGGATGCGCAGGCGCTTGAGCGTGAAGACGGGATAGCGCTCGGGCGCGTTGTAGTAGCCGGTATGGTCTCCGAACGGCCCCTCGACCGCCGTCTCCATGGCCGAGACGGTGCCTTCGAGCACGATTTCCGCACTCGCCGGAACATGAAGCGGGATCGCCGCGCAAGGCGCGATTGGCGCGCGGCGGTCGTTGATCAGCCCTGCGAGGCCGAGTTCCGAGACGCCCTCCGGCGAGGGCATGACCGCCGCGAGCATGGTCGCCGGGTCGGCGCCGATGACGACGGCCATCGGCATGTCCTCCCCCCTCGCCCGCCAGGCGCGATGGTGGGCGGCGCCGCCGCGCATCGGCAGCCAGCGCACGATGGCGCGGTCGCGGCCGATCACCTGCATGCGGTAGACGCCGATGTTGTAGGTGGCCGGATCGTCGTCGCCCGGCGCACGGGTGACGACCAGCGGCCAGGTGATCAGCGGCCCGGCGTCGCCCGGCCAGCAGGTCTGCACCGGCAGCAGTGAAAGATCGGGATCGGCGTCGCGAATGTCGCGCGGCGGACCAACCTTCTTCGGCCGCGCCATCAGCGCCGCGCGCGTGGCAGGCAGCATGTCGCGCGCCTCGCGCAGCGAATGCGGCGGCTGCGGCGAGCGCAGCCAGGCGAACAGCTCGCCGAGGTCGGCGAGGCCGGAAGGCGTGGTCCCCAATCCCGCTGCGACCCGGCCGACGGTGCCGAACAGGTTTATGACGACCGGTATCGGCGAGATCTTGTCGTTGCCGACGGCGGGTTTGTCGATACGCAGGACCGGTCCTCCCCGGGCGATGACTCGGCGATGCAGCTCGGTGAGTTCGAGCGCCATGGCGACCGGCGCCGGCACCGTGCGTACCTCGCCTTCCCGGCGCAGGTGGTCAATGAACACGCGAAGATCGGCGAAAGGCGGAAAGGCACGGCGATGCATGGTCGTCTCGCCTCAGGCCGGACACATAGCGGCACGGGCGGGACGATCCGGTAACCGGCCCCGGCGGCTTCCGCCCACGCGGCGGAATGCCCGCTCTGCATCCATATGCACCCCGTCTCCGCCGGTTCGTCCGGCTTGCCCTGGCCGCCCATGCCACGCGGCGGCGAAGAGAACATTGCGCCTGCGCAAGGAACACGTGGCGCGCTCCGATAGTGTCCCGATCCGATTCCGCCGATGCAGCGGAAACGAGGAAATCGCTGCCGTCCATGATCTAGGTCAAGCCGCAATAGCTCGATCGATCCTAGTTCTTGGCAGGTCAGGACAGCCGGGGAGATCGTGATGGCGGCCGAAATCGTCGAAGCCAGACTTCCCGGAGTCGTCCGCCTTCTGCCGCCGCTGGCCGCCTTCCCGGCCGGTCCCCTGCTCACCGGCGCGCTGCGTTCGCTGGCGCGGCGAAAGCCCGGCCTGTTCGACCGGCTCGGCGAGTTCGCAAAGGAGCGGTTCTTCATCGACCCGACGGACCTCGGCTTCGCCTTCACCATCGTACCAGACAGAGAGCGCTCCTTCGTCAGCGTCGTCGGCAAGCGGGACGTCGCCGGCGCGCCGGTCGTGGTGCGCGGCCCGATCCTCATGCTGCTCGGCCTGCTCGACGGCACCATGGACGGCGACGCGCTGTTCTTCCGCCGTATCGTCACGATCGGCGGCCGGACCGACGCGGTGCTGGCGCTGCGCAACGCCATCGAGGACGCCGAGTTGAAGCCGGCAGACCTCCTCGGCCTGACCGGCGCGCTGGCCCGTTTCGCCGACAGCGGCATCCTCGGTGGCCTCGACGCGGCGCGGCGCATCCTCGCCGTGCCGCAGGCCGGCGACGCAAACGAATCCTGAGGAGCCCGACGATGGAACTGGTTTGCCCGGCGGGAACCCCCGCCACGTTGCGCGCCGCTGTCGAGGCCGGCGCCGACGCCGTCTATTGCGGCTTCCGCGACGACACCAACGCCCGCAACTTTCCCGGCCTCAACTTTTCGCCCGCTGAACTGGCCGAGGGTGTGCGCATCGCTCACGGCCACGGCGCCAGGGTTCTGGTCGCCATCAACACCTTCGCCCGCGTCGGCGAGACAGACCGCTGGCGCCAGGCGGCCGACACCGCGGTACGCTGCGGGGCGGATGCGGTGATCGCCGCGGACTTCGCCGTGCTCGAGCATATGGCACGCACCCATCCGGATGTCAGGCTGCACCTCTCCGTACAGGCGGCCGCATCGACTCCGGAGGCGATCGCCTTCTACGCCGATAGCTTCGGCGTGCGCCGCGTCGTGTTGCCGCGCGTGCTTTCGGTCCAGGAGATCGCTGCGTTGAACCGCGCCGTCAGCGTGGAGACCGAGGTCTTCGTCTTCGGCGGGCTGTGCGTGATGATGGAAGGCCGCTGCTACCTCTCCTCCTACGCAACCGGTAAATCGCCCAACCTCAACGGCGTGTGCTCGCCGCCGGAATTCGTCGACTATGCGGAAGACGCGCGGGGCACCACGGCGCGGCTCGCCGGCTTCGCCATCGACCGCTACGCGCCCGGGGCGCCGGCCGGCTACCCGACTTTGTGCAAGGGCCGGTTCAGGGCCGGCGGAGAGACGTCGTACCTATTCGAGGATCCGGTCAGCCTCAACGCCGGCTCGATGCTTGCCGCCCTGAAGGCGGCCGGCGTCACGGCGCTGAAGATCGAGGGCCGGCAGCGGGGCAAGGGTTATGTC